>METI01000216.1:19932-21879 GCA_001771285.1 candidate division NC10 bacterium RIFCSPLOWO2_12_FULL_66_18
TGTGCGGGACTCATTGCGGCGCGGCAAGCGGGTAGGCCTGGTCGGATTCGGCACCTTCTCGGTCGGTCGCCGGGCCGCTCGGAACGGGAGGAATCCTCAGACAGGCGAGACGATCAAGATCAAGGCCGCGAAGGTGCCGAGGTTCAAGGCGGGAAAGGTGCTGAAGGGTGCCATCCGGTAGCGGCTGTCCGGACTGATCGAACACCGCTCGAAACGCACAGAGCCCTGGGTATCTCGCCCGGGGCTCTCGTGATCTAGGGGTCGGCTCTTTTCTTCTGATGAATACCCCTCTCTTCGATCCTGGTAAGGTTCGAAACCTGCCGGTTTCGCTTTCCTCCAAGTGAAAAGGTTCCCTCTCCCTCAAGTACCCTCCCCATCTCATCACTTCGCCTCTATGGAAATGTTTAAATTCAATAATTTACCGATTAGGCTAGATGATCGCGTGCCATCTTGACATACGGCATAGCATGTGTTATATAGTTCGCAATTCATATTTTGAATTCGGACATGGAATCAGCAACAAGCAAAGGGCAACTGATCGGGCGGAGCCCAACGGACGATTATCCAGATCGGATAAAGCGGCTGAGGGGAAGTCTCGGTCTCACCCAGCAAGCCCTGGCGCAGAGCCTCGGGGTCTCATTCGCGACGGTGAACCGCTGGGAGAACGGACAGGCGAAGCCTTCGCAGCTTTCCTGGAATCAACTCCGGAACCTGGCGCTTGGGGATGACGAAGAGTCATTACCTGCCGGGAAGAAGGAAGCGGAAAAGCCGCGCCCCACCCTGGACTTCACCGCGGATCCCAACGTGGTCAAGGTGCTCGCCGAAGGGGAACGGCTCTCCTTCGGCCACCTCGCAAATCCCACCTTCGCTACCGAAATCTCCAACATCGATCCGCTTCCTCACCAGCGCCTTGCCGTGTACGACCAGATGCTCCGCCAGCCTCGGCTGCGGTTCCTCTTGGCCGACGATGCGGGGGCCGGGAAGACCATCATGGCCGGGCTCTACATGCGTGAGATGCTGTCGCGTCGCCTGCTGCGGCGCATCCTTGTCGTGGCACCCGCCGGCCTGGTTGGCAACTGGCGAAGGGAGCTGCTGAGGCTCTTCAATCTTCCATTCCGTATCGTGGAGGGGGCCGACGCCCGAAATGAGAACCCCTTTGTTGGCGCAACCAGCGACCAGGTCATCGTCAGCATGGATACGCTGGCGAGCCCCCGCGTCTTCACGCGGCTCAAGGAATCCGCCGTTGCGCCCTACGACCTCGTCATCTTCGATGAGGCCCACAAGCTGTCGGCGGATCGCGGGGGTGATCTCCGCGTCCGAAAGACCGACCGGTATTGTCTGGCCGAGGCGCTGGCGGGCGTGCCGGGGGTTGAAGGGCGCTGGCGGCTTCCCTGGAGCGCCAATCACCTGCTGCTCCTCACCGCCACGCCGCACATGGGAAAGGACTACCCCTACTACGCCCTCTGGCGCTTGCTCGAGCCTGACGTGCTCTCGACGCCGGAGGCGTTCGACGCCTATCCCGCCGATCATCGCCAGCGTCGCTTCATCCGGCGCACCAAGGAAGAGATGGTGTACCTGGATGGTCGGCCGCTCTACCCCACGCGGATTTCGGACACGCTGACCCACCAGTTGACTCAGGGCGAGATGAGCGAGCAGGCGCTGTACGACGAGACCACCGAGTATCTCCGGTTCGTGTATAACCGGGCGAAGCTGCTGAACCGCGAGGCGGCGCGCCTGGCCATGAGCGTGTTCCAGCGCCGCCTGGCCAGCTCCACGTACGCGCTCCTGCGCTCCTTTGAACGCCGCATCGAGAAGCTGGATCGGCTCATCGCCGATGTCCAGGACGGCAAGCTGACGTTCGAGCAGTTGGTGCTCCTTCAGCAGCGGATTCGCGAGGACGATGACGTTCTGGAAGCCAAGACGGCGGACGACGAAGCGCCCGAGGCG
>METI01000216.1:21890-22032 GCA_001771285.1 candidate division NC10 bacterium RIFCSPLOWO2_12_FULL_66_18
GAACGAGGCCGCCGAGGACACGTTGCTCCAGGGTGTGGTTGCGGCTTCCCTTGCGGACCTCCTGGCGGAGAGGGAGCAGGTCAAGCATCTCCTCGGGTTGGCCACAAAGGTTCACGACCTGGGCCAGGAATCCAAGTTCGAA
>METI01000216.1:22050-22172 GCA_001771285.1 candidate division NC10 bacterium RIFCSPLOWO2_12_FULL_66_18
ACCGACGCCAAGTTCAGCGGGGAGAAGCTCATCGTATTCACGGAACACCGGGACACGCTCACGTTCCTGGTGCGACGCCTGAACGGCATGGGCTATACCGGCCAGGTCGCCCAGATCCACGG
>METI01000217.1:0-17665 GCA_001771285.1 candidate division NC10 bacterium RIFCSPLOWO2_12_FULL_66_18
CCGACGCGGCCGCCATCCGGGTGTTCTCCGGGTCCAGGAGGAGCCCGCGGATCTGCTTTCCGATGGGCGTGCCGCCGGGGTCCCGGGTCTCGATGGCATCCCGGCCCGCAGCCCGGAGGTGGGCCAAGAGCGCCTTGAGCTGGGTGGTCTTCCCCGTTCCCTCACCCCCCTCGAAGGTGACGAAGAGGCCCGGCATGGCCTAATGCCCGCCGCCCGCCGGCGTCTGCGGTGCCCTGCGCCGGTCCTGGATCTGCTTGGCGGCGCGGGAGACCGCCCCCGGGATGTTCCGGTTCTTGACCAGATCGGTCAGCTCCCGATCCGAGAGGCCGCTGATGCCCAGGCCCAGGGACACGCCGACGGGGGTTCTGGGGTTGTGCAGCAACGACAACACGATCTGGTGATTCTGCCGGTACATCCGGTTGGAGGCGATGTACCGGAGGATCTTGTCCGAGACGTCCCGCATCTGGGCGATGGCCAGGATCTCGCCATCGGTGATGCGCGGGGACCCCGCCACCTCGAGGGCGATCATCTCGTTGCTGTCCCTGATCAGGATCATCCGGACGTCCTTGTTCCCCTTCTTGGCCAGGGACAGCTTCTGCCCCACGGGCAGTTCCTTGATCTGGAGCAGCAGGCTCTTCTTCGACCCCTCCGCGCCCCGCTTCTTGGCGACCTCGATCTGTCGCTGGAGGGTAGGATGCTTCACCTCCGGGACGGCCGGATTGCGGAGGAGCGCCTCCAGCGCCTCCACCCATCGCCCGACGCGGTCCAGCGAGCCCAGGAGGACTTCCAGGATGGCGCCTGTGGCGCCCTCGGCCAGTTGGGCCATGGCGGCGCCCGGCACCTGCGGGTGGCGGAGAAGGGCCATGACCACGTCGGCCGAGAGGGCGGGATGCCCCAGGATCTGCTCCAGCACCTCGGGGGGCGTCCGCTGGTTCTGCGCGACGGGGAGCAGGTCGGCTGCCGACGGGCTCGCCCGATCCGCCGGCGCCGCCGCGTCCTGGGTCATGCGCTTCCTCCGGTCCCCGGGGCCAGCGCCGCGCGAAGCGCCTGGAGGAGCGCCGCCTCTTCCGGGGCCGCCACCGTGCGGAGGTCCAGGAGGATCCGATCCTCCTTGATGCGAACCAGGACGGGCGGCGATCCCCGCCGCAGGCGCGCCTCGACGTCCGTGGCCCGCTCCCGGCCCGGGCGGAGGGCCAGGACGCGGGTGGGGATGGCCTGCAGGGGCAGGGCGCCGCCGCCAACCTCGGAGGTCTCGTCCTCGATGGTGATGGCCACATCCGGGACCGCGGACCGGAGGGCGCCAGCCAGTGCCAGCGCCCGCGCCCCGATGGCGTCCGAGGTCAGGCGGAGCATCCGGAGAATGGGGATCTCCAGGAGCGCCCGCTCGGGTTCGCGGTACAGGCGCAGCGTAGCCTCCAGGGCGGCGAGGCTGAGCTTGTCGATCCGGACGGTCCGCGCCAGCGGGTTGCGCCGGGCGCACTCCAGCAGGTCACGCCGGCCCACCAGCATGCCTGCCTGCGGCCCCCCCAGCAGCTTGTCCCCGCTGAAGGTCACCAAGTCCACCCCGGCACGGATGGCGTCGGATGCCAGGGGTTCGCGCCGGAGGCCGAGGAGCGAGAGGTCCAGGAGGGCGCCGCTCCCCAGATCCTCCATCACCAGGAGGCCGCGACGCTTCGCCAGGGCGACCAGGGCCGCGGTTTCGACGTCGGCGGTGAAGCCCAGGATCTGGAAGTTGCTCCGGTGCACCCGGAGAATCAGGGCGGTCTCCGGCCCGATCGCCTCCGCGTAATCGTGGAGGTGGGTCCGGTTGGTCGTCCCCACCTCCCGGAGGCGACCCCCCGCACGGACCATGACGTCCGGAATGCGGAAGGAATCGCCGATCTCGACCAGTTGTCCGCGAGAGACCACGATCTCCTTCCCGTCGGCGATCGTGTTGATGGCCAGCAGGACGGCGGCGGCATTGTTGTTGACGACCAGGGCGGCCTCGGCCTCGGTGAGGGCGCACAGGAGCGCCTCGACGTGCGCCTGGCGGGAGCCGCGTCTGCCGGCGGCCAGATCGAATTCCAGGTTGACGTACCCTCGGGCGGCGGCCTCGATGGCCCGGAGGGCGGCGGGGGCCAGCGGCGCCCGTCCGAGATTGGTGTGAAGGACGACACCGGTGGCGTTGATGACGGGAACCAGGGAGGGTCCGGCCTTCTCTCCCGCCACGTCGGCCACGGCGGCAGAGAGGGCGGCCGGACTCAAGAGCCGCTCGGCGGCTTCCGGCGGCACCTCGCCGCGGAGGATCTGCCGGCGCCGCTCCGCCAGGACCTCGCGCACGGCCTCCAGGATGGCCCAGCGCGGATGCACGGCCAACAGGTCCTGGATCCGGGGGGTGGCCAGCAGCTCATCCACCGCCGGGATCTTCCGCAGGATCGTCCCCATCTCGGGCTGGGTCGCCTCGCTCATCCCTGCCTCGGCAGTTGGGGGTCAGGGATCAGGGGCTGGGGGTTGGGGCCGACCCCCGACCCCCGTCACCCGGCCCCTGCCATCGCACCCGTCACCTGATCGCGAACCCCCGAATGGCTACACTTGTAGCACACGACCCGCAGGACCTTCAACGTCTTTCGCCCGCCCGCGGGTCGCCGGGGCGGGACAGAAAATAAAGCGGGCCAGGCCTCCCGCGTGGATCGTCGGAAGCACGCCTGGCCCGGAGGTAGAATCGGTGAGACGGCCTAGATGGACCGCATCCCGGCCCCGCGCCGCGCCTGGAAACAGGTGCGGCAGTAGACGGGGCGATCCAGCGTCGGCTTGAACGGGACCGTGGTCTTCTGGCCACAGGACGAACAGGTCACCTCGTGCAGTTCCCGGGTGCCGCCTGCGCCCGATCCGGCACCCAGCCCCCCGGATCCCGACCGCTCACCGCCCCGCTTCGAGGCCTTGCAGCCCTTGCAGCGCTTGGGCTCGTTCTGGAAGCCCTTCTGCGCGAAGAACTCCTGTTCCCCGGCGGTGAACACAAAGGTCTGCCCGCAATCGATACAGGTCAAGGTCTTGTCTTGGAACGACATACGCTTTCCTCCCTCGGCAGACGATCCCTGACTTTACCACGTGACCCGCGCCCTGAGTGTTTGGCTGGCTACCCTCCTGTGATATGGGGACCGGGAAGTCGTCACATCCCGTGGATCGGAAAGACCAACTTCTGGAGGCGATGGACCTGCTCTCGAACGAAGCGCCAGGCCTGCTCCCGGGTCGATGCCTCGGCGATGTAGGGATCGTCCCGGATCCGCGACGGGCGGAACCCCAGCCGCTGAAAGGTCGCGCGGAGCGACTCCGGCAATTCGTCCTGGACCTCGCGCTGATTCATGATGGCCCAGGCCAGCGCCCAACTGCGGGGGACGTTTTCCAGGTTGTACCCCCCACCCCCCAGGGCGATCCACTTCCGGCAGAGGGGCCGCAGGCGCCGCACCGCCTCGGCAAATCCGTTCGTGGTCAGGGCCAGGTTGGTCAGGGGGTCGGTCCGGTGAGTATCCGCCCCGAGCTGGGTCACCACCACGTCCGGGTTGAACGCCGTGAGGAGGGGCGGCACCACCTGGTCGAGGGCCCACAGGAAGATCTCGTCGTCGCTGCCCGCGAGGAGGGGGACGTTCACCGCGTAGCCGATCCCGCGGCCCCGGCCGATCTCCTCCACGAAGCCGGTGCCGGGGAACAGGCTCTCGCCGCTCTCGTGAATCGACAGGGTAAGGACCTGGTCCGTGTCGTAGAACCCGAACTGCACTCCGTCGCCGTGGTGCGCGTCAATGTCCACGTAGGCCACGCGCCGTCCCCGGCGGACCAGGTGCTTGATGATGACGGCGGCATCGTTGAAGTAGCAGAAACCGGCCGCCCGCGCCGCCGCCGCGTGGTGCAATCCGCCGGCGATGTTGAAGGCGCAGGCCACTTGGCCAGAGTCCACCAACTCCATGGCCAGGAGCGACGCCCCGGTGGAGAGAAGCGACCAGGCGTACACGCCGGGGAAGATCGGATTGTCGCTGGTCCCCAGGCCGTAGTCCCACAGGTTGGGGGGCGCCTGGCCGCGGTCCGCGGCGCGGAAAACCTCGACGTAATCCGGCCGGTGGAAGGCGATAACCTCCTCTTCCGTGGCATCCCGGGCCTCGACGAGGCGGGTGCCGGGGAGGCTGAGTAAACCGCAGGCCTGGCACAACTCATAGGTGAGGGCCAGGCGCGTGTTGCGGAGGGGATGGTCCGGCCCATAATCGAACTGCTGGTACCGTTCGGAATAGATGAAGGCCGTTTCGGGGGCTGTCGTCATCCCATGTCAGCCCTGAGCCTGTCGCAGGGTCAACGCTGAACACACCTGACCGGATATGGGGGATCGTGGTCCCGGGGGCCGCATGGCGTCGGACCCGCCAAGTCCGGAAGGCCATGGGCCTCTCACGCCCCGACGGTCGGCGGCGCCTCGCCCACCCGCCGGTACGTCCCGCTGCGGCCGCCGGCCTTGTACACCAAGCGGACATCGCCGATGACCATGCCCTTGTCCACGGCCTTGCACATATCGTAAATCGTCAGGGCGGCCACCGAAACCGCCGTCAGGGCCTCCATCTCGGCCCCGGTCCGTCCAGTGGTCTTCACCCGCGATTCGATCTCGATGCCAGGGGGGCGGCGGGTTGCCCGGAAGGCGACCTCGGCCGCCGTGATCAGGAGGGGGTGACACAGGGGGACCAATTCGTGGACTCGCTTGGCTGCCAGGATCCCGGCCAGACGAGCTGCGGCGTACACGTCGCCCTTGGAGAGGGCCTGATTCCGGATCAGACGCAAGGTGTCGGGCCGGAGCGTGACGAACCCGCGGGCGACGGCCTCGCGGGCCGTCTCGCCCTTGGCCCCGACGTCCACCATGCGGGCGTGGCCGCGGGCGTCAAGATGAGACAACCTGGTGTTGTTCATTCCGGTGCTGCCGCATGATGGCGTACATCTCGTCCTTGAGCTTCAACTTCAGCTTCTGGAGTTCCTTGCGCTTCCGTTCCTGCTCGCTGGTCAGGTAGTAGATGCGGTCGTACTCGCCGATCTTGACATCGAACTCCCGGTGTTTCTCGGCCAGGCGGCGGAACTCGGGGTTCGCCTCCTTCAGCCGAGCGAACAGCTGCGCTTCCGTATCGCTCATCTTTGACCCCCTTCCGGACGGATTGGTCCGCTCCGCGCCCACGGGACGCAGGGCGACAGCTGGACTGGCTTGGATAGGCTAAGGGAATCGAATCGGACAGGGGCGAAACCAAGGCCGAGTCGGCCCCGGATGAGAGGGAGGGCGATTGCCATATCCTTTGGGCTGGGTGATCGAATTAAACCATATTCGATCTGCCGCCCCCCGTCAAGGGCAAAATCCCCCCGTCCGGTGAAGAGGACAAAGCCCGCCTGGAAGGCCGTGGAACCCCACCGCGGGTCCGACAGGCTCCCAAGACACGCGCATCGCGGGGGGCGCCCTCACGCCTTGACAAGCCCCGTCCATGGCGATTACTGTTCGAGCGCTGGAGAGCGGCAGCAGGGGCGAGCGACCATGCGCAACGACCTCGGCGAGATCATGTTCTGGCTCAGGACCAGCGGGCTCCGGCTCGTGGTGATCGGGATCGGGAGCATCCTGCTGGTCCGCCTGCTCCGCGTGCTGGCGGACCGGATCCTGCGCCTCATGGTGAGCGGCGGAGCGCCCGCGGTCACGGAACGGGAGAAGCGGGCTCGCACGCTGGCCAGCCTCCTCCGGGCCGTGGGGACGACCCTGGTCCTCATCGTCGCGGCCATGATGGCGCTGCGCGAGATCGGGCTGGACATCACGCCCCTCATCGCCAGCGCGGGCGTGGCGGGCCTGGCCATCGGCTTCGGCGCCCAGAGCCTGATCAAGGACATCGTTGCGGGGTTCTTCATCCTGCTGGAGGACCAATTCCACGTGGGAGACGTGATCCAGGCGGGCGGCGTGAGCGGCCAGGTGGAGCGGATGACGCTGCGGATGACCATCGTCCGGGACCTCCAGGGGACGGTCCACTTCATCCCCAACGGGGAGATCAAGGTGGCGAGCAATCTCACCAAGGAGTGGTCCCGGGCGGTCCTGGAGATCGGCGTCGGCTACGAGGAAGACGTGGACCGCGTGATGGCGGTGCTGACCGAGGTCGGCCACTCCCTGGCCGATGACGAGACCTTCGGCACGCTGGTACTGGAACCGCCCCAGGTCCTGGGGGTCGAGGCCCTGGCGGACTCCCAGGTCACCATCCGCATGCTGGCCAAGACGCTTCCCCTGAAGCAGTGGGAGGTCGCCCGCGAGCTTCGCCGCCGGATCAAGGCGCGCTTCGATCGCGAAGGCATCCAGATCCCCTATCCACACCGCGTGATCATCACCCGTTCCATCAAGAGCGATTTTTGACGGGGCCCCCACGCTGTGCTAGAGTCGCCGCCTGTGGCGGTGGGTTGCGGCTCGCGCCCGCGAGACGGTCGGGGCCGGCTGCCCAGGCTGACGCGATGGAAGGATGCGACACCTCATACTGGCCACGCTCTGCCTGGGACTGCTGGCGGCGTGCGGGGGGCTGGGGGCCCGCAAGCACATGCCCCAGGAGTTCCGGCGCGTGGAGGCGGACTTCGACCAGGCCTGGGAAGCGGCGGTCCGGACTCTGACGGAACGAGGCTACGACATCCGGACGATTGATCGCCCCGCCGGGATCATCGAGACCGGATGGTTGACGACCAATCCCGACTACGCCGCGACGATCCTGGTGACCGAGCGGGAGGATCGCTATTCCGCCTGCGGCAAGCCGGGGCTGGGCCAGGCCTTCCGCGCCAAGGAGGCGCGGCTGGCCTTGGCGCTCCGGCCGACCCGGCGCGGCGAGACCGGATTGCGCATCGAAGCCTTCTTCCGCACCCAGCGGTATTCGGATGCGCCCCTGTGGGGCAACCGGCCGCTGGGGGATGTGGAGTGCAATTCGCGGGGTCGCCTGGAGGAGGAGCTCAAAGTGGAGGTCCAGCTCCGGGCCCTCTCGGATCAACTGGAGCGGCTTCGCCGGGGAGCGCCCTGATGAGAGCCGAGAGCCGGGTACCCCGCCCTGGGGCGGGGTGGCCGCGAGCCGCGACGGGAAAGGCGTGATGAGCGACAGGTACAAACCACTCGACTTGCGGGGGGTGAAGACCTACCCCCTCTCCGCGCGGTCGAGCAAGGTCTCGGTGGCGGATGCGGCGCGCGCCTGGCAGGCAGGCGGAAGCCTTCGGCGCTACCTCGAATCGTTGCCGAACCAGCTGGCGGTGCAGAGCTTCCGGCAGATCGTGGCGGCCGTCCTGGAGGCGCAGCGGCGCGGCAAGCCCGTGATCCTGGGGATGGGGGCCCACGTCATCAAGGTGGGGCTCTCGCCCATCCTGGTGGACCTTTTGGAGCGGGGGCTCGTGACGGCCGTGGCCATGAACGGGGCGGGGGCCGTCCACGACTTTGAGCTGGCCTATGCTGGCTTCACCTCGGAGGACGTCGAAGCCCAACTGGTGGAGGGCGAGTTCGGCATGGCCGAGGAGACGGGCCGGGTCATCAACGAGGCGGTGGCGGAAGGGGTGCGGCGCGGGTGGGGCTTCGGCCGGGCCCTGGGGGAGCGGCTCCTGGCCATGCGGCCGCCCCACCTTGCCCAGAGCATCTTCGCGGCGTGCGCGCGGCTGGACCGCCCCTGCACGGTTCACGTGGCCCTGGGCACCGACATCTTCCACCTGCACCCGAGCTGCGACGGGGCGGTGGTGGGCGAGGCCACGCAGCGGGATTTCCGCCTCCTGGCGGCCGTGGTCGCCGATCTGGACAATGGTGGGGTCTACCTCAATGTCGGATCGGCCGTGCTCCTGCCCGAGGTGTTTCTCAAGGCGCTGACGCTGGCCCGGAACCTCGGCCACCGGGGCCGGGACTTCGTCACGGTCAACCTCGACTTCATCCAGCATTACCGACCCACGGAAAACGTGGTGCGCCGCCCGGTGGCCCAGGGGGGCAAGGGGTATGCCCTGACCGGCCACCACGAGCTCCTGGTCCCCCTGCTGGCGGCCGCGCTGATTGAAGGACTCGAAACCGGTACGCAGTAGGCAGCGGGCAGAAGGCAGCAGGGGACAGGAAGCAGAGGGTTTACAGCAAATGGCTAATGGCACAGATCCCTGTTCGCTGCCGACTGCTTTCTGCCTACTGCCTACTTGCTCTTTGAAAGGGCAGGGTTGACACCTCATGGCTGCAATCGTTCGTGCCAGGAGGAAGGTGAAGTCCCTGGCGGCCGTGGTCCGGACCGTGCGCACGGCGCAGGCGGCCGGGCTGCGGGTCGTCTTCACGAATGGCTGCTTCGACCTGATTCACCGGGGGCACATCCGCTACCTGGAGCAGGCGCGGGCCTTGGGGGACTTCCTGGTGGTGGCGGTGAACAGTGATGCGTCCGTCCGGCAGCTCAAGGGGGCCGGCCGCCCGGTGGTCCCCGCGGACCAGCGCGCCGAGGTGTTGGCAGCCCTGGCGGCGGTGGATCTGGCCCTGATTTTCGACGACCTGGATCCGGGCCGGGTCATCCGATCCGTGCGGCCGGACGTCCTGGTCAAGGGGGGCGACTGGTCCATGGACCGGATCGTCGGCGCGGACTTCGTCCGGAGCATCGGCGGGAGGGTGCGGAGCCTCCCGTACGTCAAGGGGACCTCCACCTCGGCGCTGATCCGTCGCCTGGCCTTTGGGGGACGCCATCAGCCGCCAGCTTCGCGATGAACGACGCAAGCCTTCCGGTCGCCAAAGGACATCCCGCGCGCTCCTCCTCCCCGAGGCTGAGCGCTGACGGCTGAACGCCAGCCGCTTCTTCTCCGATCATGCTGCCGCAATTCCTCTGGCGCGAATCCAAACTGGCGGACCTCCTCGAAGATCTCCCCCCGGGGGGCGAGATCCGCCTCCATGAGCTGCACGGGACGGCCCGTGCGCTGGCCGTGGCGGCGTGCCACGCCGGGACGGGCCGGCCGTTTCTGGTCCTCTGCCGGACCGACGAGGTGGCCTCGGCGCTGGCGGCCGACCTGCAATGCTTCCTGGGCGACGGGGTGGCCCTGTTGCCGGAGCGAGAGACTGACCCCGACGCGCGGGCCGGGCGGGTCCAGGCCCTGCATCGGCTGAGCGCGGGGCAGGCAACCATCCTGGTGGCGTCGGTCGCCGCCGCGCTTCCCCGGACGATCGGGCCCTCGGCGCTGGCGGCCGCGGCGCTGTCGCTGTACCCGCAGCGGATCGTCCCTCGGGACGAAGTGCTGCGTGTCCTCACGGCGGCGGGGTACCGTGCCGTCAGCCAGGTGACGGAGCCGGGAGAGTTCGCCGTCCGGGGCGGCATCCTGGACTGCTTCCCGCCGCAGATCCCCCACCCGGTGCGGATCGAGTTCTTCGGGGACGAGGTCCACTCCCTCCGGCGGTTCGATCCCGAGACCCAGCGGTCCCTCGGGCCGGAATCGGCCGTGACGATCCTGCCGCTCGCCGAGATCCCGATGACCGAGATGGCGGTGTCCGCCGCGGAGGAGCGCCTGCGGGCGGTGGCGCGGCGGAAGGCGGTTGCGATTCCGCCGGCGCTCCTGGAGGCGCTGGAGCACCGCCGCCCGATCCCGGAATGGGACGCCTTCCTGCCCTACTTCCAGCCGGACCTCACCACCATCCTGGCCTACCTTCCCCCCGCGGGCCTGATCGTCTGGGACGAGCCGTCGGCCCTGGCGGAGCGCGCGGGTGCCGTGGCCGGGGACCCGCTCGGCGGGTGCCCGGCCGGCGGGTGGGAACCGAATCTGGCCCCCCTGTTCCCGCCGCGTGAAGACCGATGGGTCTCCTGGGCGGAATTTTGCGACACGGCGCGGGCCAGGCCAGGGATCGTCCTGGAGGCGTTCGCGCCCCCGCCCGGGGCGCGGGCCGAGGCCGGGCCCGCCCAGCACATCCCGGCCACGAGCGTCGAGGGATACCAGGGGCGCATCGCGGGCTTCCTCCAGGACCTGGACGCGTGGCGACGCCGTGGGGAGCGGATCACGCTGGTGACACGGAGCGAGGCCCAGGCGAAGCGCCTGCAAGAGATCTTGCGGGATCACGACCTGGGGGCGCGCCTTTCGCGGGAGGTGCCCGAGCCGGGCGGGATCACGCTCTGGGTCGGTGGCCTGAGCGCGGGCTTCCGCATCGAGTCGCTGGGCCTCACCGTCGTCACGGAGGCGGAGATCTTCGGGGCACGCTTGCTACCGCGCCGGCGCGCGCGGCCCAAGGAGGCGCTGCCCTTCACCTCCTTCGAGGACCTGAAGGAGGGCGACTACGTCGTGCACGCGGACCACGGCATCGCCCAGTACCTGGGCCTGCGGCAGCTCGCGGTGGGCGACGAGGAGGGAGACTTTCTCCACCTGCGGTACGCCGGCACCGACCGGCTCTACGTCCCCGTCTCCAAGCTTCAGTTGGTGCAGCGGTATGTCGGCGGAGAGTCCAGCGGGGCCGGCCCCCCGCTGGACCGACTGGGCGGCACCTCGTGGGCGAAGGCCAAGGAACGGGTGCGGGCCAGCGTGCGGGAGATGGCGGGAGAGCTCCTGCGGCTGTATGCCGCGCGCCAGGTCGTGCCCGGCCACGCCTTCGCCCTCGACGGGCCCTGGCAGAAGGAGTTCGAGGCGGCCTTCCCCTACGAGGAGACGCCCGACCAGCTCCAGACCATCCGGGACGTGAAGCGGGACATGGAGGCCCCGCGGCCCATGGACCGGCTGGTGTGCGGGGACGTGGGCTACGGCAAGACCGAGGTGGCGCTGCGCGCCGCCTTCAAGGCCGTCATGGACGGCAAACAGGTCGCCGTCCTGGTCCCCACGACGGTCCTGGCCCTGCAGCACTCCCAGACCTTCAGCGCCCGCTTCGCCAACTTCCCCGTCCAGGTGGAGCCCTTGTCGCGGTTCCGCCCGGTCGCGGAGCAGTCGCAGGTGATCCGAGGGCTTGCCGATGGCAGCGTGGACATCGTGATCGGCACGCACCGCCTGCTCCAGAAGGACGTCACGTTCCACGCGCTCGGCCTGCTCGTGGTGGACGAGGAGCAGCGCTTCGGCGTGGCCGCCAAGGAGGCGCTCAAAAAGTTGCGGCGCGAGGTGGACGTGCTCACGCTGACGGCCACGCCCATCCCGCGGACCCTGCACATGGCCATGCTGGGGGTGCGGGACGCCAGCACGATCGAGACGCCGCCGGAGGAGCGCCTGGCCATCCGGACCTACGTGACCCCCCACGACGCCCAGGTCATCACCGAGGCGATTCAGCGCGAGCTCCAGCGGGGCGGGCAGGTCTTCTACGTGCACAACCGCGTGGAGACCATCCAGGCCGCGGCCCGGCACCTGAAGCGGCTGGTGCCCGAGGCGCGGCTGGCCGTGGCCCATGGCCAGATGAAGGAGGCGACGCTGGAGCGGATCATGGTGGACTTCTACCTGAAGAAGGTGGACGTCCTCCTCTGCACCACCATCATCGAGTCCGGACTGGATGTGCCCTCGGCCAACACCATCATCATCGACCGGGCGGACACCCTGGGGCTGGCGCAGCTGTACCAGCTCCGCGGGCGGGTGGGCCGGGACAAGTACCGGGCCCATGCGTACCTCCTGGTCCCGGCCGAGGGCGGCATGACCGAGGTGGCGCGCCGGCGCCTGCAGGTGATCGCGGAGCTGACCGAGCTGGGCTCCGGCTTCAAGATCGCCACCCGGGACCTGGAGATCCGGGGGGCGGGAAACCTCCTGGGAGCGGAGCAGTCGGGCCACATTGCGGCCGTGGGTTTCGACCTGTACACCCAGCTCATCCAGGACACGATTCGCGAGCTCCGGGGGGAGCCGCCCGAGGTCACGGTGGACCCCGTCATTCGCCTGCGCGCCGAGGGGTTCCTCCCGGAGAGCTACGTCCCCGACCCCACCCTCCGGCTGAATCTGTACAAGCGCCTCCTGGCCGTCCCGGATGCCGAACGCCTCCGGGACTTCGCCGAGGAGCTGGCTGACCGCTTCGGGCCGGTCCCGCCGGAGGCACGCTGGTTGCTCACGGTGATGGATCTCAAGATCCAGGCCCGGGCCCTCAAGGTGCGAGAGATCGACGCCCGCCGCGAGGCCATCCGCGTGATCTTCGCGCCGGAGCCTCCGGTGCCGCCCGAGACCATCCTCGCCCTGCTGCGGGCGGAACGCGGCCGCCTCACGTATCTCCCCGAGGACACGCTGGAGTATCGGACCGGCGCCAACACCCCCGAGGCGCGAGTGGAAGCGGCCAGAAACCTCTTGCAAAGGCTCCGGGCGGGTGTTACGGTCCGCTGATTCTCTGGCCTCGGGGATTTTCAATCACGACAGTCCGGATGAAGGAGTGACACGTGCACAGGATGGGATGGAAGCGCTGGATCGCGGCCGCGGGATGCGCCCTGGCGCTGGCCGCGTGCGGAAAAGAGGGCGGCCAGGCCCAGGGTCCGGTGGTATTGAAGGTCAACGAGCGGTCGTACACGGCGGCCGACCTGGAGCGGGAGATCACCCAGGAACTCCGGCGCGCGCCGAGGGAGATGCAACAGCTCCTGACCAGCAAGGATGGCCAGAAGCAGTTCCTGGACCGGCTGGTGCGCCGGGAACTCCTGCTGCAGGAGGCGGAGAAGCGGAAGATCGGAGAGCGACCCGAGGTGGCGGACCAGGTGACGGCCCTGCGGCGGGACCTGATGCTCCGCGCCATCCTCCAGGAGGAGGTCAGCGCCAAGATCGCGGTGGAGGACAAGGACGCCCAGGAATATTTCCGGACACACCCGGAGGAGTTCTCGGGCGAATCGGTCCGGGCCCGGCACATCCTGGTCAAGACCGAGGAGGAGGCCAAGCAGATCCTGGAACGCCTGACCAAGAAGGAGCCGTTCGAGGAATTGGCCAGGACGCTTTCCAAGGATAGCGGCACGGCGAGCAAGGGGGGTGACCTGGAGTACTTCCGGCGGGAAGAGATGCTCCCGGAGTTCGGCAAGGCCGCCTTCGCCCTGAAGCCGGGCGAGCTGAGCGGGGTGGTGAAGACCCCCTTCGGCTATCACATCATCAAGCTGGTGGATCGGAAGAAGGGCCAGCCCGCCACCTACGAGCAGGTCAAGGACCAGCTCCGCCGACGCCTCATGGACGAGCGGCAGAACCAGCGGTTCCAGGATTGGATCAAGGGCCTGGAGGCCGCGGCGCAGATCACCCGGGACGAATCCCTGCTCCCCGTGGGCAAGCCGATGCTGCCCACCCCGGACCCGTCCGGCGCGCCGGCCGGGAACGGGAAGGGTGGGGGCAAGACGTGAGACGGACCGTGCGAGGGGTGTGGCGGGGCGCCGGCCTCACCCTGGCCGCGGCCCTCCTGACGGGCACGCTCCCGGCTCAGGCGGCCTCCGGCGCCAGCCAGCCCGCGGGGCCACCCGCCGGGGGAATGGTCCTGGATCGCGTGGTGGCCGTGGTCAATGACGAGGCCGTCACGCTCAGCGAGATCCAGGAGGAAGGCCAGCCGGTGGTCCGCAGGATCTTCCAGGATTTCGTCGGCGAGGAGCGAGAGCGGCGCCTGGAGGATGCCCAGAAGCGGCTGCTGGATGATTTAATCGACCGCCGGTTGATGTCCCAGGTGGCGAAACGCGAGGGGATGTTGCCGTCGGCGGCCGAGATCGCCGGCGCCATCGAGGAACTGAAGCGAAACAACAATGCGACCGACGACGCCCAGTTCCGGGCTCTGCTCCGGGCCGAGGGCCTCACCCTGGAGCAGGTCCGCCGGACCGTCGAGGAGCGCCTGGCCATCGGTCGCCTCCTGGCCCGGCAGATCCGCTCGACGATCATCCTGAATGAAGACGAGCTGGTGCAGTCCTACCAGTCGCACCAGGAAAAGTACAAGCGCGAGCCCCTGGCGGTGATTCGCCACATCCTGATCCCCGTCCCGCCGGGGGGAGACGAGGCGGCCCGCACCCGGGCGGAGGAGGCGCGGGCCAAGATTCAGGCCGGCGCGGACTTCGCCGAGGTGGCCCGGCAGTACGCCGACAGCACCTCGGGGGCGCCGAGCACCGAGCCGATGACCGTCCACCGCGGGGAGTTGGCCCCGGAGATCGAGGCTGCCGCCTTCGGCCAACCGCCAGGGGGGGTGAGCCCGCTCGTCCGGACGGAGGCGGGATGGCACGTCATCAAGGTGGAACGCGTCCAGACGGAGTCGGTGGCTTCCTATGCCGAGGTAAGGGATTCCATCCGCGATCAGCTGTTCCAGGAGAAGTTCGAGGCGAAACGGAAAGACTGGCTGGCGAGCCTGCGGGCCCGGGCCTTCATCCAGGTGCTGATGCAGGCAGAGGACCTGGGGGTCGACGCCAAGAAGCCCTAGGGATCCGCGACGTAGCCCGCCTCGGCTAGCTCCCGCGATCCCGATCCATGCGGATCGCTGCCGGCCCCCTCCGGGTCCCCCCTCCGCGCGTCCTGCGCCCCCTGTCAATTCGCTGCCGATTGCCACGCATTGCCGCGTTCAACTTCGACCGCCTATCGAGCGGCACGCGCTCCCATCCTGGCTCCAGGGTGCAAGTCGCCCGGCCCGGTTGCCGAGAGGTCCCTGGCAGGACGCGGGTGACATGTCGATATTGCCAAGGTGAGCCAGCTCGCCGCCATCTCGCGCTGGGGGCTGTACACGCCGGCGGTCCTCCGCTGGTCGGTCACGCTCACGGGCGTGGCCCTGGCGGCCTTCTGGGTCGGCCTGAAGACTCAGGATCGCGTCCGCCAGGAGACGTTCACGCGCCTCCTCCGGTTCCTCCTCGCCGCCATGGCCCTCGTCTTCATCTACCGGGGGCTGTTGGGCGGCACCCCCTCTCACTGAAGCCAAACCGTTCAGTGCAACCGCCAAGCGACACCAGGTGCGTCAAGGAACTCGGGATATTCACAGCACGACGGGCGAGTCGCCGACCGGCGGCTCGGAAAAGTTTGGTCCGGTGTCTGGCCCTAGGCGGTTCAGGGATGGTGCACCGTAGCGTTCTTGGCGACCTTGGCGATGAAATTTTTGGGTTGAGAGCGACGATGGGGGTCGAGGAACCGGAAGGACGTGCGCAGGAAGCGGCGGTACTGTTCGATCAGGTGGCGGACAGCAAGGGGGATGTTGGGCTTCATGTGGGATCCTCCGACGATTTCGTCGGCCGATTTAACGGCTGGAGACCGGCCCTTGGCGGTCAGCCGCCAGCTCCACCGAGCATCCCATGCTGACGAAGGTGCCGACGGACCGTGCGCCAGACGGCCTCAAAGGGCGGCAGCTCGGTCATCTGGCCCGCCAACCGCCGCCCCCAATCTCTCTTCAGCCGGGCCTCCTTCCGTGCGAGGGCCTCCCCTGTGGAAGCCCCGCCCAGGCCCTTGAAGGCCAGCTTCCGCGCAAGATGATTGTGGATCTCCGCCAAGTCAATGTGCCGCCCTTCGAGGAGGAACCACAGATCGTACAGATCGCGTGGTTCGTTTCGCGCCGGATCCGTCACCGCGACAAGCTTCTCCAGGGCGATTTCGGCCAGCGTGTACACCAGGATCTGCGCGTCCTCTGGAAGGTCGTCATACTCCTCGTACGCCCGCAGGATAGGCCGCGGCACCGGCGGAAAGGCGAGCCACTCACGGACAGTGATGTCAACCTTGATCTCCTTCCCGCCGCCCGGCAAGGGACCCTCGTAGGCAAGATAGAACGTGTAGGTGTTCGCGTGTGGCCCCGGATCCTCCCGCGCGAACCGGACGACTACCCCGCTTCGCCGCTCCACCTCACCAGAGAGCGCACGCAGCTCGGAGAGGATCCGCCCAGGGGGAATCTCGCGCCCCAGGGTGAAGTCCATGTCCTCAGAGAATCGGTAGTCGCCGAAGTAGCACCGCTTGAGCGCCGTTCCGCCCTTGAAGACCAGGAAGTCACGAAGGGGATTGGTCGCCAGGCCCACCAGGAACCAGGCGATACAGTAGTCGCGTTCGAGAACAGCCTCCGGCAGCCGGCGGCCGCCACCTCGGGCCAGCCGGTTGGACAAGAGACTGAGGTTTCGCCGTGGGATCATCGCCTAGGCCAGGACGGCCTTCTGGATTTCCTCCGGCGTCACGTTGAGCTGCAGACGCCACCGCCGAAGGAATCGTCCCCCGGCGGGCAAGCCGGGGTCCAGGCGGACATACGTGGCCGTGAGACAGCGCTGGAGTTCGGCCAACCCCTTGGGGTGGTCCACGTTCCAGAGCTCCATCAGGAAACCGAGGCGGCGGGAGACGGCCCCGCGACCAAGCCGAAGGGCGTAAGCAACCAACCGATCCGGATCCAGCGCCTGCCGTCGCATGCGGAATCCCTTGGCCACCTCCACGATCCCGCCACAGTAGTCCGGAGAGCGAAGGCCATCCACGATCGTCCGCTCGGGATCGCTCACAACGATCCGTTCGTGCTTGTCAATCCACCGGTCCGTCGTCCCGAAGAACTCGTCACGCCGACAGCGCACGAACCGGAATTCGGTGCCGCGGATCATGCGCCGCCGCAGAGGCCGGAGGCTGGTCGCACACACGACAAGCTGTGGCTGCGTGACCATCTGGTGGATTTCCATCGCCGACCCGTGGGAAAGAAAGTAGTCTCGCCCCCCGGCCAGCTCGCGGGCGATAACATAGGGATTGCCCACGTAATCGGCCTCGTGCCCCAACTCGAAGGGCACCAGGCAAAAGAGCCCAGGCTTCAGGCGCGCAACGACCCCGCGCCGCACCAGTTGGGCCACGAAGCTCCGCGCGAGGTCTGGGGACAGTCCGAGAATGTACTCCGCGTCCCGCAGGCTGAAGACCTGGCGGCGTCGCTCATGGAGTTCGGCCACGAGGCGGGCGGCCTTGGGGCCCAATGTTTTTCGTGGAGCGTCAGCGGTCTGGCGCATGGGAATCACCCACTTGGCTGGGCAGCCATCCGGGTCTACTTTGCCGCTCGGGTCGATCGGAAGGATAGCAGAAGTTACCTTCTGGTCGCAATACGTAGTCTTTTGGACTACGTAATGACCATGGGATATCACGGCGCATCGCTAGCTCAACCGCCACAGAGGCCCCTGCCACCATTCAGGCCCACTGCCGGGGGCGACCTGCGGGCCACGCACGACCATGTCCGCCTGGGCCAGGTGGGTCTTGAATTGCCCGCGCAGATGGGGGTCGAGGAACCGGTAGGACGTGCGCAGGAAGCGGCGGCACTCTTCGATCGGGTGGCGAACTGCTTGAGGTATGTTCGGCTTCACTTCACGTTCCCGACCTGTCTGCGTGCTTGCCTGCGCACAGCGCGCAAGCAGGCGACGCACAGGCAGGCATGACGGCGCCAGCCTGCGTTCCCGCCGGCCCCCTGCCCGGGAAATGTTTCGGTTGGCGCATTTTCCACGATTCATTTCCGTCCCCCCGAGATCACCTTCTTCTGGGCGGCCAGGTTCGAGCCCGGCGCATAGTAAGCCCCACGACCGCAGCCGTGAAGGAAGTCAAGACCCTGCCTGCTCAGAAGTCGCATCAGTCGCAGCACCACTTTTTCTTCCCGGGGAATCTTCCACCGTGCCTCCCCTCCTTGCGTCCAGGCAGGTACAGCCCAAGATAAGCAGTTCGCCGATAACGTCCGAATCCGCAGGCGCGTTGTACCACCCATTGGTTCGCACGGGTAGCCCGTCAACGCCCTCCGGCTGAGACAACTCCTCCAGGCATTGGCGGAGGCAGGCAAAGAAGTCGGGGTGTTTGTGGGAGAAGAGGGGGAAGGCGT
>METI01000217.1:17683-20142 GCA_001771285.1 candidate division NC10 bacterium RIFCSPLOWO2_12_FULL_66_18
CGTCCGGGCTGAGGCTGCTCGCCCGGGCCACCGCCCGGTGGGGCTTCGCAAATCCCGGCCAGCGATCTCCCACCCCGGAGGCGCGATGACATCAAGAGGAGGGATCTACCCCGAACCCGCAGAACCGGCCGGGTCCCTCATTACGGCGGCTTCAAGTCAACGTAGTCAAAGACGTCCCTCATTAGGGTCAATGAGGTCCCAACGTCCTGGTTTAGGGGGAGCTCTTGACACTGCCTCGCGGAGTGATATTGTCTGGTCGCATCGCAGGCTTCGAGGACCCCGGAAGGGGATCGGGAGACCGCGGAAGCCGGTGGAGGGAGCAGAGGCTTGCCATCGGGCGGAGTTCTTGGCACGGGTCCGGACCGGCCCCATCGGAGTCGCGTGCTCCATGGGGCCGCGTCGTTTGGTGCGGCACGTTCTCGCTGGTTATGGGATGAGAGAATGAAGTACGATTCGTTTGGAACCTCCCCCCTGTACCGACGGCGAGAATCTCTGGCACAGCGACCTCCGCTACCCGATCCCCAAGTCGTGGCCCTATCCATCCAACACGTGAAGTTTCTGGGACGGCTGACGTGCAAGCCAGCAACGACCTCCCTCTGGCAGACGAAGAACCGGTGAGTGTCTGATCCCCATGAGTCAAGTCAGATCAGGCCGGATTAAGAACTGGCCCGCCCGTGAAAGGCCGCGCGAGCGACTGGTGCGCGAGGGGCCGGAGCGGCTGACCGACGCGGAGTTGCTTGCTATCATCCTTCGGGTCGGCCGAGGTACCTTCAAGACCGGTGTATCCGGTCAGAGCGCCACGGACCTCGCCAGGCAATTGCTTGTCGACTTCAAGGGCTTCAAGGGACTTGACCGGGCTTTCATTCAGGATCTCATGAAGGTGCCAGGCCTGAGTAAGGCAAAGGTGGCACAAGTTAAGGCTGCCCTGGAGATCGGCAAGCGCTTGCAGACGAAGCGTCTAACCTCACTCTCCTTCGAGTCCTCGACTACGGTTGCCGCGCACCTGCGTCCCCGTTTCCTGAACGCTCGACACGAAATGGTGTATGCCGTTCTTCTGGACGGGGAGAACAGGCACATTGATACAAGATTGGTTGCGGAGGGCACGCCCACCGAGGCCACTGTTTACATCCGCCGAGTGCTTGAAGAAGCGCTCAAAGCCTCAGCGGCCGCAATCGTAATGGTGCACAACCATCCTTCCGGGGATCCGGCTCCAACCCCTGGCGATGATGCATTGACGCAGGATCTCTCCCGGGCCGCTGCATTCATCGGCCTATACCTTCTTGACCATATTATTGTTGGCGATACTGTCCATTACAGCTATGCCGACAGCGAGCGGCTTGAGACGATGCGGAACCAAGGCAAAGGGTAAACTATGAGTGGACGCAAGTATCCGAAGGTAATCGAAACCCCGGCTCGCGCCAATCGGATCTTCAGCAGGGTTCGGCAGAAGTTGGTCGCGCTGACGCCCGAAGAACAGGTCCGGCAGGATTTCCTGGAAGTTCTCCTGTCGGAGTACGGCTACACGATCGACCAGATCGCCGAAGAGGAGGAAGTCACCGGGCGTGGGTCGGGCCATGCCCGCGCCGATTTCGTAATCTGGCGCACCGTACAGGATAAGCAGGACGGGAAGCCGCCCCTCATCATAGTTGAATGCAAGTCAGATAGTGTGACGATCAGGGCAGCAGACTACGCACAGGGCGACAACTATGCCCGCCTCACAAATGCGTCGTTCTTTGTTACCCACAATAGCCGGGACACGCGATTCTGGCGGGTGCGCAAAGACCGAATGCCGGGCTACTTGGAAGAAATCGAGAACATTCCCCATGCAGACGCGAGCGACAAAGACATCAAGGACTTACTTGATCGGCTGAAGACCTTCAAGGAAGAGGAATTCGCGGACCTCCTGCATCAATGTCACAACGTGATCCGCAACCGCGAGAAGTTGGACCCTGCGGCCGCGTTTGACGAAATCGCCAAGATACTCTTCATCAAGGTGTGCTTTGAGCGAAGACTCAAGCGCGGCAAGTCACGCCAGAATCTTTTCACAGCGGACTTCCTCGACCAGCAGAAGGAACTTTACGCCGACCCCGTGAAGACCTTGTTCAACGAGACGAAGAAGGAATACGCGCCAGACAAGATCTTCGAGGGGGATGAGGAAGTCAACCTTCGCTATCCGACCGTCCGCGAGATCGTCCTTAAGCTTCAGCGATACAACCTATCGGACACCAGCGAAGACATAAAGGGGATTGCCTTCGAACGCTTCCTGGGCCGGACCTTTCGTGGTGATATCGGTCAGTTCTTTACGCCTCGATGCATCGTGGAATTCATGGTTCATATGATGGACCCAAAGGAAGGGGACGGAATCTGTGACCCGGCTAGCGGGTCCGGCGGCTTCCTGATTCGCTTCTTTGAGATCGTCCGCGAACAGATCTTGGCCGATGCCGACCGGCAGTATCGAG
>METI01000217.1:20166-20308 GCA_001771285.1 candidate division NC10 bacterium RIFCSPLOWO2_12_FULL_66_18
GGAAGAGCCTGTCCGAATCCAAGCGGGCGGAGCTCCTCCGGGAACGATTCAAGGAAATCCAGAAGGAATTGGACAAGAGCCGGAGAGGATCCCGCCTGTGGAAGCTGGCCAACCGGTGCATCTACGGCACGGACGCCAATGA
>METI01000218.1 GCA_001771285.1 candidate division NC10 bacterium RIFCSPLOWO2_12_FULL_66_18
TGCTTCCTCTCCAATCTGGGCCTGCGGGATGCAGGAAAGGAGGGCGCCATGGCTGAGACAATTCAACTGGTGGACTACTTCTACATCGAGACCCCGGACAAACCGGGTGAGGCCGCCCGGGCCCTGGCCCAGCTCAAAGCGGCCGGGGTCAATCTCCTCGCATTCTCGGCCTTTCCCAAGGGTCGGCGCTCCCAACTGGACTTCATCCCGGCTGACCCGGTTGCCTTCAAGGCTGCCGCGAAGCAGGCCCGGTGGAAGCTCACGGGGCCAAAGAAGGGGTTTCTCATCCAGGGTGAGGATCGCGTCGGGGCTCTGGCGGACCTCCTGGCGAAGTTGGCCGAGGTCAAGATCAACGTCACCGCCACCGACGCCGTCTGCGCGGGAGCGGATCGCTACGGGGTGATCCTCTGGGTGAAGCCGCGCGACGTCAGGCGCGCCGCCAAGGCCATTGGTATCGCGTAGGCAAGAGCGGCCTTGCCACGGCAGACCCCCCCACGACCCCGAGGGATCGCGAGCGAGGACGACCCGCAGCACACGAGTCGTCTGCTTCCAGGGATGTCACATGGTTTCCCGGGCGCGACGGAGGTGACCGCTTCCGTCGCGCCGTATTTTTTGGAGAACCTCCATGAAAGGAGGCAATCATGGCCACGCCCTCGCGTCGGAGAGCACCAGAGATGGCTCCTCCGATCTCCGGCCGGCCGGTGCCGGACGACTACTTCATGGGCATTGCCTATGCCGTCCGGGAACGGGCCAACTGCCGCGGCTACAAGGTCGGGGCCATCCTGATCCTGGATGGGCGGATCGTCTCAACCGGATACAATGGAACCCCGGAGAACATGCCGAACTGCGACGAGGGGGGCTGTGTCCGCTGTGCGGAACGGGTCCAGTCCTCGTCTGGAAAACCGAAGTTCAAGTCGGGCACCGGGTACGACATCTGTATCTGCGTCCACGCCGAGCAGAATGCCCTGCTGGCGGCCGCCCGCTTTGGCATCCCGGTCGCCGGCGGGATGATCTACACAACGCTCCAGCCATGTTTCGGTTGCCTCAAGGAGATGGTCCAGGCCCGCATTCAAGGGATCCGCTTCCGGCACCCCTGGAGTCACCCGGATCAGAGCCTCAAGCCGCAGTACGATGTTCTCAAGAACCGCTTCGAGAAGGGCGTGAAGCAGATCTTCACCCCGGATCCACGAGAGGCCTGGGCCCTCGGGAGGGGTCCCAGGGCCACCGACACCGGACACCCGATCCAGACGCTGTGACACTCTCCCGGCGCGGCTGATCTCACCGGCGCAGCGGCCTGGGCCGTGCCGACCATGAGAGGAGACCGGAGGGGATGAGCGACGGGGGGAAACGCATCCTGGTGATCTGCCCCACGGCCCGCGACCGGGCCCATTTCTCGCGACCGGCGATCCGCAGGGCATACGACCTGGAATTCCGCGGCACCGACGAAGCCACGCACGCGCCAGGCTTCGATGGGTTACAGTTCCTGAACGAGACCATCCGGATGGTCCAGGGACGGCGGGAGGCGTTCCAGGCCGTGGTGGGCATCGATGATTTCCCGGCCTGCATGATGGCGGCGCTGGTGGCCGAGTCGCTGGGGCTTCCCTCCCCGTCCTTCGAGTCGCTCTTCCTGTGCCAGCACAAGTACTACTCGCGCGTCCGGCAGCGCGAGGTGATTCCCGAGGCCACCCCGAGATTCCATGCCCTGGATATCTCGCGAGACCCCGCTCCGTCGGACCTCCCGTTGCCGTTTCCGGTCTTCATCAAGCCGGCCAAATCCTACCTGTCCATCCTGGCGCGGCGCATCGAGAGCTTCCCGGACCTCGCCCGAGCGGTGGCGGAGGCCCGGCTCCGCCTGGCACCGGTCGCGCACATGTTCGATGCGCTCCTGGGTGCCTCCACCCTCGACGGGAACTTCCGGGCGATCCCCGGCTCTGCCCTCATCGTGGAAGACCTCCTCTCGGGCCACCAGGTGACCCTGGACGGCTACGCCTACGGAGGGCAGGTGGTGCCGCTGGGGGTCGTGGATTCCTTCTTCTTCCCGGGCAGCCTGAGTTTCGAGCGATTCGAATATCCGTCCCGCCTTCCGCCCGGCGTCCAGGAGCGCATGGCCGAGGTTACCAAGCGGGTCATCCAGCACATCGGGTTGGATCGGACCTTCTTCGACATCGAGTTCTTCTACCGGGAGGAGGACGATTCGATCTGGCTGATCGAGATCAACGGGCGGATGTCCTCACAGTTTGCCCCGCTCTATCGAATGGTGGACGGCATAGACCTGTACGCGATGCAGCTGGAGATGGCCCTGGGGAGGGACCCCGGTGGGAGGGAGGTCTGGGGACCGGAGCGGAACCGGGGGCTGGTTTCAGCAAGTTTCGTGATGCGGACATTTGAAAACGGGGTTGTGCGACGGATTCCCTCGGCGGAGGACGTCGGGCGGTTGGAGCGGCGGTTTCCGGAGGCCTTCGTCGAGATCCTGGTCAGGGAAGGCGAGAAACTTTCGGATGAATTGCAGGATGACGAGAGTTACCGGTACGGCCTGGTGGCTCTGGCTGCGGAGGACAGGCAGGCGCTCTTGAAGAGATACGACGAGGCGAAGAACTTTCTCCCCTTCGAGTTTACGCCCATTCGCTGACGACTGACCGCTGACCGCCTGAGCGGACCCGCCCTACATCTCCACCAGGAGATCCCGACCGACGATCCGCGACAGGAAGGTGAGCTCCTTGGCCAACGCCGTAGAGGCCGGTGCTCCCCCAGGGCAGGTTCGTCCGCAGAAAATGGTGGACACGAACCCGTCGTAGCCCGGGAGCCGGTACGGATCCGTCTCTCGGCTGTGGAGCACCAGCACGCTGTGCCCGTCCCCCTCGATCGTGATGGGATGCAGCCAGCATTTCACCGGCTTGTAGTACCAGGGGTGACGGCCCTCATGTTCCGACAGGAGCTGCAACGCGCAGCGCCCATCCCGGGACAGGAAGACGCAGGCCGTGTTCCCGAAGTGGGCCGGGTATCCCTCGACCATTGCGGAGAAATCCCTGGCTCTGACTGCCGTTTTCAGGCCCCCCCTCTTCCCCCTCCATTCCCCCTCCACGATCACCCGCTCGGGAAGGTCTAGGCCGAGGCCCGCGAAGAACTCCGCGTGTTTCTCGGTCAGGCTGGTGATGACGGCGGCCGACTCATCACTCACGTAGACGCCATCGTAACAGCACATCCCTTGGCACTGCGAGATCTCGCACCGCGACACCGGCCGTTGGAAAGAACGTGCGTCAACGGTCCCAGGAGCCAGCCGCCTTCGCAGCATGGCCTCATCGCTGGCATAGGCCGTGAGAGCCGTTCCTTCCTCGGCCGGGCTGGCGCCGGAGTCCTGTATCCCCATAGGTCCCCCAAGGGAAAGCGGCGAGCCTCCACCCAGGATTCGCCCGAATTCGCGGGCGAATATACTCGACCATCGCCCGATCGGCCACTACAAATCTCGAGGGGCGAACCCCCGTGTCCCTCTCCACCACGCTAGAATGCACCCGCCGATGATCCGGAAGAGGTTTCCTTGACGGCCCATTCTTTAGGGTGGTACATATCCGCGACTGTTCGGGAGGGTTGTGAAGAGCATCGCAAAACGGGGGAGGGGGAAGCCATGCATGCACGAAAGCGCTGCTCCATCGTCGGGTTCGCGCTGGCCATCCTGATTGCGCTGGGAACACCCGGACTCACGGAGGCCGCGGGCATCCGCATCGGTTCGAAGAACTTCACCGAGCAGCTCATCCTGGGCGAGCTGTACGGCCAGGCCCTCGAGGCCCGGGGGATCAAGGTGGAACGCAAGCTGAACATGGGGGGGACCCTGATCGCGCACCAGGCCCTGATCAGCAACGAGATTGACATGTACCCGGAATACACCGGCACCGCCCTGGTGAACGTCGTGAAGGCGGAGGTCATGACCGATGCCCAGGCGGTGTATCAGAAGGTCAAGCAGTACTACGAGCAGCAGTTCAAGGTGACCTGGCTCAACCAGGCGCCGATGAACAATACCTACGTCCTGGCCGTGCCCCCCGAGATGGCCGCCAAGTTCAACCTCAAGACCCTGTCCGACCTGGCCAAAGTGTCCAGGCAGCTCAAGATCGGTACCGGGCCGGAGTGGCGCGACCGCAAGGACGGGATCCCCGGCCTCAGGGCGGTGTACGGCATGGAATTCGCCGAGCACGTGCAGTTCGCCGCCCCCGACCTGCGCTACGCGGCGCTCACGAACAAGCAGATTGACGTGGTCAACGCCTACGCCACCGATGGACAGATCTTCCAATACAAGCTGGCGCTGCTGGACGACGATAAGAAGCTGTGGCCGCCCTACCACGTGGCCCCGGTGATCCGCATGCAGGCCCTGGCGGAGAATCCCAAGGCCGCCGAAGCGCTCAACGAAGTCAGCGCGCTCCTCGACAGTGCCACCATGTCGGCGCTGAATTATCGGGTGATCGGCAGCAAGGAAGAGCCCAAGGATGTGGCCAGGGACTTCCTCAAGAAGAAGGGCATTCTGAAGTAAGGGGCAGCGTAGCCGGGGAATCGATCGCAGAGATGCCGCAACCATCGGAACACCGAGGCGCCCCATGTCCATGACGGCGGACGCCCTCATTCTCCGCGGGCAGGGCCTCGACCTGGCGGGTGTCGTCCGGGTCGCGCGGGAAGGCGCGCGGGTCCAACTGAGTCCTGAGGCACGGGCGCGGGTGCGGGCAGCGCGCCAAGTCGTCGAGCGCCTGTCCAAAGAGGACCGGCCGATCTACGGGGTGACGACCGGCCTCGGCGCCAGCAAAGACGTGCGCCTCGCCGCTGAGGACCTGCCGGACTTGCAGCGCCGGGTGCTATTGAGTCGGAGCGTCGCGGTCGGCCCGCGATTCGGAACGGATGTCGTGCGGGCCATGCTGGTGGCGCGGGCGAATGCCATGGCGACCGGCGGATCGGGCATCACCCCGGAGATCCTCGACACCCTGGTGGCCATGCTGAACGCCGGCGTGCACCCGGTGGTGCCCTCTGTTGGATCCATCGGGGCAGCCGACCTGCCCCAGTTGGCCCACCTGTCCCTTCCCCTGATCGGACTGGGAGAGGCGGAGTACCGGGGGGCACGCCTGCCCGGCGACGAAGCCCTCCGCCGGGCCGGCCTGCATCCGGTCGCTCTCGGGCCGAAGGACGGGCTCGCCCTGGTGAGTTCCAACGCGGCCTCGGTCGGACACGGGGCGCTCGTCCTCTGGGATGCGCTGGCGGCGCTCGAGGTCGCCACCGTCGCGGCGGGGTTGAGCCTCGAGGGCTTCCGGGGGAATCTGAGCCCCCTCGACCCTCGCGTCCAGGCCGCGCGCCCCGCCCCCGGACAGGGAGAGGTTGCCTCTCGGCTCCGTGCGATTCTGGAGGGAAGCGACCTCTCGGACGCCGGGACGGCGCGCTCCGTCCAGGACCCCCTGAGCTTCCGCTGCGTGACGCAGGTCCACGGAGCCGCCCAGGCCGCCATCGCCTTCGCCCAGGAGAGCGTCGAGATCGAGCTGAACTCTGCGGGCGACAACCCCCTGGTGCTCCCGGATGACGGGGCCATCCTGTCCACCGGGAACTTTCACGTGCCCGCCCTGGCCCTGGGATTCGACCTGCTGGGCCTGGCCCTGGCGCAGGTCGCCAGCCTTGCGACCGGCCGGGTCATCCAGTTGATGTCCCCCGCCGCGAGCGGCCTGCCGCTCTTCCTCTCGCCGTACGGAGGAACCCGGACCGGGTTCGCGACGCTCCAAAAGACGCTCACGGCCCTGCGGGCGGAGATCCGGCACCTGGCGAATCCCGCCTCGCTGGACTTCCTGCCCGTGTCCGAGGGTGTCGAGGACCACGCCACCATGGCCCCGCTCACGGTCCGCAAGGCCGGGGAGATCGTCGCGGGGTTGACCGCCATCCTGGCCATCGAACTGATGGTCGCCGCCCAGGCGGTGGATCTGCGGGACAGTCTCCGCCTGGGACGCGGCACACGCACCGCGTACACGGTGCTTCGTGAGGTCGTGCAACCCCTGGACGAGGATCGCGTGATCGGCCCGGACGTGGAACGAATCCAGGAGCTGATCACGTCCGGGAGATTCCTGGCAGCGGTCCGCTCGGCGCTGCCGGGCTAATCCCCATCCGAAAGGCACGCCATGCGGTGGGCGCTGACCCATCTGGATGACATCGGCCAGGCGACCTGGGAGCACGCGGTCCTGGTCGTGGTATCCGTCTCCGTGGCGTTCCTGATCTCGTTCGCCGTGGGGATCTGGGCCAGCCGCCAGCCGCGGGTCTATCCCCCCATCATGGGGATCACGGCCCTCCTGTACACGATTCCCAGCCTGGCCCTGTTTGCCCTGCTGATCCCGCTGGTCGGTCTCGGGCGCGTGCCCGCCATCATCGGCCTGGTCGCCTATTCACTGCTGATCCTGATCCGGAACATCGCCACCGGATTACGCGAGGTGCCGGCCGACGTGGTGGAGGCGGCGCTGGGAATGGGGATGAGTTCCTGGCAGCTCCTCGTGACCATCGAACTGCCGCTGGCCATGCCGATCATCATCGCGGGCCTGCGGATCGCCACGGTCACAGTCGTCGGCATCGCGACCATCGCCGCGTATATCAACGCGGGGGGGCTGGGGACGCTGATCTTCACCGGAATCGCCCAGGACTTCCCGGCCAAGATCGTGGTCGGCGCCGGCCTGGCGTCCGCCATGGCGGTCGGCGCGGACGCCGGCCTGTCCCGGCTCGAACGTCGCCTGCGCGCCAGCCGGGAGGCGTAGTGTTGTGCCTCAAAAAGCTCGTGTATGTATCCGAGCCCTCGGTGGCCCCCCGAGCCGCCGGGAGTTCGGTAACCCATTGGGAATCTCTAGGTCGCGACAGTAAGTCCTTCTTGCCAGAATTACGGTGACGTATTCTCTCGACGCAACTTTTCGATCCCCTCTCCCCGCTGTGGGAGAGGGAGCAGAAATGAGTGTCACCGTATTTGGGTTCCGCAGCACTAAGGACGGGACGTGATTCAAGCCGCCTGGGCCTATCTCCTCAGCCATCCGAAGCTGTTCCGCGATGCGCTCGTCACCCATCTCACGCTGAGTGGAAGCGGCCTGGCGATCGCCGCGATCCTGGCGGTGCCGCTCGGGATCCTCCTCAGCCAATCTCCCCGCGCGGCGCTTCTCGCCATCAATGCAGCGAATATCGGCCGGACCGTCCCCAGCCTGGCCGTCCTGGCCATCATGCTGCCGGTCCTGGGGACGGGCTTCCTGCCCTCGCTGGTGGCACTGACGCTGCTGGCCATTCCGCCGATCCTGATCAATGCGTACGTCGGCATCCGGCAGGTGGACCCGGATGCGGTCGAATCGGCCGTGGGAATGGGAATGACTCGCCTGCAGGTGATGGCAAAGATCGAGCTGCCCGTCGCCCTGCCGGTGATCTCGGCCGGCGTCCGGACCGCCGCAGTCCAGGTGGTAGCCGGCGCCACGTTGGCCGCCTTCATAGGCGGAGGGGGCCTGGGGGACTTCATCACCAGTGGGATCGCCCTGATGCAGCTCCCGCTGCTCCTGCTCGGGGCGGTCCCGATCGCCCTGCTCGCCATCGGAACCGAGCTCCTCTTCCACCGCCTGGAGCGGGCCCTGACCCCCAGGGGCATGCGGTCGGGATCGTCATGATCCGCCTGAAATCGCTGACCAAGATCTTCCCCGGGCAGGCTACGCCCGCCGTGGACCAGTTGAGCCTGGAGGTTCCGGCCGGCCAGACCTGCGTCCTGATCGGCCCGTCGGGCTGCGGCAAGACCACCACGCTGAAGATGATCAACCGGCTGGTGGAGCCGACCGGCGGCCGCATCGTGGTGGGCGGCGAGGATGTCACCGGGATGGACCCGGTCGCGCTTCGCCGCCGCATGGGATACGTCATCCAGCAGATCGGCCTGTTCCCCCACATGACGATCGCAGAGAACATCGCGACCGTCCCCAGGCTGGTCGGTTGGCCGGCCGCGCGGATCGCAGCGCGGGTGGACGAGATGCTCACCCTGGTCGGCATGGATCCGGCGATCCATCGCACGCGGTATCCGCGCGAACTCTCGGGTGGACAGCGGCAGCGGGTCGGTGTCGCCCGCGCCCTGGCCGGTGATCCGCCGGTCATGCTCATGGATGAGCCCTTCGGCGCCATCGATCCGATCACGCGCGGTCGGTTGCAGAACGAGTTCCTGAAGATTCTGAAGGCGATCCGCAAGACGGTCGTCTTCGTGACGCACGACGTGGACGAGGCGATCAAGATGGGCGATCGGATCGCCATCCTGCGGGACGGGCGACTCGTCCAGTACGGCACGCCGGACGAGATCCTGGCCCGTCCGGCGAACGCCTTCGTGGAGGAGTTCGTCGGGACCGATCGCGCCCTCAAACGGCTCGCCCTGGTGACCGTGCGCGAAGTCATGCGCACCGACACGCACGCCTCGCCCCCGCGTCCCTGCGCCTCGATTCCCGAGGATGCCACAGTCAAGGAGGCATTGTCCGCAATACTGGCCTTGAATGGGGAAAGCCTGGCTGTGGTGGATCAGGAGGGGCGGCTTCTCGGTCATGTCACCCTGCGACAGATCCAGGAGCTTGTCGCCGGCCGGTCTGATCCGATACCCTGACAGGGCCGTCCCCCGTCCTCAGTCCCCGGTCCCTCGGTCAGGCGATGCGAGGGTATCCCGCCTCTTCGGCAACCCGCGAGCGCTCGACCAGCACCTCGTAGTCTGCCGGCCGGACGGGTTCGAAGCGGGAGAGCAGGAGGGTCTCTCGAAGAGCGGAGAGCTCCGGCGAGCGGTGGACCGACAGCAGAGCTTCCGTCAGGCGGGCACAGATTTCCGCAGGGACTCCCGGGGAAGCAACGATCGGAGGGATCGGGGCCGCCATCGTGGACGCCACCACTCGCAGGCCAGCGACGAGATCCGGCGTGTGCCGGCGCATCAGGTCGAGCGAGTAGCTATCCACCGGGGCAACATCGGCGTTCCCTCCGAGGACTGCCTCCACGGCCCGCCGCGGCGTGATGAGCGGCCCAACGACCTCGGCGTAGAGTGCCTGGCGGTTGGTCGTGCGGTGGGCCAACAAGTGGTGCCGTGCGGCGTTGTAGCCGGAGTGGGACCCTTCGGTCGTGTAGGCGAACCGCCCGCCAAAGGTGTTTTCGAGGCTTTGATAGGGACTCTCCGCCCGGACCACGAAGTCGGTGAAATAGATCGGCCGGCCCCCGTACCGGGCCGGCGATGGAACGGGTGCGCCGATCAACTGCGGGCGCCTGTCACGTCTGGCATACGGGAAGCCGCACATGAAGACGCAGCCCATGTCCTCCCGTTCCCAGAGCGCTTCCAGCGCGGCGGGGTAGGGGTGGTCAATGACCTCCATGGCCACCTGGGCCCGGGCCGCCACCCATTCGAACAGGCGGCGCCACGCCGCCGAGGACGGCGGCGAGACCGCGTACATTCGCGCGCAGGCGATCATGCCTCCGCTCACGCAAACCGAAGCTGCTGGCCGATGCCCGATGCCCGGGCCTTCTCCAGCATGGCGTGGCCCAGGGCGATATCGCTCAGGCTGAGACCCCGGTGCCAGAAGAGGATGGTCTCGTCCGCCCGCTCTCGTCCCGGCTTCCGGCCGGCGACGATCTCTGCGAGTTCGCCGTGCAGCGTCTGCTCGGACACTCTCCCCGTCTCCACGTGTGCCCGCAGCGCCCCGAACTTCCCCGCCTTGCACTGCCCCCAGTCGTCCACGACGATCTTGTCCATGATGTCGGTGAGCGACAGCTCAACCGCACTCATGGTCCCATACGGGATCACCGTGGCGCCCCGTTCGATCCACTCGGTCCTCAGCAGGGGGGTCGGCTCGCGCAGGCGCGAGGCCTCCACCACGATGTCCGCGCCCCGCACGCAGGTCTCCCAGTCCCCGACCACCTCGATGGACCTGCGGAGGTCGGCGGACAGGCGCGCGCCGAAGGCCTCGCGGCTCTCGGGGCGGCGGGAGTGCACCCGGATCTCTTCGAAGGCGAACAGCCTGTCCAGCAGCCGGACGTTCCAGTAGGCGGTGCCCCGGGCGCCGATGTGTCCCAGCACCCTGCTCTCCCGGCGGGCCAGATACTTGGCGCCCAGGGCTGTCGTCGCCCCGGTACGCATCTCGGTGATCGCCGTCGCATCCAGGAGGGCCACGGGCATCCCGGTCCGCGGGTCGAACAGGTTCAGCAGGGCCATCTCGGACGGCAGACCCTGGGTGTAATTGTCCACGTAATCCCCGACGATCTTCACCCCGGCCAGGCCCAGCGGGCCCACATAGCCACGGAGGATGTTGAAGTGTCCGTGAAACGAGGGATCTGGGGTGAGGTGGACGCGGGGCTCGATGACCGTCTGGCCCTCTCCCTGGGCACGCAGCCCGACCTCGACCGCCGAGAGAATCTCCCCGTCGGTCATCGCCAGCTTCTCGATGTCCGGACCGTTGAGGTAGGTGAAGAAGATCGGTTCCATCCCGGCCTCGTCTCACGGCGATGACAGAATGGGATGTCTGTCGTGACTGTACACGGGGGTCCCTGGACGGTCAAGGTCGCTTCACCCGACCCGGTCAGCAGTGCCCGACCCGGACGCGGGACCGAATCCTTTCACGCGGATGGAATCCGCATTACCCGGAGGGAAAACCATGGATGTGGTCCGGATCGGAATGGTGGGCGCGCGGTACGGGGCGACCGTTCACCTGCAGAACCTCGCCGCGCTGCGGGGTACGCGGGTCCAGGTCACCGGGATCTGCTCGCAGAGCCGCGAGAGTGCCGAGGCGTGCGCGCGCCGCTTCGAGATTCCGTTCGTCACGACGGACCTCGCCGCCCTGCTGGACCGGAAGGACGTGGACGCGGTGGACCTGTGCGTGCCGAACGCCCTGCACCATGCCTTCGCCATCCAGGCCGCCGAGGCCGGCAAGCACGTGATCGTCGAGAAACCCCTGACCGGCTACTTCGGCGAGCCGGGCGATCCCGAGCCGATCGGCGACCGGGTCCCGCGGGCGAAGATGCGCGCCGGTGCTCGGAAGAACGTTGCCGCCGTGCTGGAGGCGGTCCGCCGGAACCGCGTGACCTTGGGATATGCCGAGAACTGGGTCTATGCGCCGCCGGTCGAGAAGCTCCGACGCCTCATCCAGGTCTCGGGGGGAGCGATCCTGGATCTGCGGGCGGAGGAGAATCATTCCGGCTCCCACTCTCCCTATTCCCGACAGTGGCGGCACGCCGGCGGCGGCACCCTCCTCCGCATGGGGGTGCACCCGGTTGGAGCGGTCCTGCATCTCAAGGCCTTCGAGGGGCAGGTGAATCACGGCCGTCCCATCCGCCCGGTGTCGGTGGTGGCGGACGTGGCGCCCCTCATGCGCCTGGAGACCGCCCGGCGCGGGCAGCAGAAATGGATTCCGGCCGATCCCGAGGACGTCGAGAACTGGGGCAGCGTCCTCATCGCCTTCGACGACGGGACCAGGGCCGTCGTCAGCGTGACCGATGCCGGGCTCGGCGGGCTGCAGGAAAAGGTCAGCGTGTACATGACCAACGCGGTCCTGCACGCGAACCTGGCCCAGAACACGGCCGTGCAGGCCTACGCCCCCGACGGCGCCATCTTCGGCGATGAGTATTTCACGGAGAAGCTGGAGACCAAGGCGGGCTGGTCCTTCCCCAGCCCGGACGAGGACTGGTTCCGCGGCTATCCCCAGGAGATGCGGGACTTCGTGGACGCCATCCGGGAGGGACGCCAGCCGCTGGCCGGCTTGTCGTTGGCCGCGGATTGCATCGAGGTGATCTACGCCGCGTACCTCTCCGCCGAGGAGGGCCGCCGCGTCCAGCTCCAGCTCATGTAACCGCAGATTTTTCTGCGAAGAGGGAACTTCGGAGGCAAGAACTTATCCGCAGATTACGCAGATTTCGCAGATTCGCTCTATCCAAATATTCACGGCTCACGGCCCTTCGCCCGCCGATTCGCAAATAGCAAATTACAAAAGCCTGACCCCATTTCCGTCGCTTGCAGGACGCTGTGGGTCAGGCGGGCCGACCGAGGGCTTGTCAGTTATATCGGTATCCATTATAATGTGACGTGTGATACGCTCGTTCCGTCCGGCAATCGCCTTGAGCGCCTGCGGGGCGACCGGAGTGGGCAGTACAGCATACGGATCAACGACCAGTACCGGGTCTGTTTCCAGTGGGAGGCTGGCTATGCCGACGACGTCGAGATCGCGGATTACCACTAGGCACCGGAAGTCTGCCCGGGCATCCGCCCGTGCCGGCGCGCTCGTCACGCGGCGCCTGCCCCGGCATAGGGCTCCCACCCATCCGGGAGAGATGTTGCTGGAGGAATTCTTGAAGCCGCTTGGGGTCAGCCAGTCCGCCTTTGCCATCCGGCTGGGGATTTCCTTCCCGCGGCTGAACGAGATCATCCGAGGGAAGCGCGCGGTCACCCCGGACACCGCGCTCCGACTCGGGCGGGTTCTCGGGACGTCCGCTGACTTCTGGCTTGGGCTGCAGCAGGACTGGGATCTTTGGCATGCGATGCGGGGCAAGAAGGCCGCGGA
>METI01000219.1 GCA_001771285.1 candidate division NC10 bacterium RIFCSPLOWO2_12_FULL_66_18
CTCCACATCAAGCTGGTCAAGGTCGGCGGCCTGATCCCTGCCCGGCAGGTGATGGCCATCGCCGAGGCCGCCGGGGTGGGGTACATGATGGGGCAGATGACGGAGGGTCGGGCAGCGACCACGGCGGCGGCCCACTGTGCGGCGGCATCCCGAGCCAGGTATTTCGAGCTGTACGGTTCCGAGGAGGTGCTCGACGATCCTGCCAAGGGGGTACGTCTCGTACATGGGAAGGCAATACTCCCTGAGGGTCCGGGATTGGGGGTGGAGCTGGATCTCGGGGCATTGGAGCGGATCTTCACCGTCGAGGAACGCCGATGACTTCAGTTGCCCGGGCCACGCTCTATCGGAAGGACCTGACGCTGCGAGAGCCAATCCGTCACACTGGTGCGCCGCAAGGAATCGATCGGCTGGAAGAGGCGTACCTGGTGCTGGAGGACGGGGACGGACGGAAAGGATATGGGGAGGTGCGGGGCAACTGCCCGTATATTCACGGCGACACCCGCCAGGGGATCCTGGACGTGGTGGCCCGGGCGCTTCCTCGGTTGATGGGGCGGGATCCCCTGCAAGTGGCGGGGCTGATTCAGGAGGTGCGACAGGGCCTCGGCTTGACCGCCGCGGCAATCGCCCTGGTGGATCTGGCCCTCCACGACCTCGCAGCCAAACGCTTGGGCATCCCTCTGTACGTGCTGCTCGGAGGACGCGCGAGTGCGGAGCTTCCGAGTAACCAGACGATCCCTTTCGGCACCCCGGACGAGGCCGAGGGGCACGCCGTCCGCTACTTGGCCGAGGGGTACGGCCAGCTCAAGCTCCGGGTGGGGATGCGGCCCTTCCAGATGGACCTGGACCGCTTCCGGGCAGTGGCCGCCGTCGCCGTGGGCCGGGCGAGCCTGGCGGTGGATGCGAACCAGGCCTGGACGCCCAAAGAGGCCATTCGGAACATCCGAGCGCTCCACGCTGTCGCGCCCCTGGAGTACATGGAGCAGCCGACGCCCGCCCGGGACTTCCACGCCCTCCGCCAGGTGACCGCCGCCACCGAGGTCCCCATCATGGCCGACGAGAGCCTCCAGTCCCCGCGGGACGCCCTGGAGCTGATCCGCCTCCAGGCCGTGGATCTGCTCCACATCAAGCTGGTCAAGGTCGGCGGCCTGATCCCTGCCCGGCAGGTGATGGCCATCGCCGAGGCCGCCGGGGTGGGGTACATGATGGGGCAGGTCCGGGAGGGGCGGGTGGCGGCTGCGGCGGCAGCCCATGCGGCGGTTGCCTCGCGCGCTCGCTACGTCGAACTCTATTCGATGCCAAGCCTGATCGACGATCCCGCCTCGGGGCTGGACATTGAAAACGGTCGGGTGCGACTTCCCTCCGGGCCCGGCGTGGGGGTCCAGTTGGACGAGGACCGGCTGGAGTTGGTGCACACGTACCCAGGGGAGTGACATCCTGCGCATGGACATCCAGTGGCTGGATGAATCGGATGTTGTCGTGGTGGGGGGCGGGCTGGCCGCGCTCCGTGCCGCGCTGGAGGCGAGCAAGGGTGCCCACCGGATCCACGTGGTCACCAAGGGGCAGGTGGGACGAAGCGGGGCTTCCGCTATCACCTCCGCGGGGTACGCCGCGGCGGCGCGGCTGCCAGGATCCTCGGACAGCCCCGAGGTCCACCACCGGGACACGCTAGTGGGCGGCGCTGGCCTCAACGATCCGCGCCTCGTCCGACTGATGTGCGAGGAGGGCCCGGCCCGCTTGGCGGAACTGGTGGAGCTGGGCGCCCGATTCCAGACGCGGGACGGGGACCTGATCCGGACGAAGAGCGGGGACCACTCCTTCGCCCGGTCTGTGGCCGCCGTGGGTTACCGGGGAACGGAGCTGACGCTGCCGCTCCGCGAACGGCTGGTGGCAGGCGGGGTGGCGTTTCTGGAGCGGACCATGGTGGTGTATCTCCTCCGGGATCGGGACGGCGTGGCCGGGGTCCTGGCTCTGGACCTGGAGCGAGGGCATCTCTTGGTACTCCCCGCGCGCGCCGTGATCCTGGCAAGTGGCGGGGCCGGCCAGCTCTACGCGGTGACGAGCAACCCCCGCGACCTCACCGGGGACGGCCATGCCCTGGCCTGCCGTACGGGGGCGCCGCTGCTGGACATGGAGTTTTTCCAGTTCCTGCCCTGGCGGGTCGTGGCTCCGGTGGGCGAGGGAGGCCGGGTCTCCATCCAGATGTACACCTTCGCCGCGGGCGCCCGCTTGGTGAACGCCCTTGGGGAGGCCTTCATGAGGCGCTACGACCCGGTCAACGGGGATGCCACCACCCGGGACGTGGCCGCACGGGCCGCGTACAGCGAGATCCGGGGCGGCAAGGATGTGCGCGGAGGAGTCCGGGTGGATCTCTCGGGAATGGCGCACGAGGAATTCACCCGCCTCAACCCCGGCCTGTCCGCGCTGCTGGAGCGCCGGGGCATCCACCTTGGTGGGACCCCCCTCATCGTTGCGCCAGAGGCCCACTTCTACATGGGTGGGGTGCGGATCGAGCCTGATGGCTCGACCACTGTTCCAAGACTCTTCGCCGCGGGCGAAGTTGTGGGCGGGATCCACGGCGCAAACCGCCTGTGCGACAATGCTCTCCCCGAGACCCAGGTCTTCGGGGCCCGCGCGGGGTCCACCGCCGCTAGGGCAGCTTACTCCGGGGAAGAAGTCAAGCCTGACGGGGACCAGGTGCGTCAGTGGGCCGAACGCCTGGAGGCCTGCATGCGGCGGGGCGGAGCGCCGGGATCGGCGGCAGCACTTCGGCGGCGTCTCCGGCAGGCGATGTGGACTGGGGCCGGGATCCTCCGAACAGCGTCGGACCTTACCCGGACGCTCCAGCTCTTGGAGGGCTTAGGGGGGGAGGTCTCAGAAATGGGGGCTTCGAACCCTGGCCAGCTTGCCGACCTCTTGGAGACGGAGAACCTGGCCCTGGTCGGGCGCGCGTTGTGTCTCGCCGCCCTGACCCGGGAGGAGAGTCGAGGCGCACACACCCGCCTGGATTTCCCCAGGCGGGATGACGCCCGCTGGCTTCGAAGCATTGTGATCTCGTCTGGTCCAGGGGGGCGACTGCAGGCGGAGGTGATGCCAGTGATAGGTACATGCGAGCCAACTACGCCTCCGCGTCCCCCCCAAACGGTCGGAGAGTCACAAAGGAGTTCGAGATGAGGTTGGATCGACTTGCGGACCGCGTGATCCTGCTCCGCCCATCCATCAGTCTTGCCACTGCGGCGGATCCTCCGCAGGCCGGAGGCCCAAGACCGTTACTCTTCGTGGAGGGGGAACCGGCGGATTTCGACACGCCGGAGTTTGTCAAGGAAGCCGCCAGGCAGGCCCTCAGGGAGGGGTGGACGAAGTACGGACCGACAGGCGGCCTCCCGGAGCTCAAGGATTGCATCCGCCAGAAACTGTCTGATGAGAATGGCCTGGTGTACGGCCCCGACGAGGTTGTCGTCACGGTGGGGGCAAAGCAGGCCATCTTCAATGCGTTGATGGCGCTCTGTAATCCAGGGGAGGAAGTGCTGATCCCCGCGCCATACTGGACCAGCTACCCCGAGCAAGTACGGCTGGTCGGGGGGACGACCCGGATCCTCCGGACAGACGGCCCCAGCTGGCGGCTGACCCCGGGTCGGCTGGCTGAGGCGCTCTCGCCCAAGAGCCGGGTGCTGATCCTCAACAACCCGGCCAATCCGACAGGAGTGGTGTACACGCGAGAGGAGTTGACCGCCCTCGCCACCGTCGTGGAGCGGGCCGACCTGTGGGTCATAGCTGACGAGATCTACGAGAAATACGTCTACGACGGGCGAGCCTTCACGGCCTTTGCCTCCCTTGGACCGGAGATCCAGCAACGGACCGTGACCGTCAACGGGGTCTCCAAGGCCTTCGCCATGACCGGCTGGCGGCTCGGGTACGCCGCGGGTCCCGCCTCCCTCATCCGGGCCATGACTCTCGTCCAGGGCCATTCCACCTCTTGCGCGAACGTCATGACCCAGCGAGCGACCATGGCGGCCCTCCGGGGGGGACAGGAGTCGGTGCAGACCATGGTGGCGGCCTTCCAACAGCGACGGGATCTCATGGTGAATGGGCTCAATCGGATCGACGGGATTCACTGCCCGCGTCCCGAGGGCGCCCTCTATGTCTTCCCGGATGTCTCCAGGCTCCTGGAAGGCGGGAGTGTCGGTGCTCCGCTGCGGACGTCGGTGGAACTCGCACGGTATCTCCTCGAGGAGGCAGGGGTGGCCGTGGTCCCGGGCGAGGCGTTCGGGGCGGAGCGGGCGATGCGGATGGTGATCGCCGTCCCGCCCGAACAGATCGAGGAGGCCCTGGTCCGAATGGAATCTTGCCTCCAGAGGCGAATCGCGCGATGAGGTCGAACCCGACTGATCGGCAAGGCACTTTGCACCTGATCCCCTTTTTCGAGGGGGATTGGGTGAAGCACATTCCCAGACCGCAACGCACTGCCCCTCCGACGCCGGGGGAGTGCGCGGTGTTTGCCCGACGTTGCCAGGCAGCCTTCCGCCGGACGGTGGAGTTGATCGGTGGTCGCTTCGTGGTCGGCGTCCACACCAGCCCGGCATTCCGCGCCACCGCGTGGACACCCGTGCTGCGTGACACGTGGCTTGCAGCAGCAGAGGCGGGTGCCACAATTGCGCTTCACCCCCATGAGGAATACCTCTGGGTTGAGCGGCGAGGCCAGGTGGCGGCGCATTGGCGACGCGTGATCTCCGAGGCCATAGATCGTCTGAAAGCCATCGGCCTTCGGCCCACGGCCTTCCGCTCCGGTTACGGCCTCTTGAGCCCATCCATGCTGCCGATCCTCGAGACCGCCGGGCTTACCCTCGACTTCTCCCCCGCCCCAGGATGGCGCCGCCTGGCCGGCGCCCCGGGATGGCCGGGAGGCTGGACCTCGGCCCGCTGGCTCTGCTCGCGAAATCCCGCCCATCTTCGCTGTGGACACCGTCGGAGCAAAATCCTAGGGATACCGATCGGCGCCGCGCGGGTTGGTTCTGGAAAGAGGTGGCGGTATCTGGTCAACGAGCACTGCGACCTCCCTACGCTGCAGCGCATCTGGGATCGTCTCTGCGAGGATGCAGAGGGCTTGCCGGGGCCCCGCTGTGTGAACTTCATCTGGTGCGGCTACGGGCTGGACCGGCCTGGTCTCGTGGATCAGGCGCTGTCGTTCCTCGAATACGTCCTGGAGACCGGTGGGATCATTCCGAAACCGGCGGACCTCCCGTACCTGTTCCCAGAGCGGGGGCCTCGGGAATGGAGGACGAGGCGTGGCTGAGCCGCGAGACGCTGCCTGGGACCGGATGTGGGAACGGCGGTGGCGGCGGCACGAACCAAGCGGCTCGGCGCGACGATTCCGGTTGACGGTGGGCGACGTGCAGGCAACGGGACACCTCCTGGAAGAGGCGGCGCCCCAGACCTGTGCCGCCTTCTGGGCCGCCCTTCCCCTGGAGGGCCGGCTGATCCATTCCATGTGGTCCGGGGAAATGGTCCGCTTGTACGAGCCATTGGAGTTGGCCAACGCGATCGGGACCGAAAACCTGCTTGCCCACGGCTTCCCCGGTCACCTCACCTACGATCCGCCAGAGCGGGAGCTGGCCTTCGCATACGGTCTGTGCCATTTCAAGACGCCGGCCGGCCTGAAGCCACTCACCGTCTTCGCCCGTATCACGGACAACCTAGAGCCTATCGCGAGACAAATGGCCGCCACGCGACTCTCGGGGCTCGCTTTGGTGCGGATCGAATGGGCAACCTGAAGGCTTCATTGTCGGTGCCGCAGGACGTCCTCATCTGGAGAAAATGCCCATGAGCGAACCAG
>METI01000220.1 GCA_001771285.1 candidate division NC10 bacterium RIFCSPLOWO2_12_FULL_66_18
CCCGGTCCCGGGACAATCTATCTGCGCCAGGAGCTGGACTTCCGGCAGCCGGTTTACATCGGCGATACCATCACGGCCGTCGCAGAAGTCCTACACATTCGCGAGGACAAGCGGATTGTGACCCTCTCGACGAACTGCTACAATCAGCATGATGAGATTGTGGTGGAGGGAAAGGCCGTCGTCCTGGTGGACCGCACGCCCGCCAACGCGCACCTATAACCTGCCGGAAGGAAGGGGGAACCCCATGCGCCGGGAGGGCTCCGTCTATCTGCTAACTGGGGCAGCAAGCTACAAGCCGCCGCCGCTCTGGGAGGAGGCCAGTGCCGGCGGCAGCAAATCGCTCCAGGAATACTGGGAGTCGGGGAAGCTCGAGCCGATCTACGCGGAATCCCTCCTCTGGACGGGATTCGAGCGCCTGGTGGCCGAAGCTGCCAGCGCCGGCGTGGACCTGTCCCGGACCACCAGCATCAATGTGGCCATTTCCTATCCGCACGAGCTGGCCCAGATCACCGAAGACCAAGTGGCCGAAGATTTCGGCCGCCGCCTGTCCAGCAGCTCGCACTGCCGCCTCTTTGCCCGCCTCCCCAGGATCCGCTGCACGCCCACCCATGCCGCTTCCGCCTCCGGGATCGTGCCCTTCAACGACGCGCTGGCGGACCTCATGGAGCGCGGGGAAGAGATATCGTTGCTGGTCACCGCGGGGAACACCAAGGGGACGAACCGGAACCGCCCGCGCATCGCACCGGCAGAGATCACGGAGATCTTCGCCAGCCTGGTTTCACCCTTCGACCGCAAGGCCACCGGGGCGAATATGTTGAAGCTGGGGGCGGCCGCCCTCGGCCGGGTCTACCAGCATGATTTTGCGATGGTGAAGGCCCTGGACAAATTCGTCTACGAGCAGCGCCTCTTCACCCACGAGTTGGCCCGCCGGAACTTCTCCACCGCACACGTGACGACGCACCCGGATGAGATCGAGGACCGGACGATCTATTATCCGATCAAGTTGATCGGCATCGCCCCGCAAAGCCTGGGCTATGCCGGCCTGGTCCTCTCGAGGCAACCCCCCACGGCCGAACGAGCGGTCCGGGTAGCCGGCATCGGGTGCGCAGTGGATCCCTCCAGCATCCGCGATCGCAGGACCCACATGTTTTCCCGGGCGATGGAGCTGTCCGTCTCCACGGCCATGAGCCAGGCGCACATTCCCGGACTCTCGAGCCTCAAGATCCTGGAGCATCACAACCCGTTTCCCGGGGTTCCCCTGACCGAGCTGGAGGTCGTGCTGCGGAGCCTGGGATACCCCGGCAGTGTCAGCCACGCCCTCCTCGCGAACGACGTCGGCGTCAACGGCCGGCTGATCAAGGCCGGCCGCTCCGGCGGGGCCATGGCCGGCCACGGCATCACCCCGACCTTCGTCCGTCTCGTCTACGAGGCGGCCAAGCAACTCTGGGGGGTGGGTGGTTATCCGCCCCTCGGCCTCACTCCGGAAGAGGTCGCCTACGCCGGCATCAGCAGCGTGGGAGGACATCACACCTTCGACGGGTACGTCATCCTGGCGGGCGGGAGAACCGAGGAGGTCTCGAAAATTCAGGAGGCGCTGAAACCGTTCGATCACGACTCCACGAATGCCGCAGTCGGACGCGACCTGAAGGCGCAGGCGGCGCTGCACGGCGCCGAGGTCCCCGACGGGATGACCGTCGCCTTCATCAGCCACCAGGAGACCAAGCGGGGCCGTGATTACTTCGGCATCGCCCGGACGCCCGCTGGGCGCGATTTCCCCTTCGTGGGTCCCCCGGGATTCTTTGAACGCCTCCTCGCATCCGCGTACATCGGGACCCCGGTCCGGATCTCTCCGACGCTTCAGGTGCTGGAGAGCTAGAAGCGGTCCCCCTTGAAGAAAGCTTGCCGCCGGATTGGGCTTCCTCCCATCCTTCCTCCCATCCCTTGACAGCCAGGGCCGCAGCGGATAAAATGCATAAACCCGACTGACTTACTGAACAAAGGGCCATTCGTGTCCATCTCTGTGCATATCGGACCCCTCGGAGCAAGGGTCGTCCCTGCGGCCCTCGGCCTGGCCACCCTGATAGTCTCCGCCCAGTGGGCGCCAGTCCTTGGATTCTGGTGGGCCATGGGTCTCGGAATGGGTTTTGCCCTCCAACGGGGTAGGCTATGCTTCGCGGCGTCCTTCCGGGATCTGTTCGTCAACGGCAGGGGCGAGCTTATGCGAGCTGTACTACTGGGCGTGATGGCCGCCACCACGGCCTTTGCTGCCCTGATGGCCCGCATGGTGCCGGATCCCTCCATGGGGGAACTGGCCCCGAAGATCCACGTCTGGCCCCTGGGGGCCAACGTCCTGATAGGCGGGCTCCTCTTCGGGGTGGGCATGGTGCTGGCAGGCGGCTGCATCTCCGGCACCCTGTGGCGCATCGGTGAAGGCTACGTGGGGAGCCTGGTGGCTCTGGGCGGGATCCTGCTGGGCCTCGAGGGAGCCGCTCTCTCCTGGAACTGGTGGTGGGAGCATAGCATGTCAAAGGCCCCGCTGATCTGGCTCCCCCACAGCCTCGGCCACATGGGCGCCTGGATTTCCGTGATGGCGGCACTTGCGGTGCTTTACCTCCTCACGTATTGGTGGGAGGCCCGCCGGGCTGGGCCGGAGGTCCGGTTTCCCGGCCAGCCCCAGCCTCCCCTCGTCACCTTCCAGGACCGTCTGCGGGCCCTCTGGAACAAGCTGTTCGTGCAGGCCTGGCCCGCATCGGCAGCCGCTGTGGCCCTGTCCCTGCTCAACGTGACCGCCTTTGCCTTCGATCACCCTCTGGGAGTCACGGGGGAGCTTTCTGCCTGGTCCTCCAGGACCTTCGGTCTGGTGGGCCTGCACCCTGGCCACCTGGAAGGGCTCGACCAGTTCGCGGGCTGCAACCTGGTGGATGCGCCCCCTGGACTGCTCACCAACACCTTCATGCTGGACGTTGGGCTGGTCTTTGGCGCCTTCGCCGCATCGGTGATGGCGTCCGAGTTCAAGATCAGGGTGCCCAGGCAGCCTGTCCGCTATCTGCAGTCGGCCATGGGAGGCACCTTGATGGGGTACGGGTCAGGCATCGCCCTGGGGTGCACCATAGGCGCCTTCTTCTCGGCCATACCCTCCCTGGGCCTCAACGGATGGCTGTTCGGGCTAGGCCTGCTCGGAGGGGCCTTCGTGGGGTCACAGATCATCAGGCGACTGGCCTGAGGAGACCCTGAGGAGCGGAGGAGAGACGATGAAGCTAGATGTGCGCGGAGAGATATGTCCCTACCCCATGATGCGAACCGTGGATGCCCTGGGGAAGTTGCCGCCCAATGAGGAGCTGGAGGTCCTGACCGACCACGCCCCGGCCCTCGCCACCATCCCCTGGGAGGCCTCCAAACGGGGCTACGCGGTGGACGTGGAGAAGGTGCGAAGCGGCGAGTGGAAGCTGACCCTTCGGAAGGCCCAGGGTCCCCTGGACCCGATGGCGGTAGTGCAGGAGATATCACAGAAAACCGATATGGGAGGTTGAGATGCGCAGCAAGGGATATTTCCCCCTGATCGTTCTCGGTATCCTTACCCTGCTGGCGGCCCACACCGCCGCCGCCTCGGCGGCCACGGCCACTCCCTCTGCCCGGGGGTACGCCCACCCGGAACTGCTGGCAGAGACGGACTGGCTGGTGGAGCACTTGAACGATGCAGACCTCAGCATAGTAGACCTGCGTTCCCAGGCGGCCTACACGGCCGGCCATATCCCCGGCGCTATCAGGCTTGACGGCACGAAGCTGGACGACCCGGATACCGCCTACGTGCCCAAACCCCAGGACTTCGCAGCCCTGATGGGAAGCCTGGGCATAGGCGACAATATCCGAGTGGTCGCCTACGACGATCAGGGGGGCCTGTGGGCCACGCGCCTCTGGTGGGCGCTCGACTACTACGGCCACACGAAGGCCACTGTCCTCAACGGGGGCTGGAACAAGTGGACCAGGGAGAGCCGCAGGACGGCGAGAGAGGTCCTCACGGCGAGACAGGTCATCTTCACGCCCAAAGTGAACGAGAACGTGATCTGTGCTGTGGACTACGTGAAGGCCAACCTGAAGCGCCCCGGCGTGGTCATCATAGACGCCCGGTCGCAGGCCGAGTACAACGGGATGGATGTGAGGGCCAAGCGTGGAGGCCACATCCCGGGGGCCATAAACATTGACTGGCAGCGCAACCTGACCGCCGACGATCTGAAAACCTTCAAGCCCGCTGCTGAGCTCCTCAAGATGTACGAGGCTGCCGGCATCACCCGGGACAAGAAGATCCTCACCTACTGCCAGACAGGGGTCCGGGCTGCCCACGCCCTGTTCACCCTACGCCTCTTGGGCTACGAAACCGTTCGGAACTACGACGGCTCCTGGGCCGAGTGGGGCAACTCCACAGACCTGCCTATCGAGAAATGAGGAGACGGGTGAGGGAGGCGAGCTCTTCCCCCACCCGGTATCTCCCGCGAGCTAGCCCGGCTTCCGCACGGCGCCTCTCATCAGCCCAAGGCTGCCGAGATTCTGCCATGTGGACGCCCCCGGGCTATCTTTTTCGGAGTTGAAGGACCAGGCGGGAGGGGAGGCCACCGAGGCCCGGCTGGATGACGCCGAGGCGGGAGCCGTCAGGACGGAACAGGTCCCAGGAGCCGCACCCAGAGGGTACCCGGCGCTGGGTCCCGGAGCCCTGGCGGCGAGAGTCGCGATCGAAGAGGTCCAGGCGGTCAGCCTGTTGCACCACGTAGCCCTGGCGGCGCCCCTCCTGGTCGAAGACATCGAGCCGGTCGGCAGCAGTGACCATAGCGAGGGCGATAAACAGGGAGAGGAAAATCCCGAGGGCAATCAGGATCCAGAAGCCGATTCCCCTCGATGAGGTGGCGGGCTCCGGATTGAGGGAACTCAGGTCCTGCCGATGGTAGAGGCCACCCCGGCCGAAATGCGCGTAGAGCTTCCCTTTCGCGCTCAGGCCCAGCCGCGCCCCCTTCACGCCCATGGAGGTGCCGAGACCGGATTTCGAGAGGTTCAGCCGAAGGAGCCCGATTGTGAAGCTCTTCCGGATGTCGAAGTCCATTCCCGTCTCCCCTCCCTCGGAATCGCCCATCTGGCAAATCAAGCCCTTCGCTCCGAGCTGGTGTCCCGTAGCTGTTGTCCTTCTCCTGAGCGAGCCGGCCAAAGAAGTTGCTTTTGAACGAACGTTTGACGGTGAAGCCTGTGTTGGCCCAGGGTTCGATGACGGCAATCACCCGTTGACTCGTTCTCCTTCCTATGCCTCTTTCGGGAGCTGCGCGCCGTGCCAGACGGCGACAATCCAAACCGTGCCGCCTTTGACACGATAGAAGAACCGGTAGGGTGTGACGATCACCTCGCGGTGGGGTAGTTCGGGGAACTCCGGGATGGATCGCCCGGAGTCTGGATACCGTCCGAGCCTCTTCAGTACCGCTTCGGCACGGCGACGGAAACGCAAAGCGGCTGGGGGATTGTCCCGTCGGATGTACGTGAGGGCGGAGAGGAATTGCGAACGCGCGGAAGGCGTGAAGCGGATCTTCACTGGCCTAATCTGCCGCAAGAATTCGATCCGCGTCAGCCAGAACCGCGGCTAGGTCATATCCTTTCCCGGCGGCAATCTCCTTCTCACCACGGGCCAGCAGGCGAAGGAGCTGTCGGTCATGCTCGGCCCGCTCGTACGCCTCCGCACTCAGCAGGACGGCGGCAGCGCGCCCACGCTGCGTGATGATGACCGGTTCTCCGGAGCTCCGGACCCGTTTCAACACCCCTGCGGCGTCCTGCCGGAGATCGGTGATGGGGATGACGGTCGCGACTCTTCTCATTCCGTCGGTCCTCCTCATGTACGTCCTGGCGTATCGCAGAACGTACTCTTAATAGCACGCCGTCGCGACTCAGTCAAGCCATGCCCGGAATCCCTGTTCCTCCCGCATTATAGATTCAGGGCATGCCTCAAGCGTTGATCCAATTCCCGAAGGAGGGTGGCAGAGAGTTGGCCCAGCTCGCCCAGGATGATCCGGCGCTGGACTGTGCCAAGCTTGTCGCACTTGACGATGGAGGGGACCTTCAGGCCAGTCTCGCGGAAATGTGGGTGGGAGGGATCCACGACCAAGTCCGTCGGCAGGGGTCGTGGGGGCACCACGGAGGAGACGAACGCGAGGATCACATCATCGCCCGGTCGGTCACTCCGAGAGACCACAACCGCCGGCCGAACCTTGGCTCCCGAAAAGTCCGTAAACGGGAAGGGAGTCAGGACAACTGTTCCCCTTCTCACCTATAACGGACCTTCAAGTCGTTGAGGGTGTAGACATCCTCCCGCAGATCCGCCAGGAAGCTGAAACTCCCACCCTCCTGCGCAAGCCGCATCAGGCCCTCGCTCGGGAGATCGTCCTGCACCTCGATCAACTCAACCTCTTCCACCTGCCGGGCCACGTCGATGAGGCGTTGCAGCTCCGTGCGGTCCACGAGGGCCTTCTCGGGGCCTACTTGCTGGGCGTGCACCTTGACCATGCTGACTCCTTTGCGCGCGTGCGAGGATGCTAGCAACTTTCTCGTGAGAGGACAAGGCTTTTTGCCTCGTTTCCGTGCGGTCATGTCAAGGCTTCCTCCCCTTCTCCGTCTCCCCGATTCCCCGGTTCCCCTCGTCGTAGTCCCCGGCGCTCGGCGCTTCTTTCTCGTCACTCGGCTCCCGGCTCTAGGCTCTCGGCTCCCAGTCCCCCTGCCCGCTGCCATCCGCGAGCTGTCATCAGAAGTCAACGTAATCAAAGATGTCCCGCATTACGATAAAGTTCGAGGTGTAAAGCTGGGCTCGGATGGATTCGAGGCGTGCGCTGATGTCTCGGGCGGCGCGGTGGAGTGGATCGTCGCGGTCCATGACAGCGAGGAAGCCGCCGCTGTCAATGAACACCCTCATGAGGCGGGCTTCTTCCACGTGTAGAGATAGTCATCATGACGCACCGCCAGGTCGCCGGTCCTGCTCGCGAACATCCCGACAAAGGCCTGAAGTCCTCCGCGCGGCCGCGACGGCTTTTTCAGGCTGCTTGGCTTGCGTCGAGGCTCACCTCCTGGCCGCTTGGTCTTTTTCATCTCTTCCTCCGCCCAGACCGTAGCATTCCCTTTGAGTGCGTGTCAAGCGGCTGGGACCCAGCAGGAGGGTGCCTGGCACCCGCAGCCGCGCCCCCCGCTAAGCGGGAATCTGCCCGCTGCCTCCTGCCATCTGCACGCTGCCAGCTTTCTCGGCTCGCGGCTCTCGGCCCTGCTCCCCCTCTCCCTCTCTCCGTTTCCCCGATTCTCCGCTTCCAACCCTCCCAGCCGGCTAGCCCGAGCCCCCCCCCGGGAAGTGTAGTTGCACCACTTTTCGCACTTATCACGCAACGCCTGCGTCCCGCCTGCGCGAAGTGGGGGAGGACGAGGGCGGGATGTGCCAAAGCCACTAAAGCCGCAACGTCCCCTCCTACGCATGATGCCGATGTTCACCCGGATGGCACGCTCGCTATTCAGGACGCTCGACAGCATGGCGACCCCCTGTTCCGTGAACGCCATCGGTGCGTGGCGCAGGCCCATGCGGTCGGCTTTGGTGGTCACAAACTGTGACCTCCATTCTGCAAGCTCCAGCGGCGCAAGGACAAACATTGTAGGAGGGGACGTTGCGGCTTTAGTGGCTTTGTTAATTCTCTTCGCCCACAACCCCGCAGCCCCTTCCCACTCACCCTCACCGCGACTTCATGGACAGGGGACCTCGCGCACTTGATCCTCCTGGGCAAGCTAGCTAAGCTGCCCCAAGCATCCCCACCAGAGACAAAGGCCGATCCTCTGAAAACGGGGGCTGGGGGTTGGGGGCCAGGGGTCGGGGAAGATCCCGAGGGCCCCATTGAACCGCCTCTCCCTTAGTTCCCCATAGCACCCCACCGGGTCACTGGCTTGCAGAAGGGGCCGCAGGGCGTAAGCCAGCTCGGTCTGCGTCCACAGATTTCGAATGGAACCAAGTCTTCAGGGGAAACGACGCCGCATCCCTGCTGGCGGCATCGCTGAGAATCTTGCCGACAGAGCGGCAGCCGGGGTGAACTGCCCCGCGTCCTTGTCTGGTGAGGGCGCTACGCGTCCATCTTGTATCAAAAGCGACCCTGGTAAACAAGAGACTTTGAAAGGGGGACGCTGCTCGATAAGGTCGATTTCTTCCGGGGGCGGGATGGTGTAGCTGCGGGCACGGCGACGCCCGTTCTGGCTGCAATCAGACGGCGATTCGGAACTCGATCGCGGAAAACGGGACCCTGGGGACGGTCGTGCGCCGGCCAGCCTTGCTCTTCGTCAGCGAGACGAGTCCGTAGGCGGCCAGTGCCTGGACATCCGCGTGGACATTCTTGAAGTCGCGACCGACGAGATGGGCGAGCTGATAGACAGAATCGGGCCGGCCCTGGCGGATCACGCGGAGCAGATGGAGGCGCTTGGGTGTGAGGATCTTTCGGGCGGCCTCCAGGCTTGTGAAGTAGGTTCCCTTTCGGGGAGTGACCTTCTTTCCCGCGGCGACGGCCTTCCAGGTAGCCCGAAACTCCCTCAAGCCCTCCTCAAGGGATTTGATCTCAATTCGACCCTTCATTCTCTCCCCTCCTTCCGTCCCAGCTTCGCGCGCTGAACATCCGCGAGGAAGTCCATGAGGAGTTGGTCAATGGTGGAGAAGGTGTACGCGATCTGCGCGGCTCCACGGTGTCGATGGTGGCCCTTGGGATGGTGGTTGTCGTACAGCACGGCTGTCCTCTTGATCCCCGCCAGCAAGAAGGCCAGGCGGTAGCTGATGCCATCCGGGTACGCCGCGGACCGAGGCACCTGCCAGAGGACCAGCTCGACCAGGTCCCCGTCAGCATCAACGTACTTCTCTCGGCGGAGCAGGATGGCCCCCATCTATGGCACAGAATACCATAGTCTCTCTCTTGGGTGAACAGATTTCCGTGTCCTTGATCCGTAGGAGGGGACGTTGCGGCTTTGGTGACTTTGCGCTGAGGGCGCCCCGCATCCACGGAATCATGCCCTTCCCCACTTTCGCCGCAACCGATAGACCGGGCCCGTCTCCCTGACGTGGAAGCCGATCTTCTTTCGTTTACGGTGAGGAGAGGTCATCAGCTCACGGATCGCATCGAACACGACCTTGAACTGGGTGTTGTACTTCTTCTCGAGAGCGGCGGGCTTCCTCGCCAAGTCGGCGTTCGTCTGCACCAGCTGCCGAAGCCGCACGAATGCGCGCATGATCTCGATGTTCACCTGCACGGCTCGTGGGCTCCTGAGCACACTCGACAGCATGGCCACACCCTGCTCGGTGAAGGCATAGGGCAGATAGAGCCGCGAGCCGTGAGCCTAGAGCCGAGTCCCGGACGGCAGCAGGCAGGAGGCAGCCGAATGCGAAATGGGGAACGCGGAATGCGGAATGACTACACAGAGCCGAGATCCGAGAGCCGGGAGCCGAGGGTGTGGGAGACTAGCCGGAAGACGGAAAGCTGGTTCCTTCGAACGCCTCGATCCGCCGGCGAATGCTCTCCGGGACGGGGCGGGATGCCTGGGTGGCTGTATCGAAGTTCACGTAAATGATCTGCGCGCTCGCGACCAACTCCCCGCCGGCTTCCCGCATGATCTCGAAGTCCATGGTGAAACTGGTCCGGCCGATGGCCGCCACGCGCGCCCAGACCTGCAATGATTCGTCGAAGCGGGCGGTTCGCTTGAATTCGATGGTGGCCTTGACCACGGAGGGGTCGAAGCCGTGCTGCTCGACCAGTTCCTGGTACGGGAGTCCCAGTGCGCGGAAGTATCCCGACAGGGCCACGTCCATGTACTCCAGGTAGCGGGAGTAGTACACGATCCCCTGCCGGTCAATCTCGCTGTACCGCACCCGGATCGGGCACGCGAATCGGAACCCTTCCGGCACCCGGGTGTCCCCCTCTCCTCTTCCAGCTCAGACCGATCCGAGCTCTGACCGAACGTTTCAGGCTGCGCGTGCCCCTTCACCGACGGGCGACGCCGCCTGCGTCTTCCGTACGCGCTGCCAGCCCAACAGCGCCGCCCCCAGGGCCGTGGTGTACTGCGGCTCCGCCGGGACGTGGATCGTGACCTCCCACTTCGCCTCGCAAGCCTTGACCATCCCGGCCTGGAGCGCCACGCCCCCGATGAACGTGACCTCCCCGCCCTTCATGCCAACCCGCTTGAGCTGCATCAGCGATCGCTCGGCCAGGGAGTGGTGGATGCCCGCCAGGATGTCCTCCACGGACCGCCCCTCGGATATGTGGTTGATGATCTCCGACTCGGCCAGGACGGCACAGATGCTGCTGATGGTCTGAGGGGCCGTGCTCGCCAAAGATCGGCGACCGATCTCCCCGACCTCCACTTCCAGGTACTTTGCTGCCCGCTCCAGGAAGCCGCCCGAGCCAGCCGCACATTTCTCGTTCATGTGAAATTCCTTGATCTTCCCGTGGTCCCGCAGGCGGACCGCCCGGGTGCTCTGGGCGCCCATGTCCAGGACGAACTCGGTGGAGGGAAAGAGGAAGAACGCGCCCCGGGCCCCGCACGTGAGGTCGGTGATCTGGATGTCCCGGAACGGGACACTGTATCGGCCGAGACCGGTCGTAGACACATAGCGTACCTGGTCCCGGGCCATCCCGGCCTCCTCCAACGCTGACGCCAGCGCCTCGTTGGCCACCGCCTCGAAGTCGCCCCGCGTGCGCGCAACGCCTCGCCCGCGAACGACACCCGTCTCGTCCACCAGCACCACCTTGGTCCGTCCGGAACCGAGGTCAATGCCTGCCACCATGCTCATCGCCTAGCTCCTCGCGCGGGAAACCGGAAAATGGAAGCTGGAAACTGGTCCTCCCCAGCGTTGCGTCTTAAGGTCCAGATTCCAATTTCCGATTTCCAGCTTCCAATTTCCGGTTTCGCGTTCCCGGTGCCCCTGCCGTCACGCGGGGGCGGCTGCCCCCTGCTCTGCGGCCAATCGTTCCGCCCGCTCCAGGGCGAAGAAGGCCGCGCCCAGGGCGCCATTGAAGTGCGCCTCGGCGCTCACGTTCACCCGGCGCCCCAGCACAGCTTGCAGCGCATCCACCATGCCCACGTTGCGGGCCACCCCGCCGGTGAAGGTGATCTCGTCCTCGATGCCAACACGCCGGACCAGGGAGATCGTCCGGGTGGCGATGGCCTTGTGCACCCCCGCGAGGATGTCCTCCGGTTTCTTCCGCTGGGCCACGTAGGACAGGATGTCGGATTCCACGAAGACCGTGCAGACCGAGGTCAGGCGGACCGGCGTCTGGCCCCTCAGGGACATGGGCCCGATCTCATCGAGAGACAGCCCCAGGCACTCGGCGGCCGCCTGCATGAACCGCCCGGTCCCCGCGGCGCACTTGTCGTTCATGCAGAAATCCAGGACCTCGCCGGCGGGACCGATCTTGATGGCCTTGGTGTCCTGCCCCCCCATATCAATGACGGTGCGCGTGTTGGGGAAGAGCAGCTGGGCCCCCTTGGCGTGGCAGGTGATCTCGGTGATCTGGGCGTCCCCGAAGGTCACCTTGTAGCGCCCGTAGCCCGTTCCCACCACATAGCCCACCGCCTCGCGGGGAAACCCCGCATTCTCCACCGCCGTCAGGAACGCGCTCTCGGCCGCCTTGCTCACATTGGCGCCGGTCCCGATGAGGGCGCGCCCCACGATCTCGCGCCGGTCGTTCAGGAGAATGGCCTTGGTCTGCGTCGAGCCGACGTCCACCCCGCCGCCGTAGATCATGCCTTGCCTCCCGTGTCCTTCCGGAGAAACTTCCTGTGCTCCAGCGACTCGAAGAAGGCATCGATGCGGTTCTTCATCTGCGCCTCGGAGTAGTAGCGGGGATCCTCCAGGTCCGACTCCACCAGCAGGGTCGGCACCCCCAGGTCCCGGGTAAAGTACTCCCGCATGTCCCCCTGTCCCGCGGAAAAGAGCCGGCAGCTCTTGACGGAATGGATGACCAGCGCGTCCGCCTCCCACTCCTCCACGTACCGGCGGATCTGCTGGTAGCGGGCCGTCAGGCTGCGGTTGGTCAGGTTCTCCACGAGCATCTGCTCGGCGATGCTCTCCAGGGGGCGCCGGGGATCGTGGCGGAAGCCCCACTCCCACAGACCCCCCACCGTGGAGTAGGTGGAGTTCACGGCCACCGCCCCCCAGGCCGCGAACAGGTTGCGGAAATTCCGGTAGTAGGGGTAGGGCGGCGGCCCCTCGACGACGGTGCGGAACCGCTCTTCCGCCAGGGGGCCCTTCTGCTGGGCGGCCAGCGCCTCGAACGCTTCCACCGCGAAGTCGAAGAATCCGGCCGCCTGGGTCGTCCCCCGCAGCACGTTGATGGGGCCCATCATGTTGATGCTGTCGAAGTAGGCGTCGAAGGGGGCCGGCTTCACCTTGCACAGCTCCTTCGCCCGCGACCAGCCCTCCTCCGCCCGGGCCGAGAGGGCCAGCACCTCGCGCAATTTGTCGATGTCGAAGGGCTTCCCCGTGATCCGGCTGCAGGTCGCGATCAGCTCCTCGAGCTGCCGGACGACGTAGGTGATATCGTCCTGGCTGGGCGCGTCGCCATCCCGCAGGAAGGGGATGTCCAGCATGTACAGCGGGGCTTTGCAGAACTCTGCGATGTGCTCGAACCACTTCACGTACACGTTGCAGCCGACGTAGTTACAGACGACCAGGCTCGGATACGGAATGGTTCCCTGGGGGCCGTATCCCCCGGACATCAGCATCCCCACGTCGGCCTTGACGTAGGCGCAGTTGTCG
>METI01000221.1:0-2217 GCA_001771285.1 candidate division NC10 bacterium RIFCSPLOWO2_12_FULL_66_18
CGAGGCGGACATGACTTGAGTGAGCTCGTCAGGCGCATCCCCAAGGACTACAAACCGGAGGAGCTCGACTGGGGGTATCCCGTCGGCCGGGAGGTCTGGTAGATGGCGGAGTATGTCCCTCGGAAGGGGGACCTTGTCGCCCTCACCTTCGACCCTCAGTCGGGTCACGAGCAACGCGGGCGTCGGCCCGCCCTCGTGGTCAGCAACGACCTCTTCAACAGGCACACGGGTCTTTGTATCGTCTGTCCCATCACCAACACGCGCCGCGACTACCCTTTCCACGTGTCGATTCCTGAAGGCCAAGACGTGACCGGCTTCGTCATGGTCGAACAGGTCAAGTCGATCGACTTCCGTTCGCGGAGGGCGAAGCGCATCGGGAGGGCACCGGATCAGGTCTTGGAGGAAGCGCTGTCAATTCTCGATGCGTGTATCTACTGAGCGCTAACAGGCGCATGCACCAGCCGCCCCGCGGCTGCAGGTGATGCGCAATGCGTGAGGCATCACCGCCTGCCCGCGGACATCCAGCCCCTCGTTCTCCGGAAGCTTCCTTCATCCGGAACGGTGCAGTTTAACCGCAAAGCACGCGAAGCTCGCGCGGGATTGGCGACTCTTTGCGACCTTGGCGGTCTTGGCGGTGAAAGTTTTGAGCTGAAGCCTCTATCCGCATCCCGTATCCACACGCCGAGACACATCCGGTCCCCGGGCAGATTCGTTTTCCACTCAACGGCGCCTGAGAACCGCTGTAATTTCCGCAGGTTGCACCGGCGAAAAGATTCGCCTTGACAAGCACAGAGGCTCGTTGTTGAATCTGCGAACTTTGGAAAACGTTTTCCCGCTCTCGTGACGGCAAAACCTTTTCAAACACGAACACCTCCTGGCGCAACCGCCCAGCCATGATTCGACCTCGCGCTCGCCTCCGGGATATGCAGCCAACTGATTGCCTGGACGGAAGCCTCCGGATCTTGAATGGCCGCTCGCGAGCCCTCGCCCTGCCTCCAGCGTCAACATGGATCCCTCGACCTTCGGCCTCGGCCACCGCAGCGGGGCGCGTCGCTCTTTCTGAGGCTGGGGGACACACATCCTGCGCGGCTTTTTGAGGAGGAACACGGATGACACTCAGGGTCGCCATCATTGGGGCAGGCAAGTGGAGTGAACACCACATGGCCGCGTGGCGCGCCCAGCCGGATGTCACGGTGGACTGGGTGGTTCGGTCGACGGAGGAAGGGGCCCGGGAGAAAGCAGATCGATGGGGCGTGGCCCGCTGGAGCACCGACTACAAGGCCGTCCTCGCACGCGAGGATGTGGACATCGTGGATATCTTGCTGCCGCACGATCTGCACGCGGAGGCGACATGCCTGGCGGTGGCGCACGGGAAACACGTGGTCCTTCAGAAGCCCATCGCCCCTACCCTGCAGGAGGCCCGGCGCATCGCCGACGCCGGTCGCCTCCACAACCGAAAAATCATGATCGCCGAGAGCTGGATCTACTCGACGATGGTCCAAAAGGCCCGGGCGGCAATCGCTGGCAAACAGATTGGGGAGCCGTTCTTGATCCGGAGCGTCATGGACCTCGAGGTCAAAGACTATTTCGCCGGACTCCACTGGCGGTTCAGCCTTGGCCGCATGGGAGGCGGAGCCCTCATGGACTCGGGCACGCACGCCGTTTCCGTGTGCCGGTATCTCATGGGCGAGGTCCGCGAGGTCACCGCCCTCAAGAGTTGCCACGCCTTTCCCGAGATCGCACCCATGGAGGATACCTTCCTTCTGTTGTTGCGTTTTGAATCTGGTTCCTCCGGCCTCATTGCGGTTACCTGGGTCGCGCAGCGCGAGCGTCCCCGGACGGAATTCGCCATCCTGGGAACGCAGGGGACCATCGAGTTCGATACGCACGCCCGCCAGTTCTTCATCACACGGGGACAGCAACGCTGCGAACAATTCGAACTGCAGGCCTCCCGAGGGTACGCGGAACAATTTGCCCATTTCCTCGAGTGCCTCCGGGAGAATCGCGAGCCCATCACGTCCCCCGAGGACCAGATCGGCTGCCTCAGGGTCATCCTCGCCGCCTACCGCGCCGCGGCTACGGGACATCTGGTCCAGGTCAAAGACGTGGAGGGGTAGTCCGGATTATTCGCGAACATGTTCGCGAATACTCGCGGGGAATGACCAAATCCCAATCCGCCGCGGGCGGAATGACCAATGGCGGATGGGATGTCCGTGA
>METI01000221.1:2257-37118 GCA_001771285.1 candidate division NC10 bacterium RIFCSPLOWO2_12_FULL_66_18
GGATGAAGGGCCCCGGCAAGGATTCCAGGAGGTGAACCAACCGACGTTCCCTTGAGACAAGGCGGCGCCCCTTGCGTACCCCAGATCCGGGCGCTCCCATTCCGACGTTCGTCCGGAACGGGTGTGGGCTCTGGGCTTTGCGGCACCCCTGCGGGGGACCAGAGGGAGGGTGAGCCATGGCATGGCAGGCGAAGAGCGGTGTGAGTCGAAGGACGGTGCTGAAGGCTGCGGCCGGCCTCGCGGCGGTCGGCCCGCTGGGGTCGCTGGCTACCAAGGTTCAGGCCCAGGGAAGTTTCAACTGGAGGAAATATGCGGGGACCACGCTGCGGATCCTCGTGAATCGCGTGACCCCGTGCGAGCTTGTTGGCCAGCGCATCCCGGAATTCGAGGCCAAGACCGGTATCAAGGTGAAGGCCGAATTTTACCCCGAGGAACTCTTCCGGCAGAAGACCGTGGTCGAGATGACGTCGGGGGCCTCCGACCTCGACTTGTTCATGACCCTCATCGGCAACGAGGGCGTCAAGTTTTACAAGTCGGGATGGTATGAGCCGATCAAGCGCTTCGTCGAGGACAGGACCCTCGCCGACCCCGCCTGGGACCCCGGGGATATCACCCAGGGTGCCTGGGAATCCCAGAAAGTTTCCGACACCCTGGTGAGCGTGCCCATCGAGGTGGGCATCCACTGCATGATGAGCAACAAGAAGCTCGTGGAGCAGGCGGGGATCGCGCCGCCCAAGACGCTGGCCGAACTCGAGGCCGCCGCCAAGAAGGTCACCAGGAAGGACGCCGGGATCTACGGCGTGGCCCTCCGGGGTCGGCGGGCGACCTCGGCCGGCATCTACTCCAACTTCCTCCACAACATGGGAGGCGAGTGGCTGGATAAGCAGGGCAACCCCACGATCAACACGCCAGAGGCCATCGCCGCGTTCGAGCTCTACGGGCGCCTGATTCGAGAATATGGTTCGCCGGGCGCAGTGAATCACCATTTCACCGAGGTCAACTCCCTGTTCATGGCGGGCAAGGTCGGATTCACCATCGAAGGATCCGTCTTCGCGACCCTGTACGAGGATCCGGAGAAGTCCAAAGTGGCCGGGCAGGTGGGCTATCACATGACGCCGGCCGGCCCCGGCGGGAATCATCCGGTCGTCAACGGCTGGGGGGTCGCCATGTACTCCCGCAGCACCAAGAAGGAAGCCGCGTGGTACTTCATGCAGTGGGCGAGCAGCAAGGAGACCTTGCTGGAGCTGGCGGTGGCCGGACAGGGAAGCCCACGGGCCTCCATCTGGAATCACCCCCGGTTCAGATCGGCCACGAAGGCCCCAAAGGATTGGCAGGAGACGCTCCTCCAGAGCATCAAGGTCGGCAACCCGTTGTTCGCCCCACCGGTGATCCCCATCGCGCAAGTCAGGGACATCATCGGCGATGTCATCCACGTGGCGATTGCCGGCGGGAATGTGAAGGAGGCCGCCAACAAGGCCAACGACCTCATGAAGAAGGCGCTCGCCGAGGCGAGCTAGCAGGCCGTGCGAGAGGGAATTGCGGCCCAATGAGGAAAAATCACGCCGGCAGCCATGCGATAGCTCCTGGGGGCAAACGCATGAGATCTGTACGAATTGGGAGTGGTTCCGCCAGCGCGGAGGATCGGATCGAACCCGCTCTGGAATTGGCACAGTACGGGGACATTCAGTACCTGTGTTTCGATACGCTGTCGGAAAAGGAGATCCAAACCGCCACCCTTCGCAAGCGGAGGAACCCGAAGGAGGGATTCGACAATCATATTGAGATGCGACTCGAACCCCTCCTCCCGCTCTGCGCCCAATGGGGGATAAAGCTCATCAGCAACATGGGTTCGGCGAACCCCCGCGGTGCGGTCCAACTGATACAGAAATTGTGCAAGAAACTTGGGCTACAGGGGCTGAAGATCGCCTGCATCCTCGGGGATGACGTCCGCACCACCGTGGCAAAGCTCGACCCAGTCGTTGCGGAGACCGGCCAGCCTGTGAGTGCCTTCGGATCGAACCTCATGTCGGCCAATGCCTATATCGGGGCCGACGTGGTGGTGACTGCCCTCCGGCAAGGCGCGGACATCGTCATCGGGGGTCGCATTTCGGATGCCTCGCTCTACCTGGCCCCGCCGATGTACGAATTCGGGTGGCGAGGGGATGACAAGGATTGGGACCGCCTGGCCCGAGGCATCATCGTCGGCCATATCCTGGAGTGTGCAGGGCACGCGACCGGTGGGAACTTCGCCGACCCCGGCTACAAGGATGTGCCGGACCCTCACCGGCTGGGCTTCCCGATCGCGGAAATCGCCAGGAACGGCGATGCGGTCATCACGAAGGTGCCCGGCAGCGGCGGAATCGTCACGACGGCGACCGTCACCGAGCAGCTCCTGTACGAGATGGGTGATCCTGCCAATTACATCGAGCCGGACGTGATCGCGGACATCACCGAGGCCCGGGTGGAACAACAGGGAAAGGACCGGGTGAGCGTGCGCGGGGTGAGGGGGAAGACGCGGCCAGCCAATCTCAAAGTCAGCTTGGGAGTGCTCGAGGGCTTCATCGGTGAGGGGGTGCTCTTCTTCGGCGGCCCGGGGGCCGTGGAGAAGGCGAAACTCGCGGGCGAAATCGTGACCAAGCGGCTCGATCTCATTGGTGTGAAGCCCGAGGAATTGCGGGTGGACTACATCGGCATCAATGCCCTCTTCCACCCCCACACCGCGCCTCCCGCGGCGCCGCTCCGGGAAGTCGGGCTGCGGGTGGCAGGACGAACGAAGGCGAGAGCGGATGCGGCGAAGATTGCGTATGAAGTCTACGCCCTCCCCACCAACGGCCCGTCCGGGATAAGCGCTGGGGCGATCCGGGAGGGCGTGACGGAAGTGCTGGGATACTACCACACGTTCATTCCGCGGGAGCGGGTCAAGCCCACCGTGGCAGTCGTTGAGGTGAAGTGAGCCATGCCATCCGCAGCGGAAGGACCGATCCCTTCCATTCGGAGTGAGTTCGCTCGCCAATCCGCTGGATCGTGTTCGAAGAGAGCATCTCCAGATTCCCGTGAGAGGAGAGGGGGGGAATGGCCAAGGTACACCTGAGACACATCGCGCACACGCGAACCGGGGACAAGGGCGACGACTCCAACGTGGCGGTCATTGTATATGACAAGAAGGACTACGAACTGATCCGGAGGCGCGTGACCGCCGAGCGGGTGAAGCGACACTACGCGGGTGTGGTCAAGGGAGCGGTGGTCCGGTACGAACTGCCCAACCTGGGCGCGCTGAATTTCGTCCTCCACAACGCCCTGGGAGGCGGGGTGACCCGATCCCTCGCCATTGATGCCCACGGAAAATCCGTGGGTTGTTATCTCCTGGATCTGGAGATCGAGACGGACTAAGTGCTGCGGAACGCAAATACGGTGACACTCATTTCTGCTCCCTCTCCCTGGAATGGGAGAGGGCGGGGGGTGAGGGTGCAAGGAGGGGTGCCGTGCCGAGGGTCCCCCTCACCCAACCCTCTCCCACAGCGGGGAGAGGGGATCGAAAAGTTGCGTCGAGACAATACGTCACCGTAATTCTGGCCAGAAGGACTAAGACCCGCAGGCTGATCGGCCCAACGTACGGGAACGCCAGTGACTGGGAAATGCTGGAAATACCCGACGATCGGGGAAATCCAGCGATTGATGAGGGTGGGCCTCCTCAGGTGGACGGCGCGGAGAAGCGGGATCGACTGACAGTTGGCCTGGGCGGCCTGGTCCTGAAAAGGGCCACGGCGCCCGCAGGGATCACGCGGTGGGTGGACCGGCACCTGCACGTGATCCTGCCGGTGCCCGCGGTCGCGACGATCCTGGTCATCATCGCGTTCCCGCTCGCCTACACGGGCTGGCTCAGCCTGCACAAGTGGGTGGTGTCAGCGTTTTCGCGACCGTCGTTCATCGGGGTCCAGAATTATGCCGAGCTGCTCGGGGGCGATCCCGCCTTCTGGGCCAGCGTCGCGCGAACCCTGCTGTTCACCGTCCTCGCCGTGACGGTTCAGACGTTCATCGGCCTGGGGATGGCGCTGATCTTCCATCGGGAGTTCCCCGGCCGTGGCCTGGCACGGACCCTCATGCTGCTCCCGATGACGGCGACCCCGGCGGCCGTGGGGCTGCTCTGGACCATGATGATGGATCCTGATCTGGGCGTTCTCAACTACTTCCTCTCCCTGGTGCAGATCCCGAAGTCGCTCTGGCTGGCGAGTCCGGCGACGGTCATCCCTGCGGTCGTTCTGGTGGACACCTGGGAGTGGGGACCGCTCATCGCCCTGTTTTGCATGGCAGGACTGGCAGTGATCCCTGCCGAGCCGTACGAGGCAGCCCGCATCGACGGGGCCAGCGCGTGGCAGCAGTTCCGATTCATCACCCTTCCGCTCCTGCGTCCGATTCTGGTTGTCGCCATGCTCTTCCGGGCCATTGACGCCCTCAAGACCTTCGACATCCTGTATGTGATGACCCAGGGGGGACCCGCGCGAGCCTCCGAGACGATCAACATCTTCGCGTACCTCCAGGCCTTTCACTACTTCAACATGGGGTACTCCTCCTCGATCCTGGTGGTCTTTCTGGCACTCGTCCTCGGAATCAGCTTGATGCTCATCTCCGTGCGCAGGGGAAACGAGTCATGAACAGAGAGCAGCGGCCCCGCTCCCCCCGGCCACGGGTTCGAAGGCAACTCGCCCGGATCATTGCCTACACCCTGCCCTGGGTCCTCCTGGCGCCGCTGCTGTTTCCATTTTTCTGGATGGTCCTGACATCCTTCAAGACCCACGCGGAAAGCATCACCTATCCTCCCCTGTTCCTGTTTACGCCGACCTTCAATAATTACGTCGAGGTCTTCCGGAACAACCCCTTCGGGTTCTACCTGTTCAACAGCCTGCTCATCGCGCTGGGATCCACGCTGCTGGCCGTCATCCTCGGGGCCCCGGCCGCGTACAGCATCGCCCGGCATCGCCAGCGGGGCCTGGCGCTCAGCATCCTGATCGCCCGCATGGTGCCGGGCATCGCCTACGTGGTGCCCTGGTACATCGTCTTTCGGCTCCTCGGACTTCTCGACACCTACCTGGCCCTGGTCCTGACCCATCTGATCGTGTCGTTGCCCATCGTGGTGTGGCTGATGATTGGATTCTACGAGGATATCCCGGTGGACCTGGAGCAGGCCGCGCAGGTGGATGGGTGTTCACGCTTCCAGGCCTTCCTCCGAATCGCCGTCCCCCTGACCCGTCCGGGGCTGGTGGCGGCCGTCATCGTCTCCTTCATCTTCTCGTGGAACAACTTCCTCTTTTCGCTGATCCTGGCCGGCGACAGGACCAAGACCTTGCCGGTGGCCGTCTTCAATTTCATGACCTACGGCATGATCCACTGGGGTGGGTTGGCGGCGGCTGCCACGGTGATCCTGACGCCGGTGTTCATTCTGACATTCCTGATTCAGCGACACATCGTCCGGGGGCTGACCGCGGGGGCCACCATCGGGTAGGCCGCGCGGAGAGACAGGACGGCTGGGGGAGATGGCCAATGGATATCTTCGACCTGACAGGGCGGGTGGCGCTCGTGACCGGCGGCGGGACGGGGATCGGTCTTGCCATGGCCAGGGGCCTGGCCAGCCAGGGCGCCCACGTGATCCTGGCCAGCCGGCGAGAGGCCGTGGTCAGGGCAGCGGCAGAGGATATTCAACGGAGCGGGGGGAAGGCGGAAGGACTCGCCCTGGATGTCACGGAGACCGGCAGGATCCACGAGATCATCGGCCGGATCGGGCAGCGACATGGCCGGCTCGACATCCTCATCAACAACGCGGGCACGAATCGCCGCATGCCCTGCCTGGAAATGGACCCCGCGTCGTGGGACCTCATCGTCAACACCAACCTCAAGGGGCCGTTCTTCTGCGCCCAGGCTGCCGCCCAGATCATGCAGGAGCGAGGGTACGGCAAGATCATCAATGTCGCGTCGCTCCAGAGTGAGATGGCGGCACGGAACGGGGTCGTGTATGCCGCCAGCAAGGGCGGGATCCGCCAGATGACCAAGGGGCTCGCAGTCGAGCTGGCGCAATACGGCATCCGGGTGAACGCCATCGGCCCGGGGACGTTCCCGACAGACCTCAACCGGGGGCTCTTCGAGGACGCCGAGTGGGTCAGGCAGCAACACCTCAAGATCCCTCTGGGGCGTGTGGGGAAGCTGGAGGAGTTGGCCGGCGCGGCGATCTACCTGGCGTCCTCCGCCTCGGACTACATGACGGGACAGATCCTCTACATCGACGGGGGCTATCTGTCGGCGCTGTTTTGATGAGGCGACCCCCGCCGGCAGCGCCAGGGGATTCCGCCGGGCCGGTGGGAACGCAATATCGTTTCCAGGAACCGGGAATGCGGACCGGGAAGCGCCAGAGCCCACGAGCCAGAAAGCAATCGCCAGGAGAGCCGGTGACGATCGCTGAGGTCGCCCGGCGGGCGAGCGTCTCCATCGCCACCGTCTCCCGCGTCTTGAATAATGTTCCCCGTGGTGTGGGCGCGGCGCTCCGGAAACGCGTGCTGAAGGCCGCCCAAGAGCTGGACTTCCGTCCGAATGCCCTCGCGCGCAGTCTGCACCAGAAGCGCACCCACACCCTGGGCCTCCTCATCACGGACATCGCCAACCCCTACTATGCCGGAATCACGCGGGGGATCGAGGACGTCTCGCGCCGCCTCGGCTATGCGCTGTTCATCTGCAACACGGACCGGGATCCGGCCGCCATGGCGCATTACATCGAGGTCTTGCGGGAGCAGCGGGTGGACGGAATCATCATCGGGGGAGGCGGGACGCCCGGACGACGCCATTTCCAGGCCCTCCACCATCGCGGGATCCCGGCCGTCCTGATCGGCCGGTATGACGTGCCGCTCCCGGCTGTCCGCATCGATAACCTGAAAGGCGGGTGGGAAGCCGCCACCCACCTGATTCGCCTGGGCCACCGGCGGGTCGCGATCCTCTCGGGCCCGGATACGTCCACCAGCATTCAAGACCGGATGAAGGGGTACCAACGTGCCATCCTCGAACACGGGCTCTCCCTTCCCGACGGATGGATCCTCCGCGGGGACCTTCGACCAGCCAGCGCCCTGGAACTCGCGGGGCGCCTCTTGAGCGCCCGGCAACGACCCACGGCGATCCTGGCGGCCAACGATCAGATGGCCATCGCCACGATCCGGGCTGCCCTGAAGCTCGGACTCCGGGTCCCCGAGGACCTCTCCGTGGTGGGGTTCGACAACATCGAACTGGCCTCCTATGTGAGCCCGGCCCTGACCACCATGGGATTGCCGCTCTACCAGATGGGGGTCGCCGCGGCGGAAATCGCCATCCGGCTGCTGGCCGGCACCTCAGGCAAGGAGGAAGCCTGGTTTACGCCGGAACTCATCGTCCGCGAGTCCACCGGACCACCGCTGACGCACGCGGGCCGAACAATCACACCCCGGCCAGACCCGGGCTCGAAGAGAAGGGATGCGTGAGATGGGCAAGGAAATCCGGTTGGCAATTGTGGGGGTCGGGAACTGCACCAGTGCCCTGTTGCAGGGACTGGCCCACTACCGCGCTGCAGGGCCAGGCGAGAGCGCGGGGATCATGCACCCGGACCTCGGCGGATACCTGGTGACAGACATTCGACCCGTGGCCGCCTTCGATATTGATGCCCGCAAGGTGGGGCGGGATCTGGCCGAGGCCTGTCTCGCCCCCCCCAATAATGCCTACCGTCTCCCGGGGGTGACGCTGTCATCAACGGGAGTCCGCGTCCAGATGGGACCCGTCCTGGACGGGGTCCCGGAGCACCTGAAAGGTCTGGTGGAGGTGCACCAGGGTGAGCCGGTGGATGTGGTGCGGGCCCTGCGAGAGGCGGAGGCCGAGGTGCTCCTCAACTGCCTTCCCACCGGGTCAGCCCTGGCCGCACGCCACTACGCGGAGGCAGCGCTGGAGGCGGGCGTCGGCTTCGTGAACGGGATGCCGGAGTTGATCGTGTGTGACCCTGCCTTCAGTCGCCGGGCAGCGGAACACAAGGTTCCGCTGGTCGGGGATGACGTGAAGAGCCAGTTGGGGGCCACCATCATCCATCGCGCCCTGATCGTCGCGATGTTGAACCGCGGCATCCGGATCCGCAAGACCTACCAGTTGAACTACGCCGGAAACACCGACTTCCTCAATCTCGTACACCGCGGCGAGAGCAAGGAACTGACCAAGACCGAAGCCCTGACCAGCATGATCCCCTACGAGGCGGAGGTCTCACCGGGCTTCGCCTACATCCGCAATATGCAGGACCGCAAGACCGCGCGCTTTTATGTCGAGGCGGTCAACTTCGGAGGCGCCCCGCTGGAGATCGACGCCAAGCTGGAGGTCGAGGACAGCGCCAATTTTGCCGGGACGGCCGCGGATGCGATCCGCTGCTGCGGGGTGGCCCGGGACCGCGGGGTCGGTGGGGTCCTGGAAGCGGCGTCGGCCTACCTCATGAAGCATCCGCCGGTGCCGATGCCGGATGAGGAGGCGCACCAGCGCTTGGAGGAGTGGCTGGCCGGCCGACGGGAACGCTGAGAGATGGGCCGGGAGGCGCGGAGATGGATCGGCATAACGATCGGCCGCCGGACATCGTCATGGCGAGCCACATCGTCCGGGAGATGATCCGCTTCCCGGACCGCGAGATTGGCCCTGTCCTAGGCGGACCCACGGCCTACTCTGCGGTGATCGCCGCCAAGCTGGGGGCGCGGGTCGGCATCGTGACTCCCGTCGGGGATGACATGCCCGAGGCCCTGCTTGCCCCGTTCGCCGAAGTCGGGGTGGATACCCGCGGCCTGTACCGGGCCGGACCGCACTCGACCAATTCGCTGCTCCTCTATGACGCCAATGGGAACAAGCAGATCCTCTACCCGCAGCGCGCCCCCGCCATCCGGTTGGCGGACTTCCCTCCCGCTTCTCTCGAGGCGCGGGCCATGCACATCGCGCCCATGGACTATGACGTCGGCGTGGAGACGCTGGGGGCCCTGCGCAAGCGTATCGGCCTCCTTTCGGGTGACCTGGGGGGGTACGGGGGTGCCCACTCCAGCACCCACCCCGGCCCTGCAGAACAGCAGGACCCCAAGGGCCTCCGGGCACTGGTCGGCCTGTTCGACATCGTCCGGGCCAGCCTCGAGGATTGCCGCCACCTGCTGGGCGAAATCCAGGAGGCTCCCGAGACGCTGCCCGGGCGGTTCGTGGCCTGGGGCGCCAAGATCGGCATCGTCACCCTGGGGGACCAGGGGGCCGCGGTCGCCACCCGGGAGAGTACGTTCACCGTCCCTGCGCTGCCCGGAAAGGTGATGGACACCACGGGCGCCGGCGACTCCTTCTCCGCAGGGTTCCTTGTCGAGTATCTGCGCAGCGGAGATGCCCATCGGGCGGCGTGGTTCGCCGTCGCCGTGGCGCGGCATGTCATCGGCGGGACCGGCGGTGTGGTGGCAGGACGCATGCCGTCCCGTTCGGATATCGAGGCACTGCTGATCTCTCATCCCCAACCGTTCCGCTGATCTCGGAGGAGTCATCATGAGCCGTACGTACCGTCTGGCGGTCATCGGGTGCGGCAGCATCGCCGAGATCGCCCACTTCCCCTCGATCCAGCGGACCCCGCAAGCCGAGCTCACCGCCTGCTGCGACACCGATGCCGCGCGGGCACGGGCCGCGGCCGAGCGGTGGGGTGCCAAGGCCTGGTACACCGATCACCGCGAGATGTTCCGCACGTGCGAGCTGGACGCCGTGATCATCGCGTCGCCAAACAACGTGCACCGGAACCAGGCCGTTGCGGCGGCCAAGGCCGGGGTGCACGTCATCGTGGAAAAGCCATTGGCCGTCACCAACACCGAGGCCTGGGACATCGTCCGAGTCTGCCGCCAGCACAACGTCAAACTGATGGTCGGCTGTGATCGCCGGTTCTGGACTCACAACCAGTGGGCGAAGCAGTTGGTGGAGGAGGGGGTCATCGGCCGGGTGCTGATGGCCCGGGCCTCGCTTCATGAGCACTGGCACCTGTACCAGAATCATGTGGCCAAGACGGACTTCCGCCTGCGGGCCGACGTGGCCGGGGGCGCGGCCCTGCCCGACACGGGGGCCCACGCCATCGACCTGCTGACCTGGCTGGTGGGGAGCCGAATCACGCGGGTGGTGGGAATCGCCCAGCGCCTGGCCATGCCGGAGACCTATACCCTCTGCGACGACACCGTCTGGGTCCTCATGGAGCATGAGAACGGCGCCTACGGCTGCGTCAGCTGCAACCGGTTCTCTCCGGCGGTGTCCCAGGCCACGGAGCTGTACGGCACCGAGGGCACCATCTTCACCGCCACCGACGCCACCAACCCATTTCAAAGCGTGCCCATGGCGGTCTTCACCAACAAGGACTATACCCTGGAGACGCTGCCCGAGATCCTGCGGAACTACCGCTGGCCCCAGCTCTTCTGGGTGGAGGACCGCCTGCAGCCCACGCTCCCCAAGCGCTGGATACCCATCATCCCCCCGCGGGAGCCGAACAACTACACCAACATGACCCGCCACTTCATGGAGTGCCTGACGCAGGATGCCGAACCCCTGGTGTCGGGCGAGGACGGGGCGCGGGCCATCGAGGTGATGTGCGCCGTCTACAAGTCCATGCAGACCAGGGCCTGGGTGGACCTGCCTCTGACCGAGGAGGTCGTGCCGCCCCACTACCAGCCGGTTCCGCCGGAGGACTAGCCATGCGCACTGGCACACCCATCCGATTCGGACTCATCGGGACGGGGGGGATCGCCTTCGACGCCCACATCCCGGCCATCGAGGCGATCCCCGACGCCCGGATCACCGCCGTCTCCAACCGCTCGGAGGCAAAAGCCCGCCGGGCGGCGGAGCGCTGCGGGCTGTCCCGCTGGTTCACGGACAATCAGCGGGTGATCGACGACCCCGAGGTGGACGCGGTGATCATCTGCACACCGCCCAATGCCCACACCGAGTGGACCGTGAAGGCGGCCCGGGCCGGGAAGCACGTCCTGTGCGAAAAGCCCATGGCGCGGACGCTGGCGGAGTGCGACAGCATGATCGCCGCCTGCGAGGCGGCGAAAGTCCAGCTCATGGTGGCGGAGATGAAGCGCTTCAACCCGGGATTTCGGAGGGCGCGCCAGCTCCTGCAGGACGGCGTCATCGGAAGCCCCTTCCTGGCCCGCTACCATAACAGCTACTTCGAGCCGCACACCCGCCAGGCCTGGTGGGTGGTGCCGGAGATCTCGGGCGGCGGAGAGATGATGAACGAGCTGACCCACCAGGCCAATACCCTGCGATTTTTCCTGGGCGAGGCGGCCGCCGTCGCCTGCATGAGCAACCACCCCCAGGGACCGCCCCCCGAGGACAACGCCGCGGTGACCCTCCGGTTCCGCTCCGGGGCACTGGCGGTCGTCACGATCAGTTGGATGACCAAGCCGTACAACCCCACCTTCCCGGCGCCCCTGGAGCACGCCTGGGACGAGCGGATCGAGATCTTCGGGACCGACGGCGCCCTCCGGATCGAGACCCCCTTCACCTACTGGAAGGTGCCGCTCCAGCTCCAGGTCTACACCGAGCGGGATCTCCCCGGATACCACAAGGGGTGGAATCTGGTGCGCTGCGCACCCACCGAGCATTACATCGAACAGATTCGCCACTTCATGCGGTGCCAACGGGGGGAGGAGACTTGCGAGGTCTCTGGGCGAGACGGCCGCGCCGACCTCGCCATCGTGTTGGCCGCCATGCAGTCGGCCGAAACGGGTCGGATCGTCACGCTGTAAAGGAGATGCCATGTACTACGAGCGCAGCCGCGCCCTGAAACGTCGGATGCGGGCCGGTGAGACCACCTGCGGGGCCTTTCTGTCATTCCAGGACCCCGGCGCCGCCGAGATCATGGCCGGGACAGGGTACGACTGGGTTTTTATTGATATGGAGCATTCCCCATTTGACCTGAAGTCGCTTCAGCATGTCCTCATGGCGTTCAACGGGCGACCCACAGTGCCCATCGTCCGCGTCCCCTGGAACGACCGGATTCGGATCAAGCAGGCGCTGGACCTGGGGGCCGAGGGGATCCTGGTCCCCATGGTGAGTTCCGCCGAAGAGGCGCGGGTAGCCGTGGCGGCCTGCAAGTACCCGCCGGTGGGGGTCCGAGGGTTCGGGCCATGGCGAGCCTCGGACTATTACCGCCAGACCGAGGAATACATCCGGACCGCCAATGACGGCATCGTCGTGGCCTTGCAGATCGAGCACGAGGACGGCGTCCGGCAGGTCAAGGAGATCCTGGACGCCCCTGGCATTGACGTGGTCTGCCTGGGGCCCATGGACCTCTCTGGCTCGATGGGGATGCTGGGACAGCTGGAACACCCGCGGGTGGTTGAGGCCATCGAGCGGGTCATGGCCGCGGCGAAGGATCGAGGGCTCCCGGTGTGCGTGCCCATGGAGACGAGTCTGGAGGCGCAAATCGCCTGGGCACATAAGGGGGCGCGGTTTGTCGTCACCGGAGAGGATCACGGCCTGCTCCGCCGTGCGGCTGCGGACGCCCTGAACAGGTACAGGGCAGCCTTGGCCTAGCCCGGATTATTCGCGAACATGTTCGCGAATAATCGCGGGGAATGACCAAATCCCAATGGCCAATGACCAATTGCGGATGGGAGTTCCGTGAAGCCCCTTGACGGCGCGCTGTGCGCGCCCACCATCATTGGTCATCGGAAATTGGTCATTGGTCATTTGATCCGGAGAATTCACGGGTCCATTCGTGAAGAATGCGGGCTAGGTCGGGCTTCTGCCATCGGAAAAAGGTATCACAGGAACGAGAGCAGACGGAGAGACGGGACCACGGACGGTCCCACTCACACCCCGCTGAGGGGAGGAGGGACGGATCATGGGGAAGAAGATCTCGCGCCGGGGATTTTTCAAAGTGGCCGGGGCAACGGCCCTGACCACGGCGGTGGCCGGTCCTACGCTTTGGGTGCGGAACGCCTCCGCCCAACGGAAGTCTGTCAGCCTGCTGGTGAATAGCCACTTCGTTCCACATTTCAATCAGGAACTGGAGCGCCAGTCAGCCGAATGGGGCAAGGCGCGGGGGGTGGATACCCGGGTGGATGTCATTGCCGAACGGGATCTGGGAGCCAAGCTGGCCTCGGAGGCGGAGGGGCGGGCCGGTCACGACATCGTCGTCCTTCGCTGGATGGAGGCCCCGGTGTACCAGCCGAGCCTGGTACCGATGGACGACCTGGTGCAGGAGCTGGAGCGCGGCCTGGGGACCTTTCCCGAGATGGCCAGATACGTCTGCCGGATCCGGGGGCGGTGGGCATCGCTCCCCTGGCGATACGACAGCGGCGTCGCCGCCATCAACACGGAGCACTGGGGCAAGATCGGCCTCAGTGCCGATGCCGTCGGGAACCTCACCTGGGACCAGTTCATTGACGCCGCGGCCAAGCTTCACGCGAACGGGACGCCCGTGGGGGTAGCCATCAGCGAATCGTTCGATTCCACCCACTTCTGTTTCGAGCTGCTGTGGAGTCACGGGGCCAAGGTGGCGGACGACAAGGGAAATATCACCATCAACACCAAGGAGACGGCGGCCGCCATCGAGGTGGCCAAGCGCCTGTACAAGTTCATGCCCCCCGATGTCTTGGCCTGGGACGAGGCGTCCAACAACCGGGCCATGCTCGCCGGGACCTGTTCCTGGTCCATCAACCCCCCCAGCATCTGGGCCGTCGCCAAGCGGGACAAGCTTCCTGTGGCGGATAAACTGGATCATGTGGCCGTGCCGGCCGGCCCTGCGGGCAGGTTCAGAACCGCCGCGCCGTATTCCCTCGGGGTCTGGAACTTCTCTCCCAACGTCGATGCGGCCAAGGACCTGCTCCGGTTCCTCATGCAGAAGGAGAACTTCCTCAAGCAGGTGGAGGCCTCGGGCGGCTACAACCAGCCGTACCTCGCGGGTCATCGCGGGGCGCCGATCTATCAGCGGGAGCGGGCACTCCGCCATTACGAGCCTCCAAAAGAGACGGTGCACGCCTGGGGCTGGCCAGCCCCCGCCAGCTCGGCGACCGGGATCATGATCAGCCTCTTCATCATCCCGACCATGTTCTCCAAGGCGGTCTCCGGCGAAATGACGACGGAGAAGGCCATCGCCTGGGCGGAAAGACAGGTCACGCGGATCTACCGCGGCTGAGACAGGCCCCACGGAGAAAGCCAGTGGCCGCGGCACCACGCTAGCGGCGATTGCCTGCCCCCGGCAGTCTCACGCACTGCCGGGGGCAGGGCCGCGACGGGTCACCAGCGGGTGACCGGGCGGAATGGCACCCATGCCCAAGATCGAGGCGGACGTCACCATACCGGAATCGCCTGGCGGCATCGCGGCAGAGACCAGCCTCCGGGCGCCGCGCATCAGCCCGTGGAAGCCCCGCGCAGGTGAGGAGCGGCTTGCCTACGTCCTGCTGGCTCCCGCGGTGCTGTTGCTCGCCAGCTTGATCGCCTATCCCTTTCTCACGTCGCTCTACATGAGCCTCACCGACCGCCGCATCGCCATGCCCGGCCGCTTCGTGGGTCTCCGGAACTTCAGCGAATTGCTGCTGGAGGACGAGATATTCCAGCAGACGCTGTGGAACTCGGGGCTCTACGTCGTCGGCGCGGTCGGTTTGAAGACGGTCACGGGTCTGGCGGCGGCCCTTCTGCTCCATGGCATGACCCGCGGACGGCCGGTCTTCCAGGCCCTCCTCATGCTCCCCTGGGTGGTCCCGGCCTCTTTGAGCGTCCTGGCCTGGTGGTGGATGTTCGACCCGATGTCCAGTGTCATCAACTGGGTCCTGGTGAACCTCGGGATCATCAGCCGTCCCATTCGCTGGCTGAGCGACCCATTCTGGGCCCGCTCCGCCATCGTCATCACGAACGTGTGGCGGGGACTCCCCTTCTTCGCCCTGTGCTTCCTGGCCGGCCTGGTTTCGATCCCCAGGGAGTTGTACGAGGCGGCCGAATCCGACGGGGCGGGTCCGATGGCGTCCTTCTGGCACATCACCCTCCCCCTGCTTCGGCCCATGCTGGGGATCGTGATCCTCTACTCCGTTGTCATGACCATCGCCGATTTCGAGATCGTCTTCCTCCTCACCCGGGGGGGGCCCAGGAACAGCACGCACCTGCTGGGGACCCTGGCCTACCATGTGGGGCTCTCCGGGGGCCGGCTGGGCGAGGCGGCCGCCATCTCCCTCTTCATCTTCCCCGTCCTGGCCGTGGTGGCGTATTTCATGCTTCGGGCTGTCCGACACGGGGCGGAGGTCTCCTGACATGCGGAGGGCCGGGGCCGGCAGGCGTTGGCTGATCTACGGGGGGTTCCTGCCCTTCCTGGTGTTTGCCCTGTTCCCCTTCTATTGGATGGCCGTGACCAGCCTCAAGAGCAACCTGGAGATCTACGGGGCCCAACAGATTCCCTTACTGGTCAGACAGGGGATGACCCTCGACCACTTCCGCTATGTGCTCCGGGAGACGCTGTTCGCCAGGTGGATGCTGAACTCTTTGATCGTCTCGGGAAGTTCCACGCTGATCTCCGCGTGCGTGAGCACCCTGGCGGCCTACGCCCTTGCCCGTCTCCGGTTCCGCGGGTCGCAGTTCTTCGGGATGGCCGTCTTCATCACCTACCTGGTTCCACCGACGCTGCTCTTCCTCCCCCTCTCCCGGCTGGTGGCCTCGCTCGGGGTGAGCGACACTCCCTGGGCGCTGATCCTGACCTATCCGACGTTCCTCGTCCCGTTCTGCACCTGGCTGCTCATGGGATATTTTCGAACCATCCCGCGGGAGATGGAGGAGAGCGCGCTGGTGGACGGCGCCAACCGCATGCAGGCCATGGTGCGGATCGTCCTGCCCCTGGCGGCGCCGGGCGTCCTGACGGCCATCATGTTCGCCTTCACCATCTCGTGGGGCCACTTCATCTACGCCCTGGCATTCGTGTCGTCGAACCCGCAGAAGATGGTGAACATCGGCCTGGCCACCGAACTCATCCGGGGGGATGTGTTCTACTGGGGGTCGCTGATGGCGGGTGCCCTGTTGACGTCGCTGCCGATCATCCTCGTGTACGGCTTCTTCGCCAAACGCTTCGTCTCCGGCCTGACGGCGGGAGCGGTGAAGGCCTAACCTCGGTGGAGGAGAAGACGGCCGATGCCCACTGTACGCGCGGCCGAGCTACAGAGGCTCGGCCAGGATGTCTTTCGAGCGATCGGGGTTCCCGAGGAGGATGCGGCCTGGATGGCCCAGGTGTTGGTGCGCGCCAACCTCCAGGGCCACGATTCCCACGGGGTGATCCGGATCCCCCAATACGTAGAGGAGTGGCGCACGGGGAAATTGAACCCCAAGGCGAAGCCCCGGATCCTGTCCGAGAGCCCCACCACGGCCCTCATGGATGGTGAAGCGGGATTCGGCCAGATCGTGGCCCGCGAGGCCATGACGCTGGCCATCCGGAAGGCGGGAGGGGCCGGGGTCGCTGCGGTCGGGGTGAAGAGGTCCGGCCATATCGGTCGGCTGGCCGACTACGTCGAGATGGCGTCTGCCCAGGACATGATCGCGCTTCTCTTCGTCAACGCCAGCGGCGCCGGACAGTGGATGGCCCCCTGGGGCGGGAGGGAGGCACGGCTCAGCACCAACCCCTTGGCCTTTGCCTGTCCTGCGGGGGCGACGCCCCCCATCCTCCTCGATATCGCCACGACGACTGCCCCGGAGGGGAAGGTTCGCGTCAAGCGGAATCGTCGAGAACCGGTGCCCCTCGGCTGGATCATCGATGCCCAGGGAGAGCCGACGACAGATCCGGAGGCGTTGTACCGGACCCCGCGGGGGACGCTCCTTCCCATGGCGGGCCACAAGGGATATGCCCTCGCCCTCATGGTTGAAATCCTGGCGGGGATTCTGGGCAGGGCAGGTCACGTGTGCGAGCATCCCGGGCTCGACTACAACGGGCTGTTTATCATTGCCCTGGACATCGCCCGATTCCTCCCGCCGAGCGTTTTCCGGGCGGAGGTGGACGACCTGACCCGGTATCTCAAGTCCTCGGCGCTGGCACCGGGCTCCTCCCGCATCCTGACTCCGGGTGAAGCCGAGGTGCTGACGGAGAGGGAACGCGCCGCGACGGGGATCTTCATCGAAGAGGAGACCTGGACCCAGATCGTCACGGCGGCTCACCAGTTGGGGGTGGCCGGACCCGCCTGAGTTGCCGCGGAGGCATGGTGGCGAATGGCGGTGTGAACGTGAGGGACTCGCCCCTCTGGGTGGGGTCGTTCGAACCCTGAATGCCGCCCTGCCGCGTCAGGAGGCGGAGAAAGGAGAGAGTGTGGGACGGGGAACACATCATCTGGAGTTCGAGGTCGTTCAAGGCTGGGAGCGCCTGCCGGAGGGATGGTCCTTCACCGAGGTGGTCGGCGTGGCCGTGGATTCACGCGACCGTGTCTATGTGTTCAACCGAGGACGCCACCCGGTCATCGTATTCGACAAGGAAGGCCAGTTCCTCGATGCCTGGGGAGAGGGCATGTTCACCCGCCCCCACGGAATCTCCATCACACGGCAGGACCAGATCTTCCTGGTGGACGACGAAGGGCATGCAGTGTACCGGTGCTCCACCTCGGGGAAGGTGGAGATGAAGCTGGGGAGCGGTCAACCCTCCGACACGGGATATGAGCCGTGGAAGTCGCCGGTCCAGCGGGTCGCAGGTCCATTCAACGCCGTCACCAACGTGGCCGTGCTTCCCACCGGCGAGATTTATGCCGCGGACGGGTACGGCAATGCGCGGATCCACAAGTTCGCCCCGGATGGCACATGGCTCATGTCTTGGGGAGAGCCGGGGAGCGGGGAGGGTCAGTTCAACCTGCCCCACGGGATTGCGGTGGACAGCCGGGGGCACGTGTATGTGGCAGATCGGGAGAATTCTCGCGTGCAGGTGTTTTCCCCCGAGGGCCACTTCCTGCGGGCGTGGACCTGGGTCAATCGCCCCTGCGATATTTTCATTGACGAACAAGATACCATCTTCATCGCGGAGCTGGGCTTCATCTTCGGCAACGACCCGGTACCGCACCTCCTTCTCATGCAACAGCCGCCTCCCGGACACGCGCCCATCGCCCGGGTCTCCATCTGCAACCCAGACGGAGAGATCCAGGCCCAGGTGGGCGGGGAAGAAGCGCTCCTGCCGGGGAACTTCATCGCCCCGCACGGCCTGTGGGCCGATTCCCGGGGAGACTTGTATGTGGGAGAGGTGGTGGTGGCGGTGGGCGCGGTGAAGAAGTTCGCTCCCCTGACTCCCCACGCCTTTCAGAAGTTTGTGCGTGGCGGACCCCGCTAACCTGGCGACCGAGGCGCGGCGGGGTTCGCCCAGATCGGGCCGGTCGACCCGATGGCGACCCGAGCGCACCGAGGAGGCAATGGACCGGAAACCGAAGATCCTGGTAACGGTGCAGCAGTTCGCCGACCGAGAGACGCCAGAGCTTCGCCCCCTGGAGGAGGCGGGATTCGAAATCCTCCTGAACAGGAGGGGCCGGCCCCTGACCGAACAGGAGCTTATCGACTCGCTCCCCGGAGTCTTTGCCACCCTGGCCGGCGGGGAACCCTACACCGCTCGGGTCTTCGAGCACGCCACGGATCTTCGGGTCGTGGCCCGCTTCGGGGTCGGCTATGACCAGATCGATGTCCCGGCCGCCACCCGCCACGGGGTAGCCGTCGCCATGGCCTTCGGCACCAATCACGAATCCGTCGCCGACTACACCCTGGCGCTGATGCTGGCCCTGGCGGTGGACCTGCGGGCCCACCACGAACAGGTAAAGGGAGGCAGATGGATCACCGATTTCCACCGTGGGTTCTGGCGCGCCACGGTCGGGATTGTGGGCCTGGGGCGGATCGGAAAGGCCGTGGCCCGGCGGTGCCAAGGCTTCGAGACGCGGACCCTCGCGTACGATCCGGTGCCTGACACGATCTTCGCGCGCGATCACGGGGTCCACCTTGTTCCCCTGGACACGCTGCTGCGCGAGGCTGATATTGTCACCTTGCATCTCCCCCTCGCTGCCGAAACGGTCCGGTTCATCAACCGGGATCGCCTCGCGCTGATGAGGCCCACGGCGTTCCTCATCAACACGGCACGCGGCGCGATCGTAGATGAGGAGGCACTGGCCGAGGCGCTGACCGCGGGCCGCCTGGCAGGCGCCGGCCTCGACGCCTTTACGGTCGAGCCGCCTTTCGGATCGCCCCTGCTGACCCTGGACCGGGTGATCGTCAGTCCTCACGCGGCCGGGTCAGACGAGAGGGCGACCGCCGCCATGCTCATGCGCTGCGCGGACTCCATCCTGGCGGTGGCCCGCGGCGAGGATCCGGGGCCGGGACTGGTCTTGAATCCCGAGGTGTTGACAAGAGAACGGTCTCCCTCCTAGGAGAGGGTACAGCATGGTGAAGCATCTTGTGATTGCCCCCGAGGACGTGCGCCGGGCGGAAACGATCGACCTGGGGACCATCGCGGTCAACGCGTATCGCAAGACCCTCGCCGACGAGATCGCCGAGGGGCGGCTCACGGCGGAAGATGTGATCCGCCTCTACCGCGACATGCTCCTCATCCGCGAATTCGAAGAGATGCTGGGGGAAATCAAGCGGCTGGGGCGGTACAAAGACATCGCCTACGGCCACCAGGGGCCGGCGCATCTCTCGGTGGGCCAGGAGGCCGCGGCGGTGGGCGAGGCGTTCCTGCTCGACGTCGAGAGCCACATCTTCGGTAACCACCGGAGCCACGGAGAGATCATCGCGAAGGGGCTGAGTGCCATTCATGGCTTGAGCGAGCCGACACTCCAGAAGATCATGGAGGCATACCTCGGCGGAGATATTCTCCGGGTGGTGGAGCGAGTATCCGCTTCCGGTGGCAAGGAGCGGGCGATAGATTATCTGCTGTACGGGCTCCTGGCCGAGATCTTTGGGCGCGCGACCGGGTTCAACCGCGGCCTGGGCGGCTCCATGCACGCCTTCTTCCCGCCCTTCGGCATCTACCCCAACAACGCCATCGTGGGCGGGAGCGCCGACATTGCCGTCGGGGCATCCCTCCACAAACGGGTGCAGCGCAAGCCGGGCATCGTCATCGCCAACATCGGGGATGCCTCCACCGGCTGCGGCCCCGTGTGGGAGGCCATGAACTTCGCCACCATGGGTCAACTCTGGACTCTCTGGGAGCCCGAGTACCGCGGCGGCCTGCCCGTCATCTTCGCCTTCATGAACAATTTTTACGGGATGGGGGGCCAGACCCGGGGGGAAACGATGGGCTTCAGTCGGCTAGCCACCATCGCCGCCGGCCTGAACCCCTTCAACCTGCATGCGGAAACGGTGGACGGCAACAATCCACTCGCCGTCATCGAGGCCTTCCGGCGGAAGATCCCGCTGCTCCCCGTCGGAAAAGGTCCTGTTCTCCTGGATATCCTCACCTACCGCCAGAGCGGCCACTCGCCCAGCGACGCCGGCGCCTATCGGACCCGCGAGGAGATCCAGCTCTGGCAAGCCGTGGACCCGATTCGGGAGTTCGGGACCCAGCTCCTCGACGCCAAGGTCGCAACGGAGGCCGAGCTGGAAGCTCTGGCCGCCTATGCCGCGCGGAAGGTCCACCAGGCCTGCCGCCTGGCCGTGGATTTGCAGATTTCCCCCAGACTCACGGGCGAGGACATCGCCCGGGTCATGTTCTCGCATGCCGCCGAGGCGGCACTGCCGGGGGTCGCCCCGGACGCGGTGCAGAAGCCCCTGGCAGAGAACAGCCGCCTGCAAGCCATCGCCACCAAGAGCCGATCGGGCATTGACCCCTCCACCGGCGAACGACTGGGAGAAACCCAGGCGGTCTCGTTCCGCGACGCCCTCTTCGAGGCCATCATCCACCACGTGTATCACGACGACCGGCTCATCGTATACGGGGAGGAGAACCGGGACTGGGACGGCGCCTTCGCCGTGTACCGGGGACTGACGGAGAGCCTGCCCTATCACCGGCTCTTCAACGCGCCCATCTCCGAGGCCGCCATCGTCGGCACGGCCGTCGGCTACGCCATGGAAGGGGGGCGCGCGTTGGTCGAGCTCATGTACTGCGACTTCATGGGCCGGGCCGGCGATGAGATCTTCAACCAGCTCGCCAAGTGGCAGGCCATGTCCGCGGGCGTCCTCCAGATGCCCGTGGTGCTGCGCGTGAGTGTCGGCAGCAAGTACGGTGCCCAGCACTCCCAGGATTGGAGTGCCATGGGGGCCCACGTCCCTGGCCTGCAGGTCGTCTTTCCGGCGACGCCGTATGATGCCAAGGGTCTCATGGCCTCCGCCCTGACCGGGAACGATCCCGTCGTCTTCTTTGAGAGCCAGCGGCTCTACGGCATCACCGAGTGGTTCCAGAAGGAGGTCCCGGCCGACTCCTATACGATTCCCATCGGTCTCCCGGACGTGAAACGGCCGGGAAAGGACATCACCATCCTCACGGTCGGCGCGACCCTGTACCGGGCGCTCGAGGCCGCAGAGCGGCTCCAGCGAGAGTTCTCCCTCTCGGCAGAGATCGTGGACGCCCGAAGCCTGGTGCCCTTCGACTACGCTCCCGTCCTGGATTCCGTGCGGAAGACCCGGCGCATCCTGCTCGCTTCGGATGCGTGCGAGCGGGGGAGCTTTCTCCAGACCCTCGCCGCCACCATCCAGGAGCTGGCCTTCGATGCGCTGGACGCTCCCGCTGTGGTGGTAGGCGCCAGGAACTGGATCACCCCCGCGGCCGAGATGGAGGACCTGTTCTTTCCCCAACCAGACTGGATCCTGGATGCCATTCATGCCTCGTTGATGCCCCTACCCGGATACCGTCCGCAGCAAGATCGGTCGCCGGAGGCACGCCTTCGCGCTCATCGATACGGGGTATGAAAGCGAGAGAATATGGCCATGAAACCCTTCCGCGTGGGCATGGTGGGATTGGGGCTGGTTTCGGAAGCCCACGCCAAGGGATACGAAAGTCACCCGCGGGCGCACATTGCCGCCGTCTGTGATCTGGATGGGAAGCGGGCAGAGGCCTTTGCAGCCCGGCACGACGTCCCGAAGGTGTATGCGTCCTTTGACGCCATGGTGGCCGACCCGGCGTTGAACGCGGTTGACATCGCAACCCCGACCTATTTGCATGTGCCGATGGCCGTGGCGGCGGCGCAGGCGGGGAAGCACGTGCATTGCGAGAAACCCTTCTGCCGGAGTGTGGGTGAAGGTCTCCTCGCCTGCCAGGTGGCCCGCCAGCGCGGGGTAACCTTAGGCGTGGGTGAAAGTTACGTGTTCCTCAGCTCCCACAGGAAGGCCCGCGAACTCGTGGATGGCGGCGAGATCGGTCGCCCCATGCAGATCCGCCAACGCCACGGGGCCTGGCTGGAACGCCAGGTCGCCGCGATTCCCACCGGCCCCGCGGATCGGAGCTGGCGGATTCATCCGGAGCACTCTGGGGGCGGGGAGTACCCCTGGATCTTCGACCATGCCGTGCACTTCTTCTCGGCGGCAGAGTACCTGTTGCAGGATGAGCCCATCGCCGAGGTCTATGCCGTGACGTCCCGGGATCACGGCGGTCCAAAGAGGCAGGGAGCGGCTCACGATCCGTACACCGCGCCCGGCGTGGATATCCCGATCATCACCTGGAAATACCGGGATGGCGCCAGGCAGGGGGTGTGGGCGCGCGCCGAACGGTTGAACGGGAAGTATGACTATCGCCGAGGCTTCAGCACGATCATCAGCGGCGAGACAGGAATGATCGAGGTGCTGGGCGAGGGGGGCGCCCACCTCGACTGGCAAGGGCGCGCGGTACACCTGGTCCTGTTCAGGGAGGGGAAGGAGCCGGCCACCTGGCGGTTTGACGAGGGTGTCGATGACGTCTGGGACTCCGAGATCTCATACTACAGCCGCGCACACATCTCCCAGGTTCACCACTTCGTGGACAGCGCCCTGGCCGGTCGAGACCCGCGCTACAAGGGAGAGGATGGCGTCCGCGCCGTGCAGTGCACGCTGGCGACCATCCTGTCCGCCCAGCAGGGTCGTCCCGTGCGGGTCGAGGAGGTGCCCGAGGATTTCACGGCCTACGGGTCGCGTCACCCTGCCTCATGATCGCTCCCCGCAGGGGATTCCCGCGGCGCTCACACGTCAGGGGTGCACGGGGAGATGCGCCGGGTATCGCGTCCCAGAGCGGGCACCGCACGGAAGGGAGGAATCGCACATGATCATCACCATGCATGGGCTGAGCACAATGCACAGCAACATGCGCACGGACATTCGGATTGCGCGGGAGGCCGGGTACGAGGCCCTGGAAATCGTGGAATCCAAGCTCCTGCGGTACCTGGACCGTGGGTTCAAGGCAGAGGACCTGATTCCCCTCTTCAACACGCACGGCATCCGTCCCGTCTGCATCAATGCCCTGAAGAGCGTCGAGCGTATCCAGCCGAAGGAGCGGCGGGAACTGCTGGCTGATGCGGAGCGGCTCTGCGCGGCCGCTGCTGTCCTGAAGTGTCCAACACTCCAGCTCGTGCCCTTCACGGGCTTGAAGGGACGGCCCTGGAAGGAAATCCTCAAACTCACCGCCAGGAACGCGGCCGACATTGCAGACATCGCCAAGCGGCATGGGGTGAGATGCCAGGTGGAGCCCATCGCCTGGGCCCCCATTCATTCCCTCTCCCAGAGCCTGCAGCTCATCCACGAGATTGGGCGCGACAACGTTGGGATGGTGATCGACTTCTGGCACTTGTGGGCGGGTGAGGCAACCACCCCAGGCGAGGTGGCCAAACTGAGCCATTCACAGATCTACGGCGTCCACTTCTGCGATGGCATCCGGCATCCCAAGGGGAAGAAGTGGGTCGAAGAGGAACTGAGGGGATTTCTCCCCGGGGAAGGCAAGATTCCTATCAAGGAGTGGGTGGCTGCGGTCCGGGCCACGGGATTCGACGGGGTCTGGTCCCCAGAGCTCTACAGTCCAAAGCACTGGGAATGGGACCTGCTGGAGATCGCGCGCGAGGCCAAGGCGCGCATGGAGCGCTACCTGGCCTGAGGCACCACCGGACGGCGGCTCCTGCGAAGGGGGTATCCGGCGTGGGACGTGTTCGGAGATGATCCAGAGGCAGGCGGTCCGGGAGGTCAGGCGGGGGGAAAGATGCCGCGGAGGCCCTCCAGGCGGGCGAATCCTTCCCGAATGCTCACCCGGGCCTCCAGGCCGAACGCCGCCCAGTACCCCACGATGGCCTGCGCCAGACACCGTTCGCTGCAGATGCTGGGGGTGCAACTCGACGGATCGCCGGCCCGCGGAACGACACTCCCGCAGACCCGACACAGGCCGGGAAAGTCCTCCGGCTCTGGCTCGGCCGACGGACCGGCCACTTCCTCCATCTCGATCCGGGCGGGCATTACTCCTCTCCTGGTAAGATGATCCGACCACCCAAGGCAGGCCGCACGTCCTGCACCGTCACGGAGAAGGTGAGGTTCTCGCCGGCGAGCGGGTGGTTGAAATCCAGCGTGGCCCGGCCGTCGGAAATGCCGGCGATGGTGAACGGCACTTCTTCGCCCTGAGGTCCCTGGACCGTGAGGCGCAGGCCCACGGCCGGCGTGATGTCTTCGGGGAAGCGATCCAGGGGGATCTGGTGGACAGCCCGGGGCTCGCGGCTGCCGTAGGCCTCATCGGGCGCCACGCGAACCTCTTTCTGGTCGCCGACCTTCAGCCCCGTCAGCTCGCGCTCCAGGCCGGGGATGATCTGACCCTGACCGAACAGGAAGACCAGGGGGTCGTTGCCATCCGAGGAATCCACCACCTCCCCAGAGTCGAGCCGCAGCGTGTAGTCCATCGTCACGATCGTGTTCGGCCCGATCTCCATCCGAGACCTCCCTGATACCTCCCCCCTCGCCGGAGCGCCATGAAAACCAAAACCCCCAAGGGCCCTAGAGAGTCTTTGGGGGGTTGGGCCGCGCAAAAACCGTCTATGGGGCTTCCGAAGCCGCCTGTTTGCGTGAAGGCACGGTAGGCGAAGTGGGGCGCCGTGTCAAGTCATTTCGGCGGCAAATCCGGACCAACTCGGGCCGGCTGCAGCGGCCCGGTCCCGCTCAGGATTCTCGTGGGAGCTGATGGTGGAAGGTGCCCAGGAACGGCTCCTCCACGCTGGCCAAGCCGATCCCGTGAGCCACCAGGGACTCGCCCGGAAGGCCGAGGCTCGTCTGCCGCCGTTCGACGCGGGAGGACAGCTCGTCCGCGGCCAGAGAATCCAACTCCGTCGACTGGGAAGCCGACCGCGTAGGCCACGTTCTCGGGCGATACCGCCAGCAGCCCGTCCAGGTGCTGTTCGTGAATGGCCCGGATCAGCCGGGGGAAGACCTCGGCATTCATGGCGTCCCACCGGGCGCGGGGGCGCCGCCGCGCCAGCTCGTCACGCGGTCCGGGGTCAGGCGGATCACCGGCCCCTGGCCGAAGCCGGGCATGGCCCGATACTGCGGATACTTCTCCCGGAGCAGCGCCAGCGCCCGATCCCGATCCGGACCCGCCTCGAGGATCTCGGCCCTCCCGGTCACCAGGACATACCGGAGGCGCGCCCAGTCTTCCTCGTAGTGATCCACGATCAGGCTCGCGCGCGGGTTCGCCCGGAGGTTCTGCAAGCGGCGCAGCCGGGGGACCGCTACCCGCTTGGGCTTGGAGTCGATGGCAGAGTACAGGGAGGTCCCGTCGAAGACGAAACAGACGGGAATGACGTGAGGCTCCCCCTCGGCCGAGGCGGTGGCCAGTCGCGCTACCCTGGCGCGATGCAGGAAGGCGCGATCCTCGGGAGAGATATTCAGCATAGCTGAAAAAGCGTTCGGGAGTTCGGGCGTTCGGTGGTTCGGTGGTTCACGGGCTTCGGGTACAACCGAACAGCCGAACGCCTTGGGGCAGGCCTACGGCCTGGCCCTGACCGCCGGCCGGACCTCTTCGGCAAAGCGGTGCAGTTGCTCCAAGATGGCGTCGGCGCTGGGGCCGGCAAAGTCGAAGATCAGGTGGCTGACGCCCAGGCGCTGGTACGTCTGGATGTCCTCGACGATCTGGTCCCGCGTTCCGATGAAGGGCGTCCGGGCGCCCGAGGCGGCACCGTCGGTGAACGTGATCGGCGCCTTGAAGGACAGGGTGATCGCCTTGGGATCGCGGCCGGCCGCCTCGGCCTGGGAGCGAAGGTCCGCGGCCGCCTTCGCAAATTCCTCCGGGTAGAGTCCGGCCGGAGGACGCAGGCCGATGGGATGCCATCCGTCGCCCAGGCGGGCCGCGCGGCGGATGGCGGCCTTCGTGTGGCCGCCGATCCAGATGGGCGGATGCGGCTTCTGCACCGGCTTCGGATAGAAGCGGACCTCCTCGAAGGAATAGAAGCGACCCTGGTAGGTTGGCCACTCCTTCGTCCACAGCTCCCGCAGGATCTGGATGTATTCGTCCGTCAGGGCGCCGCGATCCTTGAAGGTCGCGAGATTCAGCGCCCGGAACTCTTCCTCCATCCAGCCGACCCCCACCGCCAGGATCACGCGACCCCGGGACAGGAGGTCCAGCGTGGCCACCATCTTGGCCACCAGCATGGGATTTCGATACGGGAGGATCAGGACGCTGGAGCCGATGGCCGGACGCTCCGTCACGCCCGCCAGGTAGCTCATGACGGTGAGCGGCTCCAGGTAATGTTGCGCCACGTCCAGGTCAAGCCGCCCGTCCGCGGAATAGGGATACGTGGACGTCGAGGCCTTCGGGATGACGATGTGATCGCTGATCCAGATCGAATCGTACTGGTACTCCTCCGCCGCCCGGGCCATGCGGCGAATGGTGTCCAGAGTTCCCAGGGGGCCGCGCGTGGGGATCGGGAAGCCGAATCGCATCAGGTCCTCCTCTCCAGCCCAAGAACTTTGCGGAGTGACATCTCTATGGTCATCATGTCCTGCTTCGGCACTGACCCCAGCTTTCGATGAATCATCGTACCCTTGACGGTTCGCAGGATCCCAGTCACGACTGAAGGGAATAGCAATCCGGCCCCCTTCCAGTCGATAAGAAGGTGGTCACCAAAGAGAATGCGTTTGACGTTGCTCGTGACCGCTGCCACGATCACCTCCTGTCTGCCCTGGTGGTAAGCCGACGAACTTACGACGACAGCCGGTCGGTGCCGATATCTGGATTCATCCGTAAACATGAATCCAACCAGCACGACATCGCCACGTCTACAGGCGATCATAGGCGGCGTCCTTCTCGTTGTCCCATAGGGCTGCCAGCACGGGATCTGCCCTCGCCGTCAAGGCCAGCAGCCCTTCTGCGTCCTTCCCCAGATCTTCCTGGAGCCGTTCTTCGAGGGCCTTCAGGACATACTGACCCACGCTCATGTCGCGCTGCGCCGCCGCCAGTCGAAGAAGTCGACGCGTCTCAGGTGCTACGTCAATGCTGATGCGTGGCCGCTTGACTGAAGCTTCCATGGATCGGGCCATCGTCGTCCACCTCCTGTGGACAATATGCCACGAATACTCCATGGTGTCAATGACACCAAGGCGAGTCCCCCCGGAGAACAATTCAGCGAAAGAGGTCGCGCTCTGCCGACCGGACCAGGGACCGGGCCCGGCCCTCGGCAGCGTCGAACCGGTACCCGCGGATCCGGACGGCGGGGATGCGCTCCAGCTTGCCCATGAGCAGGCCGGCCGCGGCCGCCAGCTCGTCCGCCACCGCCAGCTCCGTCACGCGCAGCGTATGGCCGTGCGGGTCCTGCTGGCCGACGTAGCTCACCAGCGGGCTCAGCCCGGCGACGCCGATGGCCACGTTCGTCAGGCCCTCGCGCCACGGGCGGCCGAAGGTGTCGGAGACGATCACCGCGACCTCCGCCCCGCACCGTTCCTTCAGGTCCTTGCCGAGCCGCCTGGCCGACGCATCCGGGTCCACCGGCAGCAGGGAGACCCGGTCTTGCCCGGGAACGTTCGAGGCGTCCACCCCGGCGTTGGCGCAGATGAAGCCGTGGGTGGTCTCGGCGATGATCACGCCCCGGTCCATCCGCACGATGCGCCTCGACTCGCGCAGGACGACCTCGACGAAGCGCGGGTCCTTGCCCCAGGTTTCGGCGAATTCCCGGGCCAGGCCCGAGGGAACGACCTCGGTAAGCCGCACGACCCGCCCCTCGGCCTTCGACACCACCTTCTGCGCGACCACCAGGACATCCCCGGTCACCAGGCCACTCCCCTCGCGCTCCGCCGCCTCGGAGATGAGGCGGGCCAGGTCATTCCCCTCGGCGATCTCCGGGATCCCCGGCAGTCCGACCACGGTGAGCCCTCGATCCCCTGGCCGTGCCAGGCGGCCGATCATCCCCAGGCGCTGCAACAATGTGCGCGTCCGCGTTTCTCCGGGAAACTCCAGGAAGGCCGTCAGATCCTCCGGCTCGTCCACGTCCACGGCCAGGCGAGGCACCTGGAGCGCCGTCCAGGAGAGCCCCTGCCCCTCGGCCTCCGCCTGGTGCTTGTGGAAGCTATCGAACCCGAACCGCGAGGGGATCGCCTGGGGCGGACGCCGCCAGATGGCATTGGTCCCCAGGCCGTCGCGGGACGGGACCAGCACGACGGCGTGGTCCGATCCACCCGCCGCGGAGAGGAGAGCCACGATGTCCTCTGTCCGGACGGCCGGGACGTCGGCCGGGATGGTCAGGACGGCCTCCACGCCTTGCGCGGTGCAGGCTCGGGATGCGGCGTCCACCGAATGGCTTTCGGACCGCTGCTCTTTCTCTTCCAGGACCGTCGCGCCATGACGCCGGGCGACGACCATTGCCTCGGGATCGGACGTGGCGACGGAGATCGCATCCACCAGGCTCCCGGCCACGGGCAGAACCGCGACCAGCACGTCCTCCAGCATGGCCAGCGAGAGCTGCTGCCGCGCCGCCTGGTCCAGGACCGATCCCAGCCGTCCCTTGGCTCGGGCGGTGGATTTGACGGGGATCAGGATTGCGGTGCGCGGCCTCACAGCTCCTCCACGAACTTCACCGCCGCGCGGGCTACCCTCCGCTTGTCCTCGGGGCCGCGCATGACGATTTCCTCCATGCGCACCCGGATGCCCAGCTCCTCGATGCGCGCCGCCTCGCCCGCGTCCGCCCTGTCAATCAGCATCCCGTCGAGCCCGTCCAGGACGGAGTCGTAGAGACGCGCCACCCCCATGGGGGAAACCTCGACCTTGGCCCAGCGCAGGAACTTGTCGGTCGGTCCTTTCAGGGATTGGCCGCCGACCACCGGGCTGATCGCGACGATGGGCGCCTGTGACCCTCGCAGGCACTCGCAGATTCCTGGAACGGCGAGGATGGGCCCGATGCTGGCCACCGGATTGCTGGGCGCGAGGAAGATCGCCTCGGCCTCGCGGAGCGCGGCCAGGACCTCCGGGCTCGGGTGGGCGCGAGCACTCCCCCGGTACTCGATCCCGCGGATCTCGTCAACCGCTCCCCGCTGCACCAGGTATTCCTGGAAGTGCAGGTGCCGGATCGGGCCATCGCCCACCAGGATGTGCGTGGTAACAGGATCGTCAGTCATGGGCAGGACGCGCACCCGGACGCCCAGCGCCCGCCGGATCGCGTCCGCCACCTCGGTGGGACGTCGTCCTTGGCGCAAGGCCTGGGTCCGGAAGAGGTGCGTCCCGAGGTCCCGATCGCCCAGTTTGAACCAAGCGGGCTGGCCATATTTCGCCAGCACCTCCATACAGTGGAACGTGTCCCCGGCGAACCCCCAGCCCTTGTCCGTGTCCACGAGGCCGGCCAGGGTATAGGTGACGATGTCCACGTCGGGACTGATCGCGAGGCCATGGAGCTCGATGTCGTCCCCTGTGTTGACGATGGCGCTGAGGGATTCCTCGCCCACCTCCTGCGCCAGCCCCCACAGAAATTTCGAGCCGCCGACTCCACCGGCCACCACCGCGATGCGCATGAAATCACCACAAAGGCGTTTGACTGTTCGGCAGTTCGGTGGTTCGGTGGTTCTGGTCCGATAGGTACGGTCGAACAACCGAACGGTCGAACTGCCGAACGCTTTTCAGTCCGGGCGGAGCCCGGTGATCCGGATCCCCGCACCTCGACCCTTGTCGCGCCGGTTGATTTCCATCAAGAGGACCGTGAGGCCTTCGACCACCCTGGCATTCCGCGCCGGCCCCACGTCCAGTGCGCGAAGCCCCAGCAGCCCCGCCAGCTTGATCACGTCCTGGCGGGCGTCGGCATCGTCGCCGCAGACCAGGATGTCGCAGGCGTTCGTCTCCCCGTGGGCCAGGTGCGTGTGGGAGATGTTCTGGAACGCGGCCACCACCCGGGTCTCGGGCCCGAGCAGGGCCTGTGCCTCTTCCGTCGCCGACCCCCCCAGGGGAATCCGCAACCGGCGGGGCTTTTCCGGATCCAGGGGAACCGTGACATCCACCAGGATCTTCCCCCGCACCGACTCCCGGATATCCTGGAGCGTCATGGCGTGCGCGTCGTAGGGCACCGCGAGGACCACGATCTCCCCCGCCGCTGCCGCATCCTGGTTCAGCATCCCGGTGGCAGCCCCTCGCCCCACGGCCGCGTTGATGGCCTCGGCCACGCGCTGTGCCCGCTCCAGCACCCGCGAGCCGACCAGCACCTCCTGGCCCGCGCGGGCCCACCCCATGCCGAGGCCCTGTCCCTCCTTGCCGGTTCCGCCGACGATGGCAATGCGCATTCCGTCATCCTTTGGGGCGTCAGGCCGCTGCCTCGGGATTCATCATCAGACAGAAACGTCTACCCGATGGCCGAGTCCCCGGGGCCAGCCCAAGGCGCGGGTCCGCGGGGGCGGCCGGTTCCGGTCGCCGTGTCACGCCTCTGGCGTGACGGCGGCGCGGAGTCCCGCCCCTGGGCGGGACGACCCGGAGCAAGGCCGCCCCGGCATCGACGAGGCCCGCAGCCCGGAGGGCTGGCCTTGGGGGTGATGGCCAGCGGATCTCTAATTTGCACGACCAGGGAAGATCTTCAGCAGCTTGTAGGTCGTGCTTCGCTCGGCCGGGATCCGGCCCAGTTCCCGGATCCGCGCGTGAAACTCCTCGGGCGGCAGGTACTCCCCGGCGGTGGCCCCCGCCAGCCGCGAGATGTTCTCCTCCATCAGGGTGCCGCTGTAGTCGTTGGCCCCCGCCTGGAGGCACCGCTGCGACAGCTCGCGCCCCAGCTTCACCCACGACACCTGGATGTTGTCAATGGCCCCCTGGAGCATCAGGCGGGCCAGCGCATGTACCTTCAAATGCTCCTCCAGCGTCGGGCCGGGGCGGGACTTCCCCTCTTGGAAGAGATGCGTGTTCAGGTGGACGAAGCCCAGCGGCACGAACTCCGTGAACCCTCCCGTCTCCTTCTGGATGTCCCGCAGGAGGCAGAGCTGGTTGACCCAGTGGACCGGCTGTTCCACATGGCCGTACATCATGGTCGAGGTGGTCGGGATGCCCAGGTGGTGCGCCGTCGTGATGACGTCCACCCACTGCTTCACCGTCACCTTCTTTCGCGAGAGAAGCTGGCGGACCTCGTCATCCAGGATCTCGGCTGCCGTCCCCGGCAGGCTGCCCAATCCATCGGCCTTCAGCATGGCAAGATAGTCAGCGAGCGGCATCCCCGTTTTCTCCACGCCGTACACCACCTCCATGGGGGAGAAGGCGTGTATGTGGATCTCTGGCGTGGCCCGCTTGATCGCCCGCAGGATGTCCCGGTAGTGGAAACCCTCCAGCTCGCGCGGCAGGCCCCCCTGGACGCAGACCTCCGTGGCGCCCCGCTCCCATGCCTCAGCCCCCCTCCGTGCGATCTCCTCGAAGGACAGGTCGTAGGCGTCGGCCGCATTGGGGCCCGTGCTGAATGCGCAGAACTTGCAGCCGATGATGCAGATGTTGGTGAAGTTGATGTTCCGGTTCACCACGTAGGTGATGATGTCGCCCACGCGGCGCCGGCGAATCTCGTCCGCAACCGCCACGAAGGCGTCCAGGGACTCGGTCCCCATCTCCGCCAGGATCAATCCCTCCTCGCGCGTCAGCTCGCGACCCTCCAGCGCCCGGTCCAGGATTCGCGCGATCATCGGGGATGCGCTTCGAACCGCCGTATCTGCATCACATGGCAAAACGGTTGTCGCCATGAAGGCTCTCCTCAATGAAAAACGGACAACCGACAACTGACAATCCTCCGGCCGTCAGATGTCCGTTTTCGGATTCTCGTTTCGATCCTCCCGGAGGAAACCATTTGCGTTCATTTGCGTTCATTTGCGGTTGCATTTTCTGGAACCAACCCGTCCCCATCCACCGACGCCCAGAGGCGCTCGGCCAGCTCAGGCGGCAGGTACTCCTGCCGGTCGACGATGTACTCAGGATACACCGGCAAGCGCTGGCGCAATAGGAATCCTCGAGCCTCCGTGGTCTCGCGCAGGGCGTCGAGGTGCGGCCAGGGGGCCTCCGGGTTGATGAAGTCCCGGGTGAGGGGCGAGACCCCGCCCCAATCGTTGATCCCGGCCTCCAGCAGCCGGCCGTACTCCTGCGTCAGGTTGGGTGGGGCCTGGAGGTTCATGGACGGCCCCAGGATCAGCCGGGCCACGGCGGTCGTCCGCAACATCTCCTCCAGCGTGGGTTCGGGATGGTCGCGCATGGGGATGGTGGGCTTGGCCCGGAAGTTCTGGATGATGACCTCCTGGATGTGGCCGTGCCGCTCGTGGAGCGCCCGGATGGCCAGCAAAGAGTCCACGCGCTCCTCGGCCGTCTCGCCGATGCCGATGAGCAGGCCCGTGGTGAACGGGATCTTCAACTGTCCCGCAATCTCCATGACGCGGAGGCGGGCCCGGGGATGCTTGGTCACGGCCCCGTGGTGTGGCCCCCCGGGTTCCATCAGTCGCGGGCTCGCCGATTCCAGCATGAGGCCCATGCTCGCGTTCACAGGCTTGAGCGCAAGGAGGTCCGGTTCGCCCATCAGGCCCGCGTTTGCATGGGGAAAGAGCGGCGAGCGTTCCAGGACCAGCGCACAGGCCGCGCGCAGGTACTCCAGCGTGCGCCGGTACCCCAAACGCTCCAGAATCGCCCTGGCCTCGGGAAAGACTGCCTCGGGCGCATCCCCCAGGCTAAACAGTGCTTCCGTGCAGCCGAGCCGCGCCCCCTCCTCGACCACCGCCAGCACCTGTTCCGGCGTCATGACCCAGCCGTCCGGGTCTCCCGGATCGCGCCGGAACGTGCAATAGCCACAGCGGTCCCGGCACAGGTTGGTCAGGGGCAGGAAGACCTTGCGAGAATAGGTAATGACCTTCCCCTTCCCCCGATCCCGCAGCGCCGCCGCGGCCGCAAGCAAAAGGTCCAGTGGCGCGGACGGCTCCAGCAGGCGGATTGCCGCCTCCCGCGAAAGATCCCGGCCCGCCGCCGCACGATCCAGGGCGAGAGCGAGCTGGCGGTCCTGCAATGAAACCACAGGGAAGGTCATGCGGGATTCCTCGGCAAGCGGGCCGCGACGGAGATCTTGCTGCTTTCCGCCACCCACTCCCACGGACAACGTTGTCGCGGCATTCTGGCGATAACGGAAGAACGCTCTTTACCTGGCCCCGGCTCTACCAGCCCTTTGGTCCAGGTAGACCCTCCACGGTTCCCAGTAGTACTTTCTCCACCCCTGACTGACGCCGTCGTGATCGTGTTCCGGTACGTTGGCGTGCACCAGATCAACCCGCGCCCCGTGCTTGGTCTTGCTGAAGATCAGCACCAGGATGGAATCCAGATCGGTTTTCTTCCAGTGCTTGGAGCGCCAGGACTGGACGATCATGCGGTTGGGGACGATCGCCAGGATGGTCCCGGTGATCACACCGTCAAAGGCCGAGAACTTGCTTCCCACCTTCCTGCGCACCACTGCCTTGGCATACGTCGCCGCCGAGTGCTGCCTGGAGTCCAGGTACAGATTGAACAGGCGGGCAGGCGATACGTTGAATTCCACCCGCTGCTGAATGGCAGGCGTCATATCCACTCCCTCCTGATCCAGGGGCGACCAACTCACATACTGGGGGGCGTCCAGGCCTACGGCTTCCCCCGGGAGATGACGACCTCGTTCAGGACCACGTCCTTCAGCGGGCGGTCGCCCGGGCCGTGCGGGACGTTTCCGATGGCCACGACCACGTCCTGGCCCTGGACGACCTCGCCGAAGACCGAGTGGCGGTTGTCCAGGTGCGGCGTCGGAGCGTGGGTGATGAAGAACTGGCTCCCGTTGGTGTTGGGGCCGGCATTGGCCATGGACAGGATGCCGGCCTTGTTGTGCCGCAAGTCCGGGTGGAACTCGTCTGCGAACTTGTAGCCGGGCCCGCCCGTCCCGCGCCCCAAGGGATCCCCGCCTTGGATCATGAAGTTGGGAATGACCCGGTGGAAGAGCGTCCCACTGTAGAGCGGCTGCTTCACCTTTGCGCCGGTCTTGGGATCGGTCCATTCCTTCGTTCCCGTGGCCAGCCCGACAAAGTTCTCCACCGTCTTGGGCGCCCTGTCATCGAACAGCCGGACCACGATGTCACCCATGCTCGTCTTGAACGTCGCATGCAACGATCCGTCCACTTTCTTCTCCTTTTCTCCGGCGGCGGCCCATGCGGATATCCACACAAGGAGCCCACACAACAGCACAACGCGTCCGGCGAGACGTACGCCCACGGTTTGCCCTCCTTGTATCCCTTCCTCCTCAGACGTGATCCCAGATCTACGAGGCGGTCCAGCCCCCATCGATGGCTATCGTCGCTCCCGTAATGTAGCGGGAAGCGTCCGACGCCAGGAAGACCAGCGCCCCGCCGATCTCCTCCGGCTGCCCGATCCGCCCCAGGGCGATCCGCTGCAAGATCCGCTTGGTCCGCTCCGCATCCGCCTCCAGGTATCCCTTGACCAGCGGGGTCATCATGTACCCGGGCGCGATGG
>METI01000221.1:37314-37472 GCA_001771285.1 candidate division NC10 bacterium RIFCSPLOWO2_12_FULL_66_18
TCTTTTGCGCGATCATCTGGCGGGCCACCGCGCGGGCCACCAGGAAGATCCCCTTCACGTTGGTGTCAATGATGGTGTGCCAGTCCTCGTCGGTCACCTCGACCACCGGCTTCCGCACGTTGGTCCCCGCATTGTTGAAGAGGATGTCGATGCGGCCG
>METI01000221.1:37488-65681 GCA_001771285.1 candidate division NC10 bacterium RIFCSPLOWO2_12_FULL_66_18
TTGTTGAAGAGGATGTCGATGCGGCCGAACGCCTCCACCGTCGTTCGCACGGCCGCCTCGATCTCCTCGGTCTTCCGGATGTCCGCGACGGCCACCAGCGCCTTCCGCCCCAGGCCCTCCACCATGGACGCCGTCTCCTCGAGCTGGCTCCGCGTCCGGCTCACCAGTGCCACGTGGGCGCCGGCCCGGGCCAGGGCCAGGGCCCCTGCGCGCCCCAGGCCGCGGCCCGCCCCGGTCACGAAAGCGATTTTGTCAGTCAGGCTGAATTCCGGCAGGCTCATGATGACGGCTCCTCTCGCAACAAGAGTTGGGGATCCACCAACCGATCGCAGGGGGCCTATTCTCAGTGGTCCGGTCCCCACCGTCAAGCGATTTGAGGGCTCGGTCTCACCCAAACACTTAACCGCCAAGACGCCAAGTCTCTAGGGTTTCGGTCTCCGGATCGGCCCGACGGACGCCGGATTCTTGGGGTCTTCAGGTTTCGTGGCTCTTCCTCTATTGATGTTGGTTGGATCTTGACGCTCCGGGTACCCAGCGCCTCCGCTGGGTGTCCTTGGCGGTTAGGAATTTCGGATCAGAGTCAACATTCTCGGATCCGCGTTGACACGCTCCCGGCAGGGGGATAGATTGCGCAGCATTCGATCACCCGCACCTACTCTAAAGGGAGGAGACCCGATGGCGAAATACTACGAGGACTTCCAGGTCGGCCAGGAGTGGACGTCCCCCGGACGGACGATCACCGAGGCGGACGTCACCGCCTTCGCCATGCTGTCCGGCGACTGGGACGAGATCCACACCAACGAGGAATTCTCGAAGCAGGAATCGGCCTACAAGACCCGCATCGCCCACGGCATGCTGGGCCTCAGCCTCGTCGAGGGCCTCAAGAAACGCATCCCGGCCTTCACCGACGCGCGCTACATCGCCTCGCTGGAGTGGAACTGGAAATTTACCGGGCCCATCCTGATCGGGGACACGGTGCACGTGAAGTTCAGCATCACCAAGATGCGCGAGAGCAAGTCCAGGTCCGATCGGGGCATCATCTGGGAGGGGGGTCATATGATCAACCAGCGGGGCGAGGTCGTCCAGGAGGGCGAGCACTCCCTCATGATCTGGCGCCGGCCGAAGTAGAGACAATCGGCTGGAATACGTGTCAATTAAATACGTGCAATTGGGGACGTTGCCAGACTTGTCACCTTGTGCTCTTCTGCCGATGCCGTGCCCCGCCAGGTGCGCCTCGGCCCCGGGAGCCCTCCGCCACGTGATGGTGCGGGGTCTGGAGCACCGTTCCATCCTCCGGGATGACACGGACCGGGCCGACTTCGTCGCCCGCCTGGCCGCCGAGGCGGTAATGGCGGGATAGGTCTCCCTGAGGAACAAGTTTCCGTGCCGGGTGCGGCCCAGCGGACGCCCCGCTGGTTGCCCAGAGCAACGAGGTGTTTCCTGACGCCTCCATCCATGGTAGCATTGCGGAGAGGAGGAATAGAACAATGCGAAAGATCTCTAAGGTGAAGGCATTGCAGGGATATCGCCTTGAGCTGGAATTTGACGACGGAGTGTCTGGAACTGTGGACCTCTCTGACTTGGTCGGCAAAGGCGTTTTCGCCCTGTTGTGCGATCGTCGTGCCTTCGAGCAAGTTCGGGTTGGATCATCCGGCGAACTCGTCTGGGGCGACCAGATTGATCTATGCCCGGACGCCCTCTACCTCAAGGTAACGGGCAGGACGCCGGAAGACGTCTTTCCCGCCCTGCGGCACGAGCCCGCTCGTGCCTGAGATCAGCCGGTTCTTCGGCATCGTCATCAAGATGTTCTTCGACGATCACAATCCGCCGCACTTCCATGCGGAATACGGCAGCGATCTTGCGCTGCTTGATATCCGCAACCTCTCCGTCTTCTCCGGCCGGTTGCCGCCTCGCGTGATAGGACTCGTGATTGAATGGGCGACCCTCCATTAGCAGGAACTCCTCGCTGACTGGGATAGGGCGCGGGCACAGCAGGAACTGCACAGGATCGCGCCTCTGGAATGAGAGCGGCCAAGCGCATGCAGCGGGCGCAGCTTGGCCGCGCCCCTGAGCGCCGGCGTTAACCCTTCAGGCAAGCGAAGTCTCTCTTCCCAGGGCTCAGATTCGCCCTGCTTGGGGAGCCGAGCTGGGTTCGAATTTCCCTGCGGCGGCACCGCACGGCATTCCCGCGTGATCCTCGGTCGTCTCCCGCCCGCCTGACTTCTTGCTTCTATACGCCCTACCGCAGCCGGAAGATCGCCGGACCGGCGAAGGGTGGCCCCCCGACGGGCCCCCGGTCGCGTTTTCTTGGCGAAAAATGGTCTTGCAAAATAGAAATAAGTTTCTATAATGCAAAACCATGGTACCACGAAAGGTGGCAGCGCTCGTCCGGCAGCGCCTCCGCCAGTATCCCGCAGTGGCGTTGGTCGGCCCGCGCCAGGCCGGCAAGACGACGTTGGCCCGCTCTCTCCGCGGGACGTACTTCGACCTGGAGCAGGCCTCCGACCGACTTCGCTTGGACCTTCAGTGGAACTCCGTCCTCAAGGGCAGAGTCCCGATAATCCTGGACGAGGCGCAGGCCTGGCCGGAGATATTCCCTCGGCTCCGAGGGGCAATCGACGCGGATCGGACCCGCAAGGGCCGTTTCCTCATCCTGGGGTCTGTCTCTCCCTCCCTGATGGTCCAAGTCTCCGAGTCGCTCGCCGGGAGGCTCTCCCTGATCGAGCTGACCCCGCTCCTCGCCAATGAGCTGCCGGCGGCCCCGTTGGCCAGGGTGTGGTGCCGGGGAGGGTACCCGGAGGGCGGGGCGCTTCGACCTCGGCGCTTCCCGCAATGGCAGCGCGACTATCTGGATCTGCTCGCCCAAAGGGATCTGCCGGCGTGGGGGCTGCCCGCGAAGCCTCAGGTGACGCTGCGGTTACTGAAGATGCTCGCGGCCGTCCACGCCCATCCATGGAACGCCTCCCAGGTCGGCCAGAGCCTCGGCCTGTCCTATCACACCGTGAACTCGCACCTGGATTTCTTGGTGGGGGCGTTCCTGATCCGCCGGCTCCCACCGTATCATGCCAATCTCGGAAAGCGCCTTGTCAAGAGCCCGAAAATCTACTGGCGGGACACGGGGCTCCTTCACGCCCTGCTAAACGTCCTCGACGAGGACGACTTGCTTGGAAAGCCGTGGGCCGGATTTAGCTGGGAGGGGTTCGTCATCGAGCAGGTTCTGGGGGCGTTCCAGCAGGCGGGCCGTCACTGCGAGGCATTCTTCCTGCGTACGAGCGACCAGCACGAGATTGACCTCGTCTTAGACTTCGGCAGGAGCCTCTGGGCGATAGAGGTAAAATTGACCACTGCCCCGGATCCCGAGGATCTCGCAAGGCTAAATAAGACAGCGGACCTCATCAAGGCCGACAAGAGAATCCTTGTTTCACAGACAACCGCGAGCATCGCCCGCGCCGGCCAGGTGTCCTGCAATCTCCCTTGGCTTCTCGCCCACGCCCAAGAGAGGTAGGTGCTCCGGTCCCGTCGTGGGAGGGAAGGGACAGCCACTCAGTCCCCCATCGCCGGAACCGGTTGCGCGACCGGCGACACCGGGGCGGGGCGGACGGGCCGCTCGCGGATGGCCAGGACCATGCCGGCGGCCAGCACACCCAGGATGCCGGCCGAGAGGAAGGCCCAGTCATACGTGCCCGTGAGATCGTAGGCCAGCCCTCCGATGTAAGAGGCGAGGGCGGCGCCGATCTGGTGGCTGAAGAAGATCCAGCCGAAGAGCATCCCGACCGACCGCCGCCCGAAGAGATCGGCGGTCAGCGTGGAGGTGGGCGGGACCGTGGAGATGTAGTTCAGGCCGAACACGATGGCGAACAGATTCAGCTCGGTGACGTCCTTGACCCCCAGCAGGAAGAAGAGCGAGAGCCCCCGGAGGAAATAGTAGATCGCCAGCGGCACGCGCTTCCCGTAGCGGTCGCAGATGTACCCCGAGGCCGTCGTGCCGATGACGTTCATGGCGCCCATCAGGCCCATGGCACTCGAGGCCACCATCTTCGGAAATCCATGGTCAACCGCATGCGGGATCAGGTGCACGCCGATGAGCCCGGTGCTGGTGTAGCCGCAGATGAAGAAGGATCCCGCCAGCAGCCAGAATCCAGGGTGGCGGGCCGCCTGTGCCAGGGAGGTTCCCCGCAGCGATTCCGACGGCGCGCTGACCCCCGTCTGGAGCGGGGCCGCACCGTAGGGCCGGAGCCCCATCTCCGCCGGGTCATTCCGGAAGAAGAGGACGGTGACCGGGAGCACCAGCACAATAAGGATGAGCGCCATCCCGACAAAGCTCCAGCGCCAGCCATACGACAACTCGAGGTGGGCGGCCAGCGGCAGGATCAGGAGCTGCCCCGCGGACACGCCGGCGCCCGCCAGGCCCATTATGAGGGCCCGGCGCTCTGCGAACCAGCGAGAGGTCATGGCCGCGGCCGTGACCATGGCGGCCCCGCCGGCGCCGATGGAGGTGATCAGGCCATAGTAGAGGTGAAACTGCCAGAGCCGCGAGATGGTGCTGGACAGGAGCGCCCCCACCCCGGCCAGAAAGACGCTCACCAGGAGGACCGCCTTCGGCCCGTAGCGATCCGCCAATCGCCCCGCCAGGGGACCCAGCGCCCCGTAGATCAGCATGCTCAGGACGGCGGTCACAGAGATGGCCGCCCGGTCCCAGCCGAACTCGTGCTGGAGAGGCTGGACGAACACGCCGAAGGATGATCGCACGCCCGCCACCGCCAGGAGAGCCAGGCAGGTCACGGCCGTGACGACCCAAGCGTAATGAAGCCCCGACTGCGTCGGTTGTCTTCCGCGACCCCTCACACTCTCCTCCCAGGCCATAGCCATCCGTCGAAAAGCTCAATGACCAATTCACAATGACCAATGGGTTTCGAGTTCAGGGAACGCATTGGTCATTGGTTTATTGGACATTGGTCATTCGTCGAGTTTCGCCTTGATATCCTGCCAACGCCGCGCCGTCAATGCCTTTTGGTTTCGGTGCCGTGCCGCTTGACACGGCCTCGCGCCCCTGATAGCGTCCCCCGTGCCCGCGCTTTGGCCCTGGGGAACCCCGCTACCCGTGGTGGAACTGTCTTCCCCAGCGCGCCAGGACCGTTCGTGGTGTTTTCATCCGCCCGGGTTCGCCACCCCGGGTTTTCCAACTTCCTACAAGGAGGCAGAGCGAAATGCCGGGGCCGGAGACGAGAAACCTCGCCTTGCTTCGTCAGAAGATGGATGTAGAGGGACTCGACGCCGTCGTGGCGGTGAACAAGAAGAGCGTTATCTATCTCTCTAATGCACCGATGGCCTGGGCGGACTGGGCGCAACGCCGGGCTGACGGTCCCCGCGTGCACTTCGTTGTCTGGCCGCGGGGGAGCGAGCCCGCGCTCGTCGTACCGGAACTGGAGCGCGACGTCACCGTGGAGCATAGCTGGATCCCTCGCGTGGAATCCTACCCCGAATACGTGCAGACGCCGTATGAGAGGCTAGCGGAGGTCCTCAATGACATGGGGCTACGGGGGAAGCGTATCGGCATCGAGCGCCGCGCCGTAGGAGCAACCTACTGGGAAGAGTTCACCGCGGGGCACCGTGAAACACGTTTTGTGGAGGCCGGCCCTCTCCTCGACTCCGTGCGCGCGGCCAAGACACCCGCTGAGATCGAGCTTGCCAGGCGAGCCTGCGCGCAGCTGGACCGCGCCTTTCTGACGGTGTTTTCATCGGCGCGCCCCGGGGTAACCGAGATCGATCTTCATGCTGCGATGCACGAGGCGCTTCTAGCCAGGGGATGCGGCGAGATTCTCGGCGGCCTGCTGAGTGGCGAGCGCGCGATGGTCATCCACCGACCCGCCTCCCACAAGCCACTTGTTCCCGGCGACATCATCCGCACCGACTATGTCGCCGTATTTGACGGGAGGGGCGCCAATCTCTCGCGCGTTGCCGTTGTGGGTGAACCTTCGCCACAGCAGCAGGCGATCTACAAGACGCTGCGTGAGATCGAGCTGGCGGTTTTCGACTACATCCAGCCCGGGGTGCGCGCCTGTGACGTCTTTAAGTTCTACCTCCGTGCGCTCGAAACGCGGAGGTTGTCGCCGGATCTGCGACTACTCGGACACAACATCGGGATCGAGGTGCATGAGGAACCGATGATCGTTCAGGCTGATACCGGTGTGCTGGAGGCGGGCATGGTGATCTGTATCGAACCACATATCCTCCGACAGTACCAGATCCAGGATCAATTGCTGATCACCCCGCGCGGCGTCGAACTCCTTTCGAATGGGTTCGACACGAGCAAAATCTTCGTGATCGGGTGAACCCGGAGAGGCAGCCGCCAGTCCTTGGTGGCGGTTACAGGTCGTTGTTATGGTGCTGCGAAAGCCACAGTCCGAGACAAGGAAGGAGACCATCGGGATGCGCGTGCAAAACGAAGCTCTCGAACCATGTAACCAGTTGAAATTATTCGATCTTTAACCGGACAGTAGTGGTCATACCCATCAAAAAGATAATTTTCCCAATCTCATTTCATCTATTGACAAGAAACATCACGATACATGATAATTGATACTAAATCGATCCTCATAAGCTGAATCTCTAATAAAACGACACGATCGCAGGCTGTCAAGTCGGTGGCAAGCTGGTAAGAACTATGAATACGAACGAAATCAAGGAGGGGCTACAATGAAAGTGTCAAAGTATTTTAGATTCATCCAAACGGTACTGGTCATCACCTTGGTTATCGGTGTCGTTTCGATTCCGGCGCTTGCACAAGAAAAGAAAATTACCATAAAAGTGAGTACCCATCAGCCTATGGGGGGCATTTTTCACCAGCTTTTGGAGAAGTTTAAGGAGCTGGTTGAAAAGAGAAGTAACGGTCGTGTTAAGGTAGAAGTTTATCCCGGCGCCCAGCTTGGGCAAGAAGTAGAAGCAATGGAAGGGGTTTTGATGGGGACGCTGAATGCGACCACCTTCTCCCCTTCATTTTTGATGGATTCAATCGATGGGTTCGGGGTCGACAGTCTACCCGGTCTTTTTGTAGGTTTTGAAGAAACCACTAAAATGCTGAACGACTCGCCGATCGGCCAGGAAATGGCTGAAAAGCTCCTAAAGAAGGGAGGCCGGATTCTTGGATGGCTCAATTTGGCTGGCCGGCATATGGTATTCACGAAAAAAGATGTAAAAACGTTGAAGGACATGGAAGGCTTAAGAATGCGTTCCCCGGAGGACGGGATCCGGATCGCCACGTTTCGTGCATTAAATACCCTACCGGTTCCCGTTACAATGGGGGAAGTGTACACTGCTTTCCAGGCGGGTCTTGCTGATGGATTCGACATGGTGCTGAGCGTGCTGGTGGATATGAAATTTTACGAGGTGACCAAATACGTGCTTTTAACGGATCACAGCTATGGCATCCAAGTGTTTGTGATGAACGAGAAATTTTTTCAGGGATTACCAAAAGATGTACAGCAAATTGTAATCCAAGCAGGTAAAGAGGCCATGGCCTTCGCCAATCAAAGGGTTGTCCAAGTTGAAGCAACTGCGATCAAGTCCTTGAAAGAAAAGGGGATGGTATTTCACGACTTTTCAAAAGAAGAGAGAGCGAAATTCAATTCCGCCATGCGCCCGGTTATCGAAAAATGGGCAATCGACCATAAATCCACCGACTTCATAAAAAGAATTCAAGACTATCAGTCGAAGCGCCGCTAAGTTAATTTCTGTGGCGGAACGAATTGCTCGGCGTGGAACTGCCGGATTTTGCTATACTGAGGGCCCATAGACCCTCTCGCGAAAGGAGGGACTATGGCCCCACGCCGCTCGGCACCGGTGCGGATCGACCTCGTTCGCGTCCTGGAGCTGTTGCGGACCCACATCACGGCGGCTCTCTGTCGACGGTCTTTGCCACGGTCCGGATCACCGAGCGCCAGCGCCAGTGGACGCTGGAGGCCCTGGTCCAGTTCTGGCTCGCCGTCATCCTCCGGGCCCCCCGAGCCCTGAACCAGGCCCTCTACGAGATCCTCGAAGGGTCCGAGCCGCTCTTCCGCCACGTCCAGGCCAGTCCCGAAGCGTTCTTCCAGCGCTGCCAGACCCTCCGTCCGGCCTTCTTCGCGGCGGTGTTGTGTTCGCCCAGTTCACCCACCGGCTCCTGCGGGCCACCCCGGCGCGGTACGCCTTGGACGTGGCTCCGATCCAGGCCCTGTTCGCCGCGATCTGCGTCATCGATGGCTCCCGGCTCGCGGCCATCGCCCACCGAAGGACTGAACAAACCGGAGAAGGATGACCGCCGCTCAGGTGACCTGGCACTCAGCACGGGACGCCCGATGTTTTCACCAGCTCGTGGGCGAGGTAAACGCATCCCCCTCGCTCAGCGCTCCCAGTCTGCTGGCCAAGCTAGGCGCCACCCAGGGAGTTGCTCGGGGCCGCCGGTCGGGGCGGCCCCGCGAACGAGTCATTCACCCACGGCCAGAGATCCCGGTTGGTGAAGGGTTGGAACTGAAGCACGATCAGGTTTGACAAGGACCAGCCGAAGGAGGTACTTCAGGACCAGCAGCGCGATCAGGGCTGTCCAGACCCGGATTTGCAGCCCGCTGGCGCTCGTGCCCACGAAGGTCTTGACCTTGAGGTTACACTGCTCATCAGGGGGCGACTGGAATAGCCCTTGATTCACGCATCCCCCGCGGCGGCCCATCCCGACCGCTCTCCGGGAGCCGCGCTTAATGGGCTTCGGGTCGGGGTAAGAATTCGCTGGACCGAGATGTCGATCTCTCCATTCCATTCCTTGATTGGGGGAACTCCGATGGGAGGATTGAGTCATACTCAGATTCGTAATAACAAGGTAATGCTTTATTTGAACAAATTCTTTGGTGTTTATGACTATACTATTGAGCTAACCATTACCGTCCTTTTTTCGATAATGATCGTTATCATTTCTGGCCAAGTGGTATTTCGGTACCTGTTTAAGATCCCAATGATGTGGTCTGCAGAAATGGCTCAGTATATCTTCATCTGGATTGTCTATTTGGGTGGGGCGCAAGCCTTTTTAATGAACAGACATCTAGTGGTTGATATGTTTTCAAGAAAAATTCCCGACCCCTATTGGAAATATTTGACACTGATATTGTACCTGATGATTCTGATTTTTCTCTTTTTCGTTTTTTGGCTAGGACTACAATATGTGGGACAGAATTTATACAAACCGATCTTTAGCGTTCGCTGGATCAGGCTGGGATGGGTTTATGCCTCCGTTCCAGTGGGAGCGCTTTTCATGGTCATCAATATTCTTCGGGTTGTCCTACCATCCATTTTGGCCGGAAAGAACAGCAGGATTATCGAGGAAACTCGTGTGGACCCAACCAGCGTGCTACGCGCTTGAGCAGCATTTCCAGCTTCCGTACGCTTCAAAAACCAAAAATACTAAGGAGTGATATCATTGATTACCTATATGATGATCTCGTTTCTCGTGCTGCTTTTGTTGGGGATGCCGGTGGCTTTTGCCATGGGCATTGCAGCGGCTCTAACTGTTTATCAATTGGAAAGTACCTCGCTGCTGTTGATCCCGCAAAGGCTCTTCATGTCACTGAATTCGTTTCCCCTGTTAGCGATCCCATTCTTTGTACTTGCCGGCGAGCTGATGAATGCCGGTGGGATTACCAGAAGGCTCGTGCAATTTGCGACTGCCCTCCTGAGGCATCTACGCGGAAGCCTTGCTCACGTCAATGTCGTTACCAATATGATCATGGCCGGATTCTCGGGTTCTGCCACTGCGGATTGCATCGCCATCGGGAGTGTGATGATCCCGGCGATGAAGGAAGAGGGGTACCCTCCTGCATTCACCGCAGGACTGACGGCGGCGGCATCCTGTATCGGGCCCATCATTCCTCCCAGTATTGCCATGATCATCTATGGCTCCATTACAGGTTTGTCAGTGGGCGCCATGTTTCTGGGAGGGTTTATACCCGGTATTTGCATCGGCCTCGGGCTCATGTTTCTTGTCCACGTAGTATACGCTCGGAAGTACAGCTGGCCCAGAGGGGAAAAGGCGGGCTGGTCGGAAATAGCCTCCGCAGCCAGAGGAGCCTCCTTAGCACTCCTCGCACCAGTGATCATTCTCGGCGGGATTATCACGGGCGTGACGACGGCTACCGAAGCAGGCGTCGTTGCGGTTGTCTATGCATTCTTCATTGGGGTGGTGGTTTACAAGGAAATCCCCATTAAAAAAATACCGGAGATCCTGCGCAATGCAGCGATAAATACCGCGGTGCCCGTGCTGATAATTGCGTGCGCATCGATTTTTGGCTGGGTTCTCGCGAGGGAGAATTTCACGGGCGGGGTCGACGATGTTCTTTCTAGCATAACGACCAATCCGGACATCTCATACTTCTTAATTATTTGTATGCTCTTGGTGGTCGGTTGTTTCGTGGAGGGTACCGCTGCATTGCTCATTTTTGTTCCAGTTCTTTTCCCTCTCGGATCGAAGCTGGGTTACGATCCCATACATTTTGCCCTGGTAATCATTATCACAATTCTCATTGGAACGATTACACCCCCTGTGGGGCTTCAGCTTTACATTGCTAGCTCCATTTCACGGGTCCCGATATCCGAGGTGGTCGTGTGGCCTTTTGTAGCGATCATGGTTGCGGTTCTATTGATCATCACCTATGTTCCCATACTTGTCACGTTTCTTCCGTCCCTTGTATTTGCTAAATAATGCCGCTCTCACCAGGAATGTTGCAGCGGCCCAGTAATCATGCGGCCCGCAGTCGTCGGCTGTCTGCGGTCGCGCGCTGCACCTTGAGGAGCAGATATGCGTGATCGCGGTAGTCCCGGTCCCGACGGAGGACCGCGCGGATGTTCCCGTTGATGGCCTCGATATCGCCGAAGGGGACCTTCACGTGGCAGTAGGCGAGGATCCCGTCCAGATGGCGCAGGAGCAGCTTCGCCAGCTCCTCGAAGGCCGGGAGGGCGCCAGGAGGGCACCTGCTCCCGCCGCCGGTTACACCGCCGACAGGCCACGGTTTGGATCTCGACGACCAGCCACACCTGCCAGGCCCCCCACGGGAGGTCGCGCACCCGGCGCTCGGTGGGGGGGCCCAGAGTCGTCCGAGTGCTGACGTGACACCCCGGGCAGCAGCAGTACGGCGCCTGATCCGTCGGCCGCACCCAGCAGGCCACCATGATTGACCTCAAGGGTCGGAGCTCTCCCACAGTTCGGGAACCGATGCCTCTTCTGTTTAGGCTACCCCCTGATTAGACTGGGTCGAGACAACATTCCTGGGTAGAGCGCTATTTTCAACTTCCTCTCCTACATCCTACCCTACTACTGGCCCTTCGAGTGCAGGGAGTCAGGCGCATCTCAGATCGTTGCTGGGCAGGTGATTCCCTCGCGCCTGGTGAGCCTTCACGGGTGCTAGGGACCTTGAAGAACGGGAGGTGGTGTAAAACAGAGAGAATGAGCTGTCAAGGTACCTTCCTAGTGGAGCGCGGGGCCAAAGAGTTCGGTGCTCTCGCGACTCTGGAGGGACAACGACATGAGAGCAGACAACTTCTTTGAGAGAAAGTGGGCCCGTGTGCGGGACCACATGCGTCGCGAGGGCATGGCGGCGCTCGTGCTTTCCGAGAATGGCCGAACTCGGTACGTGTCCGGCTACCAGCGCTACTACCTTGGGACATACCTTCCGTTTGTGCATGCGGCGGTGCTAACGCTGGATGCAGGACCCGTGCTCCTGCTGCCCCGTCATATCATGGGGTTCGCGGAGGAGTGCGTGGCCGAGAAGGTAGTGGAGTTCCCTCTTGGCCAGGAGGGGAAGATCGATATCGTAGCGCGCACCCTGAGCGATCTGGGAGTGGCAAAGAGTAGGATCGGCCTGGAGTTCGACTTCGTCCAGTACGGCTTCATGGTCCCGTTGAAGGAGAGACTGCGTGAGGCCGAGATCGTGGACGCCTCGCCCATGATGAGCAGGGTAACGGCGATCAAGTTCCCGGAGGAGCTCGACCTGATCCGGGAGTCGGCCCGCATGGTGGGCAAGGGCATGGCCGCAGCGATAGAGGCATCGCAGGAGGGCGTGACGGAGCTGGAGGTGGCGAGGCGCTCTACACAGGCCATGTTCGCCGAGGGGGCGGAGGCGATGAACTTCGTGGCCATCCGTTCGGGCCCGCATGCCTGGAGGCTTTCCCCGCTGAACACGATGCGAAGGATCGAGAAGGGCGACTGCGTACAGATAGACGTGGGCTGCATGCACCAGGGATATACCTCCGACATGAACCGGACGGCGGTAGTGGGAGAGCCAACGGACGAACAGCGAAAGTTGCTGCGCGTTGGCCAGGCGATGTTGGAGGCAGGCATCGCCGCGGTTCGTCCCGGGGTGCGGGGTTCGGAAGTCTGGCGCGCTTCCTTCGAGGCGGCCGAGAAGGCGGGAATGGCGGACCGGGTGACGATTCCCTTCACCGGGCATGGCATTGGTCTGGGGCTGCACGAAGAGCCCTACATATTTGCAGGTTCCGATACGATACTGGAAGAAAACATGGCGCTAGCCTTGGAGCCCGGGGTGTATGCGGTGGGCATAGGGGGCAGTCGACCTGAGGACATGCTGTTTGTCACAGCGACTGGCCATGAGGTGCTGACGCATTACCCCTACGACTACGACATGCTGGCGTCTCGGTAGACAAAGAGGGAATAGGGCGGCCCCAACCTAGACTTGGGGCCGTTTCTATATGCCCATCTAGTCGAGAGCCCACCGGGCAGGCCGCGTCACCCCCTTGAGACCAATGCGTTGGGTGGCGAAGCCACATTCCCCTGTTTCCTCCTACTTTCTTCTCCTCTTCGGTGCCCGATACCTTGTTCATGACGCCATCAACAGGGTTCGCGACCTCGACCCGGAAATTGGCCACGGAGCGATGGACGACCAGACGCTGGTGTGTCGGGTGTGAGTTGAACCGAAAGGAAGAAGGGCATTGACTGAAGCACGCTGTGTTGTTGTAAGGAGGGTAGTAAGGTTGGAAGGGTGGGACGGGATGTTGACGTGGAGGCGGGGATGAGCCCACCTGAGGACTGGCGCCCGCGGCGGACTTGTGGCACGATGTCCGGGCTGTAAGGTATGGCTTGAGGTGGCAGCGCCAGTAAGCGCAGACCCTTAAAAATGGAGAGACGACCGTGGTACGAGTGGCGGTGTTGGACGATTATCAAGACGTGGCCCTCAAGATGACGGACTGGAGTGTTTTGCCGTCGGATGTGCAGGTGCAGGTGTTCCGTGATCACCTGGCAGACCCGCAGGACGTGGCGCAGCGGCTCCGGGGTTTCGAGATCGTGGTGGCCATGCGGGAACGCACACCCTTTCCCAGTCGTCTCCTGGCAGAGCTCCCCCAACTCAAGTTGCTGATCACTACTGGCATGCGGAACGCCTCAATCAACGTCGAGGCAGCCCGAGACCTGGGCATCACGGTGTGCGGCACCAGAGGGTTGCCCTACCCTACTGCGGAACTGACCTGGGGGCTCATCCTGGCCTTACTGCGGCGCATCCCGCAGGAGGACAGGGCAACGCGGGCTGGGCAGTGGCAGGTCAGTGCCGGGGAAGGACTCAATTGCAAGGTGCTGGGGGTGATCGGTCTGGGCAATTTGGGCTCGCAGGTGGCAACGGTTGGTAAAGCGTTTGGTATGTCGCTCCTGGCCTGGAGCCAGAATCTGACGGCCGAGCGCGCCGCGCAGTATGGCGCCACGCTCGTCAGCAAGGACGAGCTGCTCGCGCGGTCCGACATTGTAACACTGCATCTGGTGCTGAGCGCTCGCACCGGGGGTGTCATAGGCGCACGTGAGCTGGGCTTGATGCAGCGCACGGCATATCTGATCAACACCTCACGCGGTCCTCTGGTGGAGGAGCAGGCGTTGATCCAGGCATTGCAGCAGGGTACCATCGCTGGTGCCGCTCTGGACGTCTATGACACAGAGCCACTGCCTATCGATCACCCCTTGCGCCGGCTGGAGAACACAGTGATCACACCACACCTGGGCTACGTCACGGTGGAAGGCTATCGCATCTTTTTCGGCGATGCCGTAGAGGACATTCGCGCTTTTCTCAGCGGTATGCCCACCAGGGTGCTCACCACGCCCAGGGGATAGTCACGACTACTGCAAGCCTCACCTCACCCCACCCCACTCCCGCGGGAGGGACGGAGTGAGGGGGCAGCCCAGAGGCACGAAGCGAGTTCACGATTAATCCGGGTTACGATGGCGGGCTGGGTGGCGTCCCCGTCGGCCGAGGCCACGCGGCCCCCTGTTGCGGTCCGGCCGGCCTGGGCGCGCTTGATCCGGAAGAGCTACGCGGCCGATCCGCTTGTCTATCCGCGCTGTGGCGGGCGGATGCAGGTGATCGCCGTCATCGAACAAGACGATGTCTGCCGCCCTCCCGTTCCCGGAGGTCGCGTACGCCCGGGGCCGGCTTGTCCAGCCGCCCGCCCGGTGCCGTGCCGCTTGACACGGCCTCGCGCCCTTGAAAGCCTCCCCCGGACCCGCGCTTTGGCCCTGGGGAACCCCGCTACTTTTGCTGGAAGCGTCTTCCCCCGGGCACCAGGGCCGTTCGTGATGTTCTCGTCCGCCCGGGTTCGCCACCTGGGTTTTCCAACCTCCGATTGGCACCTCCTATTGGCGTTTTCCAACCTTCTATTGGCTTGGCTCCGCCGGGAGGTGGCAGCCGCACCCCCCAGCCGTGGCCACGTCGCCGAAACTTTCGGGGTTAACGGTGTGGAACGGACTTGGGCGGCTGCAGCATGAAGGAGTAGCCGACGTCCTTACACTTCACGGTGGGATTCACATGGCTGAACATTCCCGCCGGATTGGGCTTGAACAGCCACACGTGCAGGTCGTAATGGTGCAACCCGGCCGGCTGCAGGGGCTCGTGCCCTTCCATGGGGCCCTCGAATGGCTCGCCAAAGAGGTGCGGACGCTCTTTTACCCCCGTGGCGAGCGGGATGAACCACTCTGCCCCCACGAGGCGCACCTTGTTCCCTACGGGTTCGTACAAGAGGATCTGGGGGCGCATGGGATCCGGGACGGGTCCGATGAGACGCAGGTTGAGGAAGTGAATGCCCATCCCCCGCTCGGCATACTCGACGCATCCTAGCGTGGAGTGGTAGCCATCGTGGATTGCGACCACCGGGTCTTGATACTTCTCCAGGGCCGAGCGCACCTTTTTCAATTCCGGCGGCAGCGCCGGGGGAGACCCGTCGGGCGCTTGCGCTTGCAGAAGGGCCGGGAACAGCACGAGACAGGCGGCGCCGGCGAGGAGCCGCGCAAGCGCGGCGAGGCGCGGGAGACGACGCGAGGACATCCTGGCCATGGGATCCTCCCGTTTGAGAGCCCAGCGACTGGCTGGGCACTTGAGCTGTACCCCCTCAGCTTACCTCTTTGCCGAAGAGGCTGCCGGTGTAAGCGAAAGGCTGCTCGCGCAGAGCGTGTACATAGGGCTTGAGCGCGGCCGCCGGGATGCTGGCCCCATGCATCGGGTCCACGTGGCTTATCGGCATGCGGTCCAGCCGGTCCAGCACGCGGCGCACCGCGTCCTCCGAAGGCATGATGCCGATCGTTCGGTAGAGCTGGATCATGGCCCCCGAGAGGTCCTCCGTGGTGGTTGGCGGCTGGTCGCCCGGCTGGATGAACAGGTCGGCAGGGAAGAGGACCCCCTCGGTCTCCTCGAAGACCATCATGCTGTCCCAGTGGTGCACGTGGGGGGTCATCAGGAAACGCAGGCGGTGGCGCCCGAGCTCCAGTACGTCGTCTTGCCACATGCCCAGCGGCGCCGGCGCGTTCCACCCGTAGAGGTTAACCTTAGAACACAGCTCGCTGCACACCAGCTTGGAGCCCGGCGCCTCGGCCAGGAAACGATCCATACCACCGCATTCGTCCGCCTCGAAGTGCGGGATGACGATGTAGCGCAGCGTGGCCGGATCCAGGACCTTCCGGATCTCGGCCCGTACGCCTTCGTACAGCGGATAGATGCCGGTGTGAATCAGGGCCGGCATCTCGTCCCGGATGAGGAACTGACTGTACCCGACCGGGCGTTTCCCGTCAAAGTAGTTGATGCGGAAGATGTCCTTCTGGATCTCGTCGATGCGGAACATAGCGTCTCCTTCGCGCCGCCGGCATCTCGGCCGGGGCGGCGCGTGGTTGCTGCTCCCCTGAGCGGGTGGGCCATTGAAAACTCCCTCTCGCGGCACCGCCGGCAACTCGCCGGGGCCGTTTTCGCGCCGTCTTTCCGGTCAGGCACGCGCGCCGGGAGGATAGCCTTTGGGGTCGAGGGAGGGACGCGCCGCCAGAGGGGAGTTCCCCTGAGCGGACAGCAGGCATCCGCGCTCAACTGTCGGGGGTGGCCTCCGGGAAGAGCGCCTGCGCCGGAATCCGGTCCATGGGTAGGCCTGCCGCGGCTTCCATGCGGCCGCTGAAGTTGAAGAAGGAGATGAGCGCGGTCGCCTGGTATATCCCTCGCTCATCCCAGCCTGCTGATCGCAGGGCGTCGAAATCCTTGTCGTCCAGCAGGCTCGGCGTCTCGGTCAGCTTCTTCGCGTAACCGAGGAGGACGCGGGTCTTGGGATCGAGATCGTGTTGGGGCCACGTCGTGGCGAACTCCGGGCCGAGGTGCTCGTCGTGGGTCAGGCGGCGCACGGCCTCCACGTGAAGGCCCAGTCAGGGCGCCCCGCCGATGAGGCCATTGACCACCGCGGCGACCATCTCGCGTTGCAGCCGGGTCAGGGGGGAGTCCTTGCGCAGGTTCAGGTGTTGGTACATCTGCGAGGCCGGCACCGCGAGGTCGGGATCAAACAGCAGGATCTGTCGGATGCCGGGGAGCACACCTCCGTAGAGACTTTTCGATTTCTGGAGTAACTGGAGTTGCAGGCCTTCGGCCCGGTCCGCGGATACCGTTGCGATGCGAGCCATGGCATCTCCTTCGCCGCCGGTGGGGCGGCACGTGAGGGTTATCCCCGGGGGCGGGCCGTCCGCCCCGGGCGATGGGCGGGCCGGCCCACGCCGGCGACCCGCTTCGCCGCTTGTGTAACGCTGCGGATCACCTCCTCCCGGGTGAGCTCAACCTCCCGCCGCAGGATACGCCAGGCCCAGAAGTCTACGAGGGCGGTCACCACGCCCACGGTCTGGCGGCCCGCCCCCGTCCCCGCCAGGGCGGCGCGCACGAAGGCGTCGCGGACGCCGCGGAGGCCCTCCATCACGGGTCGAACCTCGGGAATGTGCCGTTCCTCCGTCCGCCCCGCGTAGAGCCACGGTTCCCGGGCCTCGTAGTACTGGTAGAGGGTCCGGACCATCGCCTCGATGCGCAGGGCCGGGTCCGGCGGCAGCGCCCTCAGGGCGGAAAGGTCCGGCGGCGGGATCACCTCGCGCCCGCGGGTGGTGCATGCGCGGACGAGATCCCCTATCGTTGGAAAGTGCTTGTAATAGGTTGTAAGCGCCACGTTGGCCTGTACCGCGATATCCGCCGGCTTCGCCGCGAGCACGCCGCGCTCCGCGTGGAGGGCGACGGCCGCATTTACGATCCGCCGGCGTGTCTCGGCCGCCAGGGCGGCGCGCTTGGCCATGGAGTAGGGTCTCGGCATAATTGAATGAATGAACAATACATTTGATTATATATCCTGTCAAGCTCTATCTTGACGTGGCGACCCCGCTGGGGCAAGAACCTGGAGCCGTGATCCCCGGACGGTCGCAGCGCACCTGCCTTGGGCCGGGGGCGCTCCCATGGAAGCCTCGTCGGCGCCCCGGTCGAGATCGGGTCTGGCGGCGATGCGTCAGGCGCGGAGCAGGGAGCGGGTGGCTGGAGGTAGTGGGCTTCGTGATGGCCGTCGTCCCGGGAGGGGGCGGGCTCAGCCGCCCAGGTAGGCGCGCCGCACCTGGGGGTTGGCGGCCAGCTCGGCGGCCGTGCCCTGCAGGGCGATGGCGGCCGTCTCCAGCACGTAGGCGCGGGTTGCCACGCCCAGGGCCATGCGGGTGTTCTGCTCCACCAGCAAGATGGTCACGCCCTGGCGGTGCAGGTCCCGGATGGTGGCGAAGGTCTGGGCGACCATGCTGGGCATGAGGCCCAGAGACACCTTGTCCAGCAGGAGGAGCCGCGGCCGGGCCATGAGGGCGTGGGCGATGGCCAGCATCTGCTGCTCGCCGCCCGAGAGGGTGCGGCCCGGCTGCGCACGGCGCTGGGCCAGCAGGGGAAAGAGGGCGAAGGCCTCCAGCCCCATCAGGGCCCGCAGGCTGGAGGAGTTGCCGGCCCCGTTGGCGCCGATGATGGCCACCAGGTCCCCCTTGGCCACCTGGAAGCTCACCCCCCCACCCCCCCGCACGGCCTGGGACTCCCCGTACCAAACTTCCAAGTCCCTGACCTCCAACATCATCGGTCGATAATCCCTTGTGCCCGCGGGCGTCAAAGGCGTTCGGCCGTTCGACTGTTCGACCGTTCGGCCGTCTCACCGCGGGATGACCGGCCACACCACTCCTCCGCCTTGCCTCGTGGCACAAACTGTCCGCGCTGTGGCGGGCGGATGCAGGTGATCGCCGTCATCGAACAAGACGATGTCATCTTCCGGATTCTCTCGCCTTTCGGCCTCGTGTCCGCCGAAGATCCCTCGCGGGCCCCACCCGATGCCGTGGCTCCACCTCCGGCCCCGAAGGAGGTGGTCTACGTGCCGGTCTTTGACGACCTGCCGTTCCCGGAGGCCACGTACGCCCGGTGCCGTCCTGTCCGGCCCCCCGCCAGCAGGCGTGCCCGGCCTGTCCAGCCGCCCGCCCGGTGCCGTGCCGCTTGACACGGCCCCGCGCCCCGGATAGCGTCCGCCGCACCCGCGCTTTGGTCCTGGGGAATCCCGCTACCCCTGGTGGAACGGTCTTCCCTCGGGTGCCAGGGCCATTCGTGGTGTTTTCGTCCGCCCAGGGTTGCCACCCAGGTTTTCAACTTCCTATCCGCCATCCAGTTATCCGAGCAGTACGCCCCCTGAGGGGGGACCTGGCCGAGGTCCGGTGGGCGCAGGGACGGAAGTGCAGCCTGAAATTGTTGCGCCTTCGGCTGGAAGTGAAGGAGCCACTCGAGTAGTTCGGTAGCATGCTTCAGGGTCCCAAAGGCGGCTTCCGGCCGACGAGGTGAAGGGCCAAGGTTGTGTGAAATCCGAAAATCAGATATGATGTCCCCGGGCTCAAGAGGTGAAAGCCATGGGAAAGACCATCTCGGCTACTGAGGCCGCCAGGCACTTCTCGGATTTGCTCAACAGGGTGGGCTTCCGCGGCGAGCACTACACGATCGCAAGAGGGGGCAAGGCGATCGCCCACCTCACGCCCGTGACCTCCCCGGTCACGCGAAGGCTTGGTGAGCTTCCTGACTTGCTCAAGAAGCTGCCCTCTCTCGGCAAAGATGCAGTGCCCTTTGCGCGTGAGGTGTTCCGAGGAATCCGCAAGGCGCCTGGACTGCCGAAGAAAGCGCCATGGGCGTAATCCTCGACACGAGCGTGCTCATCGAGTGGGAGCGGAAGGCCGCGTCCCTTGAAGCGTATGCGGCGGGCCACCCTGATGAGCCGGCAGGACTCAGCGTCATCATTGGTGCCACGGCCGTCTCCAGAGGCGACACGGTCCTCACGCTCAACCGACGCGACTTCGGCAAGATTCCAGGGCTGTCGGTTGAACTCCTATAGGGCGCTGATTTACACTCACTTTCTGTTGCCTTCCTTTTCGCTTATTCGCTGCATCCCCACAGCTTGACTCACTGACTCCATACCCCTGCGGGGAGCCTTCGGCCGCCTTGTCAAGTGGGTGGGATTCTGCTACAAGAAACGCAGGGGACAATGCCATGCCCGTGAAGAAGGATCCAGCCGCCCGCGCCGAGGAACTCCGCTCGCTCCTGCACTACCACAACTACCGCTACCACATCCTGAACCGGCCGGAGATCTCCGACGCCGAGTATGATCGCCTATTCAACGAACTCCGGGAACTGGAGGCGACGCACCCGGAGCTGATCGCGCCCGATTCTCCCACCCAGCGCGTCGGCGGGGCCGTGGCGGAAGGCTTTGCCTCGGTCCAGCACCGCGTGCCCATGCTCAGCCTGGACAATGCCTACACCGCCGACGAGATCCGGGAATTCGAGGCCCGTCTCCAGCGCGCCCTCCCAGGCGAGACCTTCACCTACGTGTGTGAGCCCAAGGTGGACGGCCTGGGCGTCGCCCTCCTCTATGAAAAGGGGCGCCTCGGCCGGGGGGCTACCCGCGGCGACGGCCGGTTGGGCGAGGACATCACCCAGAATCTGAAGACGGTACGCACGATCCCCCTCCGCCTGCGGGGGCCTCTCGCGGACCTCGATGTGCTGGAGGTCCGGGGCGAGGTCTTCATGGGCCACGAGGCCTTCGAGGATCTGAACCGCACGCTCGAGGCGGAGGGAGAGGAACCCTTCGCCAACCCCCGCAACGCCGCAGCCGGATCCGTCCGGCAGAAGGACTCCGGCATCACGGCGAAGCGGCCGTTGGACATCTTCGTCTACGCCGTGAGCGATGCCCGGCCGAACCCCTTCGCCACCCACTGGGACGCCATGCAGGCGCTGGGCGAGGCCGGCTTCAAGATCAACCCCCGCTCGCGGCGCTGCGCCGACATCCAGGCGGTCATCACCACCTGCGCCGAGCTGGAGCGGGACCGGGCGAACCTCGGCTACGATGCCGATGGGGTGGTGATCAAGGTGGATTCCCTCGACCAGCAGCGGCCCCTGGGGGCCACCACGCACCATCCACGCTGGGCCGTGGCCTACAAGTTCCCCGCCCAGCAGGCGACCACGGTCGTGCGGAAGATCGAGATCAACGTGGGCCGAACCGGGGCCCTCACCCCCACAGCCTTGCTCGACCCGGTGGAGATTGCCGGCGCCACCATCAGCCGCGCTACGCTGCATAACGCCGACGAGATCGAGCGGCTGGACGTCCGGGAGGGGGACACGGTGATCGTCGAACGCGCAGGCGATGTGATCCCTCACATCCTCCGCGTCGTGACGGAGAAGCGCCCACCGGAGGCCAATTCGTTCGCCTTCCCCACCACCTGCCCGGTGTGCGGCGCCAGCGCGTTCCGTCCCGAGGGCGAGGTGGTCTCCCGCTGCGCCAACTCCACCTGCCCCGCCAGGCTCAAAGAGGGGCTCCTCCACTACGGCAGCCGCCGGGCCATGGACATCGAGCACCTGGGCGAGGCCGTGGTCGAACAGTTGGTGGACCGGGGGCTGGTGCAAACCTTCGCCGACCTGTACGGGCTCAGCGTCGCCCAGCTCGCGGAACTGGACCGCCTGGCGGAGAAATCGGCAACGAATCTGCACACGGCCATCCAGGCAAGCAAGGGCCGGGGACTCGCCCCCCTGCTCTTCGCCCTGGGCATCCGTTACGTGGGCGAGAACGTGGCCCGAATCCTGGCGACGGAGTTCGGCAGCATGGAGAACCTGTCCCACGCCACCGAGGAGCAGTTGGCTGCCGTCCATGGGATCGGTCCGCGAATCGCGGCCAGCGTGGCCCTGTTTTTCCAGCAGCCCGAGAACCGTCGCCTCATCGCCGCCTTGCGGGAGGCGGGGGTGAAGATGGAGGAGGCAACCTCCGCCGGCCCGAGGCCCCTCCTGGGTAAGATCTTCGTCCTGACCGGGGGGCTCACACAGATGACCCGCGACGAGGCCAAGGCCGCCATCCAGCGGCTGGGCGGCCGCGTGACCTCATCCGTCAGCAAGAAGACGGACTACGTGATCATCGGCAAGGATCCTGGCTCCAAGGTCGAGGAGGTCAGGCGTCTGGGGGTCACGACGCTCGACGAGACGGAATTTCTGGCACTCGTTCAGAAATCGTAAGGTCTGGCAATCTGCCATCCCGATAACCCGGCAACTGGGCAATCTGGCAATCAGGCACTCGGGCAATCTGGGCTTCCAAGTTGCCGGATTGCCAAGTCGCCTGATCGCCAAGTCCGTGATGCGGCAATTGACTTTCCTCACGGTTTCCGCCATGCTACCGCCGCAATCGGGGTCGTGCCTCGGCTGTCCCACCGGATTCTGAAGGAGTGCATGTCCCGTATGGCGCGCACACCCCCCCTCCTGCGACGCTCCCAGGTGGCTCGGCTGCTTCAGAGACGCACCGGGGGATGGCTGGCCATGCTTCTCCTGGCCGGGCTTCTTCGGGCCGGCGAGGCCCGGGCGGTTGATGCCCTGATCCTCGGCCGGGACGTCCTGATCCGGCAGATGCCCCAGGTCTCCGCCAAGGTCATCAAGACGACCCGCCCCGGGGAGACCTACGAGGTCATCGGCCGCAAGCCCGGCAAGGGGCAGCCCCTGTACATCTTCGACGAGCGGGGCGATCTCTGGGTGAAGGTGCGGGTGGACGAGGAAACGCACGGCTTCATCCGCACCGACCTGGTCTCCGTGAGCCGCGAAGAGTTCCGCTCCCCCCGCGGGATCCCGCTGCTGATCGTCAACCTGCGCCCCACGGCCGACGGGGCGGTCGCTCGGGAACTCTGGCTGGTCCAGAACGACTGGCAGCAGACCCGGCGGCTGGGACCCATCGAGGGGAAACCCATCTGGGCCAGTCACGGCGAGTGGTTCATGTGCCAGGTGGATTCCGAGCGCCCGGTCAAGGACCCCAACGTGGAGCGGACGATCGAGCGGATCGAGAAGTACTCCGCGGACGGCCGGACCCGCACCCTCCTGGCGATCGGCTCCTACCCGGTGCTGCACGAGGCGCGGGGCGAGGTGTACTTCTACCGTGACATCGACGAGCACGGCGAGGCGGTTCCGCCCGGCCTGTTCGCCGTGAACGTGGATGGGACCAACCTGCACCCCGTCTTCCTCCTGCCTGAACGGTACCGATTCTGGAAGGAAGACGGCGATTTCTTCGTCCAAGTGCCGCCGCCTGTCCTGCACGCTGCCGCCAACCGCATTTCCCTGCGGGCCTTCGACCGCGCCGGGGCCAGGATCCGATTCACGGTGACCCTGGACGGCCAACTCGTCGAACAACGCCCCGACTGATCGGTCTCTTGAACAGCCGAACCACCGAATCCGCCAAAGGCGGAAACTGTCGAACGCCTTTCCCCTGAATCCCCCTTCTTGCCTTGTCCGGGACGCCTGGGTATACTACCTTCGCACGGTCCTCACACGGCCCCATGGCTCCGGGAGGATGGCGGATCAACGGGTCCGGAGGCTGTCGTGGGATGGGGTGGCGTCATGAAGGATCCGACGTGGCTCGAAGAGGCCATCCCCTGGCTGCGGAAGGCCATGGAGGCCAAGCGGTACGAGCCCCGGCACTATCCTTACATCAACCTGGCCCGGGTCTATGTCAAGCCGGGCAAGCTCCAGGAGGCGGTTGCAGAGTTGACGCGGGCCCTCGACATCGAACCCACCTACGTGGCTGCCCGCAAGGAACTCCACCGCTTGCTGGGGGTGTTGAACTGATGCGCTTCTCATGCACCTGGCGACTGGGTACCCGCCACCGGGTGCCTGGGCGCCGGGATCCCGGCGACGCTACCAGATGACGGCGAGACGGGCATCCGGCCTGCTTTCGCTGGCTGTCTCCCTGACAACCATTCTCATGATTTCTCCCTCCACTCCCACCTCCCCCGCGTGGGCGGCCTCCACCGCCGGAAACCTGCCGGCCGAGGTCGCGGCCCACTTCACGCCGGAGGACGTCGCCCGCGGGGGGGCCTACATGGGCGGGCGCTACCGGCTCTTCGCCATCGGGATCGCCCTCCGTCTGGCAATCCTCCTGGTCCTCATCGGGACGCCCGCATCGGCCACCCTCCGGAACCTGGCGGTGCGCCTGGCGCCGGCCCGGCCCGCCGTGGCCGTGGCCATCTACGTGGCCCTGCTCGTCCTGACCTTCGAACTCCTCGCGCTTCCCCTCGGGTACTACGCCGGATTCGTCCGCGAGCATGCCTTTGGCCTCTCCACCCAGACGCGGACTTCCTGGCTCGTGGACCGGGTCAAGGGCCTCGTCCTCTCCCTCGCCCTGGCCGTGCCCCTGGGTTCCCTCTTGGCCCTCCTGTGGCGCCGGTACCCGGGGCGCTGGGTCCTGCCCGCCTGGGGCCTGGGCGCCTTCGCCATGGTCGTGCTCGTCACCCTTGCGCCCATCATCATTGATCCGCTGTTCAACACCATCCGCCCCCTTCGCGATCCCGACCTGCGACAGCGCGTGATCGCCCTGGCGGGGCGGGCGGGGGTCCCGGTGGACCAAGTGTACGAGATCGACGCCAGCCGCCGCACCCGGAAGGGCAACGCCTACTTTACGGGGCTGGGGCGCACGAAGCGGATCGTCCTGTACGATACCCTCCTCGCGGGGAGCAGTCCCGACGAGGTGGAACTGGTGGTGGCGCACGAGATCGGCCACTGGAAGCGGGCCCACATCTGGAAGGGGATCGGCCTGAGCCTGCTTGGCATGGGGCTCGCCCTCTGGTGTGCCTCCCGCATCCTGGAGTGGGCGGTCCGCCGGGGCGGCTTCCACCTGGCGGGGCCGGCGGACGTGGCCGCCCTGCCCCTGTTCCTGCTCGTGCTCTTCGTGCTGAACCTGGTGAGCCTGCCCATCCAGAACGGGATCTCCCGATACTTCGAGCGGGAGGCGGACCGCACGTCGCTGGAACTCACGGGAAACGCCACGGCCTTCATCCGTTCCGAGGTCCAGCTCGCCCGATCCAATCTGGCCGACCTCACGCCGCCCCCGGTGGTGGTCTGGCTGCTCTACACGCACCCCCCGGTGGCGGAGCGGATCCGCCAGGCCGGGGCGTTTGCCGCCGGGGCGCGGGCCCGTCCCTGACCGCTCACAGGAGAGACCCCCATGATCCGAGCCAGCATCATCGTGCACGGCGGCGCCGGGAAATACTCCGATGATCTCCGGATCCCCCGGGAGCAGGGCGTGAAGCTGGCCGCCCTCGAGGCCTGGCGAATCCTGGCGAACGGCGGGTCCGCGGTGGACGCCGTGGAAACCGCGGTGGCGGTTCTGGAAGACGACCCGGTCTTCAACGCGGGACGGGGCGCCGTCCTGAACGCCGACTGCCAGGTGGAGCTGGACGCCTCCATCATGGACGGCCGCACGCTGCGGGCCGGGGCCGTGGGGGCGGTCAAGAACCTGCGCAATCCCATACGATTAGCCCGGCGGATCATGGAGCAGGGACGTCACGTCCTCCTGGTCGGGCCAGGCGCGGAACGCTTTGCCGCCGCGGTCGGAATTCCAACCTGTTCCTCGGAGGAATTGATCACGGAGCGGCAATTGCAGCGCTGGTGGCAGGAGCGCCGGGCCGACCTGGAGGCCATGGGGACGGTGGGAGCCGCGGCCCTGGACCCGCAGGGCCACGTCGCCGCCGCGACCTCCACCGGGGGCATGGCGCAGAAGCATCCGGGCCGCGTCGGCGACAGCGCCCTCATCGGGTGCGGGACCTACGCCGAGGACGGGTGTGGCGCCGTGTCCTGCACGGGCCACGGCGAGCACATCATCCGCGTGACGCTGGCCCGCGCAACCGTGGACCGCCTGGCATCCGGCGCGGACCCCATGCAGGTGGCGCAGGAGACGATCGCCGACCTCGCCCGCAAGGTCCAGGGGGAGGGCGGCCTGATCCTGGTGGATGCCCAGGGTCGCATCGGCTACGCCCGCAACACGCCGGCCATGACGGTCGCCACCGCGGAGGCCGCCACCGGAATCCCCCGCCTTCTTCCGTGAGGCGCGGCTGCGTCGCGCTGTTCATCCCATGCAAATCCTCCTCATCAGCAGCAATCGTCACGATCGATTCGTCGGGAGCGTCCGCATCCGGCCGATTCCCCTGGGTCTGGCCATCCTGATGGGCGCCCTGCGGGAAAGCCGCCACGAGGTCCGCTTGGTGGACCTCATGTTCGCCCGGGCGCCGCGCCAGGCCATCCGCCGGGCCATCGCGGAATCCTTGCCCGATCTCATCGGGATCTCGGTGCGCAACCTGGACGCCATCGGAAGGCGGCGGGTACCCGCCCAGCGGGTGCACAGCTTCCTGCCGGACATCCGAACCTGGATCCGCACCTGTCGCCAATACAGTCGAGCCCCCATCGTCCTGGGAGGACCGGCCGTCAGCCTCCTGCCGCGCGATGCGTTCGAGGCCCTGGAGCCGGATTTCCTCCTGGCGGGGGATGCCAGCCGGACGCTTCCCGAACTGGCAGAGCGAGTGGGCCGGGAAGCGCCCTGGGAGGATCTCCCCGGCCTGGTGTTCCGCGAGGGAGGCGAGATCCGGGTGAACCCGCCGGGCCCCTGGGATGCCCCGCAGGTCTCGCCGTGCTACGAGGCGTTCGACCTTTCCCGGTACGAGGCGGCGGGATACAGCATCGCCGTTCTGACAAAGATGTGGCCGTACATCCGCGCGCAGGGTCCGACCCCCCAGACCGGAGGTCCGGTTCCCAGGACCGATGGTCCCATCCCGATGTCGGCGATGCCGGGTCCGATCCCGCGTCCCATCCCTGCGCTGCTCGACGACCTCCGGGAGCTGCGCGCGCGGTTCGGGATTCGAAGGGTCTTCCTGGCCGACTCGGGCTTCAATGTCCCGGTCCCGGACGCCAAGGCCCTGTGCCGGGCCCTGTGCGATGCGGGGCTGGGCTTCGAGTGGGCCACGGGCCTGCAGCCGGGCCACATGGACGGGGAACTGGCCGATCTGATGCGCACGGCGGGCTGCCGGATGGCCCTGCTGGCCGGCCCCGGGCCACTCCAGGAGCCCCTCCGCGACCTCGACCGGCACCTGGCGGAGCTGGCTGCCACCGCGGAACCGCTCCGTGCCGCCGGGGTTCCCCTGGTCCTCTCGGTGATCTTCGGCCGGCCGGGCGAGACTCGGGAGACGGTGGAGCAGACGCTTGCCCTCATCGAGCGCGTGGATCCGGGGCACGTGCAACTCTCCGCCGGGATCCGGATCCTCCCATTCACCCTCCTGGCCGAGCAGGCCAAGGCCGAAGGCACGATCCAAAAGGACGGCGACTGCCTGTATCCTGTGATATACCTCAGCCCAGCCCTGAAGGACTGGCTCCCGCGCAGATTGCGCGCCGCGGCCCAGGGCCACCCCAACTGGCATGTCGTCTGACGGTATAGCCTTCAGCCCCGTCTCCAAGGCCATACACCCGCCCGCGTGACGCCAGCCGCAGCGACGGAGGTGTCTTGACAGGTCCTGCCCAGAAGTGTAGAGTTCATACATAGTATGAGCAATGGATTGGAGGTGGGATTTATGCGCTCGACTGCGCTCGTGACGGTTTCCCTTCCCCAAGCGCTGGCACGGCAAGCGGAGAAAGTCGCCAAAGAGGAAAGCCGAACGAAGTCGGAACTGTTGAGAGAAGCCCTGCGGCTGTATATTGACACGCGCGAGGCCCGACAAACCATCGCAAAGCGTCAACTGTTTGACCTGATTGACCGCGTCCAGGAGCGGGCCAATCGGGAGAGCCCGACGAGAATGCGGTCGCTCGTAGGCGAGGCGGTGAAAGCTGTCCGAGGCTCGGGGCAAAAGCGAAGGCTGGGCTAGGGCGTGATCGTTGCCGTCCTTGACACCAACCTCATCGTTTCGGCAACGCTCATCCGTGGCGGGAACGAGGATCGGATCCTTCGGGCCTGGCAGGCAGGCAAATACATGCTTGTCCTATCGGACCCGATTCTCCGGGAGGTAGGGAGGGTTCTTTTTTATGAGAAGATCCGATCCCGCCAGTGGATGACGGGCGACGATATCGAAAGGCTCCTGAGGCGCCTTGCCGAATCTGCCATCATGGTTGCCGGAAAACAAGAAGTCCGAGTGTGCCGGGACCCCGGCGACGATAAATTCCTCGCCGCCGCCCTCGAGGGAAAGGCCCACTACATCGTCAGCGGCGACCGGGACCTGACCCACATCAAGACCTACCGTGGAGTCAGAATCATTCCGCCTCGTCAATTCCTCGAAATTCTCCGATCTGTACCCTCCTAGGGAAGCCGGGAAATCCGGCGAGTGGGGATGCCGTCCTGGCCCCGCCTGGGGAAGGTCCCAGGCGCCGGGAGTCTCTCAAGAGCCGTAGACCGGGTCATGCACCCAGAGCGAGGCCTGGCCCGCGGTGTAAGAGCAGCCGTCGGTTGTCAGCCTTCTGCGGGGGTCAGGGGCTGGGGGCCGGGTTTCGGACCGGTCCCTGATCCCCGATCCCCGCACTCAGGGAGTTTCGGGTATTGCAACTCCGGGCGACGACCGATTAATATTCAGCCCC
>METI01000222.1 GCA_001771285.1 candidate division NC10 bacterium RIFCSPLOWO2_12_FULL_66_18
AACGGGTGGCCACCGCGCGGGCGCTGGTCACGGATCCGGCCATACTGATGGCCGATGAGCCCACCGGGAACCTGGACACCAAGGCCAGCGAGGAGATCATGGCCTTATTCAAGGATCTGCATCGTCAGGGGCGAACGATCGTCCTGGTCACTCACGAGCCGGATATCGCCCGGCATGCGGAGCGCGTTATCCACCTGAAAGACGGGCAGGTCACCTGGGAGAGCCGATCGGAAGATATGACGGTCGGGGCAGTCGCAGGAGGGCGGTCATGAAGATCGTCAGCACGGTGCGGGTCAGCCTCAAGGGACTTACCGCGAACAAGCCCCGGACATTCTTCATGATGCTGGGGGTGCTCATCGGGATCACCGCCCTCACCGTCATCATCTCCGTGGGCCAGGGGGCCAAGGTCCAAGTGATGCAGAAGATGGAGAACTTGAGCGCCTTCGGGGCTGTGATGGTAATACCTGGGGGCGGCATGACGCGGGGGCTGGGCAGTGTGGATACGGTTCCGGCCACGCTGACCGCTGAGGATGCCCAGGCGATCAAGGCGGAGGTGCCGAACGTCCAGGACGTGGCCCTGGTGCAGTCCAAGCAGGGCGTGGCCATCAAGTTTGGCGGCCAGTCCACCACGACGATGGTGTGGGGGGTGACGCCGAACTATCCGGCGATCCGGCCGACGCCCGTGACTCGGGGCGAGTTCTTCGGGGCGGAGGAGCAGACCTCCACGGCCCGGGTGGCCGTCTTGGGGCAAGACACGGCAGCGGCTCTCTTCGGGGATACCGACCCGCAGGATCAGACCATCCGTATTGAAAACGTCCCCTTCAAGGTCATCGGCCTCCAGAAGCGCATGGGCGCTAGCCCGGGGGGCGGGAACCTGGATGACCGCATCCTGATCCCCCAGGCCACCGCGGCCCGGCGCCTGTTCAACCTGACCAACATGACGCAACTCGTCGTCCAGATCAACGGACGCGAGCAGGTGCGGGGGGCGGCCGAGCGCGTGAAGCAGCTTCTCCACGAACGCCATCACATCGCAGCGGGGATGCCGGATGACTTCAGCGTCCGGATCGCGGAGCAGATGCTGGGCGTCCTCACCGGGACCTCCCAGACGCTCACCCTCTTCCTATCCATCGTCGCCGCCCTGTCTCTCCTGGTCGGCGGGTTCATCGTGATGAACATCATGCTGATCTCGGTCAGCGAGCGGACGAAGGAGATCGGCCTCCGGCGCGCGGTCGGCGCCCGGCGTCGGGACATCCTCCTTCAGTTCGTGCTGGAGGCCGGCGCTGTGACAGCAGCCGGAGGGCTGATCGGTGTCCTCCTGGGCGCGGGTGGGGCCATATTCGCCTCGAGCCTGATGGGCTGGCCTGCTGCCGTCTCCTGGCCGGCGATTGTGGGTGCGGTGCTCTTCGCAGGGATCGTCGGCTTGATCTTCGGGGTCCAGCCGGCCCGCAAGGCCGCCGCCCTCCGCCCCGTGGAAGCCCTCCGCGGGTGAAGGCAATACGTTCACATGAGGTCCAGCAATTGGCGTCGGCGTTCGAGCAAATCCCCCCCCGTCCCCCCCTTTGCCAAAGGGGGGCGGAGGGGGGATTTCATCCGGCTGGCGGTGTAAGTGAACAGCATTGCCGCTAAGGGAGGTCCCAGCATGCCCGACATCTCGCTGCGGAAGCTCTTCCTCGCGTTCCTCCGCCTGGGGGCCACGGCCTACGGTGGCCCCGCCATGATGGCCTATTTCCGGCAGGAGTGCGTCGGGAAGCGGCATTGGCTCACCGAGGTGGAGTTCAAGGAGGGGATGGCGCTCTGCCAGGTCATCCCTGGGGCCACCATGATGCAGATGGCGACCTACATGGGCTACCGCCTGCGCGGGCTTTCCGGGGCAGCCGTGGCCGCCGTGGCCTTTGTCCTGCCGGCCTTCCTCCTGATGACGGGCCTGTCGGCTGCCTACTTCGCATTCGGGGAGCTTGCTCTGGTCAAGGCACTCTTCCGAGGGCTGGCCGCCATTGTCGTCGCCATCATCCTGAACGCCTGCGTGTCCCTTGCGCGTGCGGCCGTCCACGGGTGGCCGGGTGTGCTCCTGATGGCGCTGGCCTTCGCCGCCCTCGCCCTCCGGGTGAATCTGGTGCTGGTTCTGCTGGGAGCAGCCCTACTGGCGCTGGCTCTGTTCCGTGGGGAGCAGGCGCCGGTGCCCCCCGGGAAAGGGCCCGGCCGATGACGCCCCGCGGGTGGATTGTCGCGACCGGCGTGGCTGTGTGTGTCTTGGTCGTCCCTTTGGCGTTTGCTCCCGTGCTGGCCCAACTGAACCTGATCTTCATGAAGGTGGATCTCATGGCGTTTGGGGGCGGCTTCACGACGATTCCGCTGATTCAACGGGAAGTCGTGGACCGCTTCGGGTGGGTGAGCACGCGGGAGTTCATTGACGGGATCGCCCTGGGCCAGGTGACACCGGGCCCCATCGTGATCACGGCGACCTTCGTCGGGTACAAGGCGGGCGGTCTGCTCGGGGCGCTTCTCGGGACCATCGCCGTGTTCTTCCCATCATTCCTGGTGCTCACCACCCTGGCGCCCCACTACGAGCGGATCAAGGGGTCGAGGCCCATCCGGCTCATGGTCCGGGGCATCCTGGCGGCCTTTCTCGGAATGCTGCTCCTGGTGGGCTATCGGTTCGGCCACGAAGCGTTGGGCGATTGGAAGACGTGGGGATTGATGGCGGCGGCCTGGCTCGCGCTCTGGTGGAAGGTGGACCTCCTCCTTGTTGTGGGAGGGGGTGCGATCCTGTCGGTCCTGCTGTTCTGAGGCATGACCATGCGCCTCCTCAAGGGTTCTCGCATCGCCCTCAAGGGATTGATGGCCCATAGGCTGCGGGCGCTCCTCGCGATCCTGGGCATCGTGGTCGGAGTGGCGGCAGTCATCGTCATGCTGGCCGTGGGCGAGGGGGCCAAGCGGGACGTCCTGGGAAAGATCCAGGGGCTGGGGACGAACATCCTCATCGTGAGCGCGGGCCAACTCAAGAACGTTGCGGGACGACCGCAACTCGTCGGCAATGTCACAACGCTGGATCTCCGGGACGTCAAGGCAATAACAGAGGAGTGTCCGGCGGTGGCCCGCGTGGCGCCGATCCAGAGCCGGAAGCTCCCCGTGAAATACGGCACGGGCACAACCAACACCAGTATCGTCGGGACCTCGGCGGACTTCCCCACCGTGCGGGAGTTCCGGACCATCGTGGGCCGGTTCTTCGACGCCGATGAGGTGCAAGGTGCGCAACGGGTCGCCATCGTGGGGCATACGGTTCTCACCAATCTGGGCACAGAGCGAGGGGTGGTGGGCGACACCATCCGTATCGGCAACGTGCCGTTCGAAGTGATCGGGATCCTGGAGCCGAAGGGAGTGAACTACGCCGGCATTGACGAGGACGATCAGATCTTCATCCCGATTAACACGGCACTCAGGCGACTCTTCAACCTCACCTACCTGAACAGCCTCTATGTGCAGGCCCGGGACGAGCGAGCCATGAGCAGCGCGGCGCGCCAGGTGACGGACCTGCTCCGGGAGCGGCACCGCATCCGATCCGGCCATCCCGAGGACTTCACCCTGCAGACCCAGGCAGAGATCCTGGAGGCAGCACAGGAGACGAGCCAGACGTTCAGCCTGCTCCTCGGGAGCATCGCCGGGATCTCCCTCTTCGTCGGCGGGATCGGCATCCTGGCGATGATGGTCATCTCGGTGCGGGAACGGACCCAGGAGATCGGGGTGCGCCGGGCGGTCGGCGCCCGACGCCAGGACATCCTGCTCCAGTTCATCCTGGAGGCCACGAGTCTGAGCCTCGTCGGCGGCCTGATCGGGAGCCTGGTCGGTGTAGCCGGCGGCCTCGTTCTCTCGCACCTGACTGGATGGCCTACCGCCATCTCGCCCCTGGCGATCCTCCTGGCCTTCGGCGTCGCGGCGGCTGTGGGCGTCTTCTTTGGCGCCTACCCCGCCCGGCGGGCCGCCCGTCTGGACCCGATTGTGGCGTTACGGGCAGAATAGAGCGCCCCCGGGGGCGGAAGTCGGGGCGCGTGGGCAGTGGAAGGTCATATATCGCGGCGAAGCAGGGGCAAGGGCTGTTTTTGCTTCCGGCCGAGGCGAAGCGGCTGTAGTATTCGCTGCCTTGCCGGCGCGTCCCGATTCATTCGCCGGTGGCAGCCGTTCGGCTATTTCTTGTGGGATGTTCTGCAACGAGGGGGATCATGAAGAAGGAGGGGCTCACCTCGGTCAGCGCCGTCGTATTGTCGTTTCTGGCCAGCCAGCATCACACGCTGCACATGATGTTGTTCGCCGTCGGGCTAGGTGGTGCGGGGATGAGCTTCATGACGATGTTTCCTATGGTTCGGCGGGTCATGCTGCTCATGTCCTTGGCAATGGTTGGTCTGATGCTCTACCAGTTGCGGGATTCGAAGCGGCCGATCTCGATGCGCATCACGATTGGCATGTCCATCTTTGTGACTCTTGGCCTCGTTGTCTGGTCTGTCTCACAGCTCGGAATGTAGAGGAGCCGTGCCGTGGAGGAATCCTACCGGAAGGACCTGAGCCACATCACCTGGGACGAGGTATTCGCTCGCCAGGTTCGGCGTGCCGGCCTAGTCGAGGAGTGGATGGAAGCTTTGCACCTTCAGCCGGGCGCCCGCGTGTTGGACATCGGGACCGGCCCGGGCTATGTCAGTCTTGTGCTTGCGGGCCGAGTAGGCCCTGGCGGGCTCGTGTACGCCGTGGACCGGTCGGCCGATGCCCTAGCCTACTTGGCGCGCCTGCAACACGAACGCGGTGTGGCTCAGATCCAGCGGGTCGTCGCAGACGCAACCACACTGGACCCGGGAACCCTCCACCCCGATTCGGCTCTGGTCACCATGGTCCTGCATCACACGGATGATCCCCCGGGAATTTTCAGGAGCGTCGCGCGCCTGCTCCCCTCCAGCGCCCTGGCCGTGGTGGCGGAGTTTCACCCGGAGGGCCCGTGCGAGCAAGGGCCGCCGCAGCAGGTGCGGGTGACGCCCGAACAGGTGCGGGTCTGGTGTGAGGCGGCGGGCTTCGGCGTCCTCACCTACCGGCGGCAGACGCCGGAACACTACATGTGGATCGTGAAGCGGCGTCGTGACGAGGCCGAGTGCGCAAGGAGCACCCTCGGGGACGCTGGGGCTGACGACGCCGCCCCGGCTGCCTTGCCGGACGAGCCCCAACCCTGACCCTCTGCCCCGCTCCAGGGCCTCGGCGCCCTCCCGCCCCGCCGTGCTTCCAGGAAGGCCCCTGTAGGACTACACCAATCCCAACAGCCGCTCCAGCTTCCCCCAATCGAAGCCTACGACCGCTTCGCCATCGATCACGTCCCGGACATGGCCGACCATGGCCAGTCCGCCGTAGGCGGTGAGGCCAAGCCAGAGGCACGCTTTGCAGAGATCGCGGTGGGAGACCAGTGTAGCCATGTGGGGTAACCTCACCCTCCCTCCTTGCGTATGCACTGCTCCCGCGCCGACCCGGGGATGCGGCTGCTCTAAGCCACAGCCATGCAACCACTCATTTCCATCGGAGCGAGTCCGCCCGATTAGAGACGTGGGGAGTTTAGCCACATCCTCCCTGGCCGTGCAAGATCAATCGGTGACAGTGGCGCCCCACAGCACACCCTCGCGGTGATCCGAGCGGTCTGCCTGCCTTACTTCACAATCAAAACGCTGCAGGGCGACAGCCGGCTGAGGTTCTGGGTCGTGCCTCCCATGACGCGACCGAAGACATTCGAGTGGCCCACGAACCCCACGACCAGAAGGTCAAACCCTCCCTCGCGCGCCGCCGTGATGATACTCTCGACCTCGTGGCCGGGCACCACCTTCGAGTGCAGTTCGATCCCATAGTCCCAGGCCATCTGTCGCGCCTCCCGCACCAGCTTTTCGAAGTACGCGTCCCGCTCCGCCTTGGCCTCCTCGACCTCCCCCAGCGTGGCCGCGTAGTACGGCAGCTTTTCCTCGACGCAGATGCAGTGCAGCTCCGCATCCGAGCAATCGGCCATCTGGATGGCGGCCTTGAGGGCCTTCCGCGCCCCCGGCGAGCCGTCGTAGGCCACCAGGATCTTCCGGTACAGCCCGCTCCGTCGTCCCCGGTTTTCCATTTCACTCCTCCTCCATGAC
>METI01000223.1:0-12558 GCA_001771285.1 candidate division NC10 bacterium RIFCSPLOWO2_12_FULL_66_18
AGCCGTCGGCCTCGGCGTCTATCTCCGGACCCTGTTCCACCGCGGCGGATGGACGGAGCACGTACGAGGGTCTTCGATTCCGAAGGGGTGAGACCGATGGGCCAGCCGGATGGCGAGAGCTGAAGCAACCACACCACAACCAGGGGCGGATCGGGGACTGGACGCAGCGGCTCTTCGAGACACTGACCGGCATCCAGTACGGCAAGATGGAGGATCCGTTCGGCTGGACGATCCCGGTATCGCCCTGAGGGTCCCGGGCCTCTCAGTGCGGGGGCGCGGGGCCTGGCGTTCTCTCTTGGTCGAGAGGGTTTCTGTGGGGGAGGGAGGTCTCTCGGACCGTGTCCGGGAGCGTCGGGGGTATAGGCCGTCACTTGGAGGGGGGAAAGGAGGCAGGAGCATGAAGGCGATCGGGTGGTTGGCGTGTGCGAGCCTTGCGTTGTCCGGTCTTTGCCTGATCCTGGCGGTCGTGGCCAAGCTCGGAGTGGGAGAAGTGGCTGGTTTCTCGTCCCGCGTCCTGTACGCCGTCGCGTTGATCCTGGGAGTGTACAGCGTCGCGTTCTCCATGTGCGGGGCGGGCGGCAAGACCAGTTGAGGCTGATCGAATACGGAAATCGCTAGGAAGACCGGCCAGACTGTGGGCGGCGGAGGGAGGCCGGCTTGTCCCACCCGCTGAGACATGCAAGGGACGCCGGCTTCCCTCTACCCCATACGCCTGCAGCGGGTGTCCTATTCATGGAGGACCCTTTCGCATGATCCACTCTCGTCGATCCCGAACCGCCCTGGCCGTGGCGGTGCTGGTCTCCTTCGCCGTGCTGAGCGCAGGATGCGGCCTCTTCTCCCGCTCCAAGGACAAGCCGCCCGAGGTGTCGCAACCTGCCCCTCCTCCGGCCCCGGTTGCGACGCCGGCGCCGCCTCCTCCGCCACGCCGGCCAGCCGGTGCCCGGATCGCCGACGAGGAGAGCCTGAAGCGCCTGGTCCAGGGCAAGACCACCAAGGCCGAGGTGCGGGACCTCTTCGGGATTCCGCAGGAGATCGTGATAGCCCCCGGGCTCGAGACGTTCATCTATTCCCGCGACCAGACCTCGGGCTTGCTCTCCCGCACGACCGAGCGGGTCGAGATGCTCACTGTCCGGTTCGACACGCAGGGGGTCCTGAAGGACTTCGAGTACCGCTATTCCGGGAAGTAGCCTTCCCTCACGAGCCACGAGCCACGAGCCGCGAACTGCGAGCCACGAGCCACGAGGCGAGAAAGCCTTCCCTCCCGAGGACGGAGATTCCACGGCCCGGCCTTCGTACCGGGCCGTGATTTTTCAAGCCTCCCGTGCCCGATTCTCCGGCCAGTTCACCAGGATCATCCCGCCTGTGACCAGCCCGCCGCCGGTCAGCAGCTTTGCCGTGAGCGGCTCGTGGAGCAGCAGGCCGCCCAACAGGACCCCGAAGATCGGCGTGAAGAATGTGAATCCTGACAGGCTGCTGATCGGGTAGACCTGGATCAGCCAGAACCAGACCAGATAACTGGCGAAGGCCACGATGATTCCCTGGTAGGCGAGAGAGAGGACCACCAGCGGACTGAGATCCCGGATCCATTGAGGCTCGAAGAGCAGACTGATCAGGAAAAGCGGCACGGCAGAGACTCCGAGCTGATAGAAGAGCATCTGGGACGGCGTCATGCTGGTCCGGACGACTGCCTTGAGGTAGAGGGAGGTGGCCGCCCACAGGAACGCGGCCGCGATGCTCATCAGGTCGCCCTCCAGCTGGATCCGGGTGGGGCGGCCGAGGCTATCCCACAGGGTAAGGATCACCCCGGCAAAGGCCAGGACCAGGCCAGCCAACTTCCGGCCGGTGAGCGGCTCGTTGGGCAGGAGCCAGTGGGCGCCCAGCGCCACGAAGAACGGGGCCGTATAGAGGAAGATCACGGCATGGGATGCGGTCGTATAGTTCAGGCCCACGTAGATGAAGACGAACTCTGTTCCGAACAGGAGGCCGATCGCCAGCCCGTGGAGCAGGGTCCGGTCCCGGTGCACGAGTGGCAGGCTGCGGACCCGGGCCCAGACCGCCACCAGCAGGGTGGCTACCACGGATCTCACCGCGGCCTGGAAGATGGGGCTCACGCCGCGGTTCGCCACCTTGATGGAGATCTGCGCCAATCCCCAGAGGAAGCACAGGCTGACCACCATGGCCATGGCCCGGGCGTCCAGGGTCTTCTTCGGAAGGCTCACGGAACGTCCCCTCCTGGGCGAATGGGCGGCACTATACTCCCACCGGCGGCCGGAGGGAAGGGCCTGGTTGCAGTGGCGAGTCCCCTGGTATCTCGGTTTGAATTCGCGCTTGATCGCAGCACCTCCTCCTGCTAAAAAGGTCTGGGGAGAGTGCCGGAGGCGGCTATGAGCCAGGACGCGAAGGAACCCTTCGAGGTCGTCTGTCCCTGTTGCCAGGCAAAGCTGCGGGTGGACCCGGAACTGCAGGCGGTCCTGTCCTACGAGCCGCCCCCCGAAGAGCGGACGGTCAGGGATCTGACCGAGGCCGTGAAGGGTCTGCAGGCCGAGGCGGCCCAGCGACAGGCCAAGTTCGAGGAGTCCCTCAAGGCCGAGAAGAGCAAGAAGAATCTCCTCGACAGGAAGTTCCAGGATGCCCTGAGGAAGGCGAAGGACGAGCCCATCACCAAGCCGGTCCGCGACATCGACCTCGATTGAGGATATCCCCTTGCAGTGAGTTGGTAAAAACCGGAGATCCACAGAAGCTTCGCCCCGCCCTCCGGGTTCCCCGGAGTCTGAGTTCGCCATGAGGAGACGCCTTCGAGCCTGAACGTCCCGGTGCCGGGCACCACATCCGCGCCGTTGCCCCTCGTTTTTTCGTGATACCTCTTGGACTTTCACCTTGACACATTCCCGAATCCACGCGATATGATGCCTGCGCATCGGGCACGCGGCGTGCGTGTCGGAGGAGAGCATGACGGAAACGCCTCGGAGAGATGCGTTCCTGGTGGACACGGATTGGCTGGCCGCCCACCTAGCCGGTCCCGCCATGCGCATCGTGGACATCCGCGGCGTGATCCGGCCGGCCGACGCCCCCAAGCCATGGTACCTGGAGAGCCGAGACTTGTATGCCGAGGCGCACCTGCCCGGCGCCGTCTTCGTCGGGTGGCTGACGGATATCGTGGAGCCGGACGCCCCCGTGAAGATGACGGTCATCTCGCCTGAGCGGTTCGCCGCACTGATGGGACGGCTGGGGATCGGGGACCAGCATCTGGTCATCGTATACGACGACGACGGCAACCACATCGCGGCGCGCCTGTGGTGGATCCTGAACTACTACGGGCATCCGGCCGTCCGCCTGCTGGACGGCGGCTACCCCAAGTGGGCGGCAGAGGGGCGACCGGTCACCGCCGAGGTGCCGCGCCACGCTCCGGCTCCCTTCACGCCGAGGGTGCAGGCGGAATGGCGGACGGCCAGCGACGAGGTCCGGCGAGCCATCGGGGATCCGCGGATGCGTCTCGTTGATTGCCGTGGACCGGCCGATTTCCGGGGGGAAGTAGGGCGCGGCGAGCGGAAAGGGCGGATCCCCGGGGCCGTGAACGTCCCCATCAGCACCTTCTGGGAGGGCCCGTTCAAGACCTGGAAAGGGGAGACGGCCCTGCGCGCCATCCACGAGGCGGCGGGGGTCACGCCGGACAAGCGGGTCATCACCTACTGCAATGCAGGGGTGTCGGCATCGGTCGGGTTGCTGGCGCTGAAACTGCTGGGCTACCCGTCGGCAGTCAACTACGCCGGTTCCTGGTACGACTGGGAGCGGGATCCACACAACCCGACCGAGGTAGGCTGAGCAGGTCCGGCGCCGGCCGCCGATCTCAACGCGTCGCTGACGCATTCCGTCGCGTGGGCGAAGAGATGGGGTCGGCGGCCCTTCAGGGGGACCTGGAAGTATCTGGGGGGACGAGCATGGCCGAACCAGCAGTCGCGGAGAGATGGCCCAAATTCCGTCGGCGAAAGGTCCTCATCCAGCCCTGGTACCAGTTGAGGGTCGCGGCAACGATCCTGCTCTTCATCGTCGGTTACTCCCTTCTGCTCGGCTTTCTGATGTTCTATCCCCTCCAGCAAGAATTCGCCGCCACGGCGAACCCGGACCAGCAGTTCTGGATCGCCCGGCAGGTCCTGGAGCTGCACAAGCGGTTCTGGCCCGCCGTCCTGGTGGTCGCAGTCCTGGTGGCGGCGCAGTCCATCTTCGTCACCCACCGGGTCGTGGGGCCGGCGTATCATATCCAGCGAGTGATGGAAGGGTTCGCCGCCGGCAAGTACGAGATGCGCGCCCGCCTGCGCCGCTGGGACCGGCTGAAAGAATTGGAGATGGCCGCCAATGCCGTGGGTGAGGCCCTGGTCCAGCGGGAAATGGTCCGCCGGGAGCGCGCGGGGCGCCTGGGGGCGGCGCTGGCGGAGCTGAAGGCGGGGATCGGGGGGACCAGCGTGCCGACCGAGGTCCAGCAGGCACTGGTCAAGATGGAGGGGATCCTGGCCGAATTGCCTGAACCGAACTGAGACGGGGGGCTCTCCGTATGCGACGGCGCAAGGTCCCCGGCCAGTATCGGGGCGGTTTCACGCTCATCGAACTGCTCATCGCGGTCGCCGTGGTGGGTCTCTTGGCGGCGATCGCGATTCCATCGTATCTCAATTTCGTGCAGCGGGCCCGGGAGGTGGCGGTCATCCAGTACCTCCGGGAGGTCCACAAGGGCCAACAGGAATGGCGGCTGGAGAGCGACTCGGCCGGTTATTGTGGCGACTTTGATGAGCTGGAGGAGACCGGCTTCGTCCCGGATGCGGTGAATTTCGTCCGGACCCGCCGCCGATCAGTCCAGCGCGGTCAAGCGACCCGGACCACCAGCTCCCGGGTGATCCAAAAGTACCAGTTGGACCTGACGTCCACCGAGAATCCGTCTGACCCGTCGTTGAACACCTACACGATTTATGCGAGTCCTCAGGACGGGAGCACGAAGGTTCGGTGGTTCTCCCTGGACCAGACGGGCGTGATCCGCTACCGAATGGGACGAAGGCCGACCGCGACGTCTCCGCCGGCTACCTGAGGGACGCGCCCCGGACCCTCGCAGTTGGGGATATTCCCAATGGCCGAATCCTCCTCCCTGGTTTTCGAGGACCTTCCGCCCGGCCTCCGCCGCCCCGTCCTGCTGGCGGCCTTCGCCGGGTGGAACGACGCCGCCGAGAGCGCCACGTCCGCGGCGCAGTTCCTGGCCCAGCGCTGGTCGGCGCCATGCATCGCCCGGATCCTGCCTGAGGAGTTCTTTCACTTCGGGCTGACCCGGCCGGAAGTGCGGATTCAGGATGGCTCCCAGACCCGGGAGATTCGCTGGCCGGCCAACGAGTTCTTCCTGGGTCAGGAACCCTCCCTGTCCCGGGACGTGATCGTCGGGATCGGGATCGAACCGCACCTCAAGTGGCAGACGTTCTGCGGCCACATCCTGGAGGTGGCTCGTCGCGCCCAGGTGACGATGGTGATCACGCTGGGCGCCCTCCTGGCGGATGTGCCGCATACCCGGCCCATTCAGGTCACGGGGGTGAGCACCGATCCGGAGCTCGCCGCGCGGTTGCGGACCAGCCCCACCCGCTACGAGGGGCCGACGGGCATCGTGGGCGCCCTGAATGATGCCTGCCGACGCGCGGGACTTCCCGTGGTCAGCCTGTGGGCCAGTGTCCCCCATTACGTCTCCGAGGTCAGCAATCCCCACGCCATCCTGGCCCTGGTGCGCCGCGTCCTCGAATTCCTGGAGTGGCAGACGGACCTGGGGGAGCTGGAAGAGGCCGCAGCGGAATACGACCGGCAACTGGCCCGCATCCTGGCGCAGAAGCCGGAGGCGGCCCGATATATTCAGGAGTTGGAGCAGCGGGTGGCCCGGGAGGAGACATCCGAGGGCGAGGGGGTCCCAGCCAGCGACCTGCCCGGCGGCGCCGACCTCATCCGGGAGGTGGAGCAATTCCTCCGAGAACATCGGAGAGAGCCCGGGCAAGGGTGAGCCAGGCCGACGGAGGACGGGCAGATCGCCTCGAATGCGCGAGAGGAAGGAATGCGCATGCAGATCGTGACCATGGGAGCCAAGGTCCAGTTTGCCGACGAGAAGATGCAGAAGGTCGGCCTCTTCGAGACCGACCGGTTCTTCTTCGATCTGTATTGCCTCAAACCCGGGCAGGCACAAAAGGTCCATGCCCACGCCGGCTCGGACAAGATCTATTACATCCTGGCCGGCCGGGCCACCGTGCGCGTAGGCGAGGAGCAGCAGGAGCTGGTTGCGGGCCAGGCGGTCCTGGCGCCGGCGGCAGCGGTACACGGCGTGACCAATACAGCCGATGAGCCGCTTACGCTCTTGGTCTTCATGGCGCCCAAACCCACCCACTGAAATCGCCCGATTCATCTAACCACCAAGGCGCCAAGAAGATTTTATGCCGGATTCGACCTTGGCGCCCTTGTCCCGCCCCTGGCGGGATTGGCGGTTGAAGGGTATCCGATGTACCGCAAAATCCTCGACCTCTTGCAGGCCGGTCAATCCGTTGCCGTGGCCACGGTGACCGCATCCCGTGGCTCCACCCCGCGCGAGATCGGGGCCAAGATGCTCGTGGTGGGGGAGGGCCAGATCGCCGGATCGGTGGGCGGCGGGTGCGGGGAAGCGCAGGTCCTGTGGGACGCTGTCCGCAGTCTGGCCGAAGGCCGGCCGATGATGTCGGTCGTGGACCTCACGGGAGAGATGAGCGAGGAGAGTCCCACGAACTGCGGCGGCATCATGGAGATCTTCATCGATCCCATGCTACCGGCTGATCCAGTCCGACCCGGACCCTCGTCCATCCGCGTCGCCGGGATCCTGGCCCGGGCCATGGACGACCGGGAGCCCGTGGTCCTGGCCACGCTGGTGACAACGCCGGACCCCATCCGCTTCCCCCTCGGCACCCGGGCGGTCATCTGGTCTACCCGGCAGGAGGGCGTCGAGAGGCTGCCGGGCGCGTCGGTGATCCTCGAACGGGCGGCCCAGGCGATCGCCGGAAATCGCAGCCGCCGGATCGGCGTGCCGATCGAAGGCGCGGCGGGCGAGGCGGCCGTCTTTCTCGAGGTGCTGGCGGCGCCCGATGAATTGGTGATCGTGGGCGCCGGGCACATCGCAGTCCCCCTGGCCAGGATGGCCAAGGTCCTGAACTTCGAGGTCACGGTCATCGACGACCGGTCGGCCTTCGCCAATCGCGCCCGGTTTCCCGAAGCCGATCGCATCATCGTCGCTGACATCGCCAAGAGTGTTGCTGACCTCCGGATCGCCCCAAACACCTACCTCGTCCTGGTGACGCGTGGTCATACCTTCGATCAGGCGGCCCTTCTGCAGGTCATCCACAAGCCGGCCGCCTACGTCGGGATGATCGGCAGCCAGCGCCGGGTCCGAGCCGTGTTCCAGTTCCTGCGCCGGATGGGCGTGGGCGAAGAGGACATCCAGCACGTGTACGCCCCTATCGGTCTCAGCCTCGGCGCCGAGACCCCCGCCGAGATCGCAGCCAGCATCCTGGCCGAACTCGTGGCCGTCCGCCACAAGAGCCGCACCGCGCACCGCCCGCGGCACCGGGCCTCGACCGCGAACGAGCGCGAAATAGGTGAACCCCGGCCGGACCCCGGAGGATGAATCGGTCCGCTCCGAAGCCATTCTTGCGATGGGGGATTGCATCCACGGGCGCGTTGACAGTGCCGGGGTGCTCTGTTAGGGTACGAAGCAACGCGAGGATCCTGTCGTGGCCGAAACCATTCGGGATCGCTTACTCCGTGTCCAGGAGCGGATCCGGGCCGCCGCCGTGCGCGCGGGGCGAGAGCCCTGCTTGATCACGCTGGTGGCCGTCAGCAAGACGATGCCGGTGGAAGTGATCGGGGAGGCCGTCGCCGCAGGAGTGGCGGTTCTCGGAGAGAATCGGGTCCAGGAGGCGCAGGACAAGATCGTCGCACTTCCCGGCCTGGCCTCATGGCATCTGGTCGGGCACCTGCAGACAAACAAGGCCAAACTCGCCGTCTCACTCTTCGAGATGATCCATTCCTTGGATTCGCTGAAGCTGGCCCAGGTTCTGGACCGCTATGGGCAGCAAGCAGGGAAGGTGGTGCGCTGCCTGATCGAGGTGAACCTTGGCGCTGAGGAGGCGAAGAGCGGGACGTCCGAGGACAGCGTCCGCCCGCTGCTGGAGGCCGCGGGGCAGCTTCCCCATCTGCGCATCCAGGGTCTGATGGCCATTCCGCCTCTCCTGCCCGATCGCGAACAGAGCCGGCCGTTTTTCCGCCGCCTGCGCACCCTCCGCGACAAGCTGGAGGGGGAGGGATTCCCCCTGGCCGAGCTCTCCATGGGCATGACGCACGATTTCGAGGTGGCCATCGAGGAGGGCGCGACGCTGGTGCGGATCGGCACGGCGATCTTTGGCCCCCGGCCCGGTTGACCCCCCTCCCATCCCTTATATTTTCTCCCCCATGTACTGGGGGAGAGACGGAGGTGAGGGGGACCTGGAGGTGCGGCATGCAGATTTTTCTCGATACGGCAGATGTGAAGGACATTCGTGAACTTGCCAGTCTGGGCCTCGTGGATGGGATCACGACCAATCCCTCGCTGGTGGCGAAGGAGGGTCGCCCCTTCCGCGAGATCGTGGATGAGATCATTCGGATTGTGGATGGGCCCATCAGCCTCGAGGTGGTGAGCACCGACTCCCAGGGGATGCTCGCCGAGGCGCGGGACCTGGCCAAGATCCACGCGAACGTGGTGGTGAAGATTCCCCTCATCGCCGAGGGCTTGAAGGCGGTCAAGCAGCTCACGCTGGAGGGGATCAAGACGAACGTCACGCTGTGCTTCTCCCCCAGCCAGGCGCTGCTGGCAGCCAAGGCCGGCGCCGCCTACATCAGTCCTTTCGTCGGGCGGCTGGACGACATCAGCCACGTGGGGATGGACCTGGTGCGGCAGATCGTGACGATCTACCGGAACTACGGGTATCCGACCAAGGTCCTGGCCGCCAGTCTCCGGAACCCGCTGCACTTCGTGGAGGCGGCCTTGGCGGGTGCCCACGTGTGCACCATGCCCCCCGCGGTCCTGCGGCAGCTCCTGAAGCATCCCCTGACCGACATCGGGCTGGAGAAGTTCCTGGCGGACTGGAAGAAGGTTCCAAAGGTCTCTTGAGGACCGCCCGACACGCTTCGTCACGGCAACGATTCCATCGTCTTACGGGGAGGAGGGGATCCCCTGTGGATTCTTGGGAGACGTTCCTTTGTGACCAAGTATGAAAATTCAATGGGCATTTTACTTCTTCAGTTTTCGATTGGGCCGGGAAACACGGAATCGAAAGATTCCATCGGAAACCACAGGACAGTTGACCGATTTTAGAACGGGTATTGAATCAGCGTTTCATAGTGTATTTTTGACTCAAGGATTTTGTAACTAGCTGATTATGCTTTGTTTCTAACGTAATTTGCCCATCCCAAAGATACAAGTAACCCGAATGTTCCTCCCATACCTCCCCTCCGAGTAAGAATAGCCCCGAAACGAGCATTTTTTTCTTGACACCTTTAGAACGATATTTTATAAAGGTCCCCCAACTCCCCCAGGACCGGCGGCAGGTTGTCTGGACGCGCGGTCTTCTCTTGTCCCTGCTCCACACCTCATCCACACGGAATCCACAGGGTGAGGCCGGGGAGCTCCTGCCACAGGGCGTTCGCATGGAGCATCGCCGAAAGGAAAAATCCGAGTACGTCGTGCAGGCCGTAGACCGAGCGCTCGACATTCTCGAAGCGTTCAATTATAACGAGGAAGAACTTGGGGTCACCGAGCTCTCCCACAAACTCACCCTGCACAAGAACAATGTCTTCCGCCTGCTCGCCTCCCTGGAGACCCGGCGATACATCGAGCAGGATAAAAAGACCGGGAACTACCGCCTCGGCATCAAGATCTTCGAGGTGGCCAACGTCTTCCTGCATCACCTCGGTCTGCGGCGGCAGGCGCGTCCCATCCTGGAGGAGCTGGTCGCCAAGTCGAACGAGACCGCCTATCTCGCCGTGACGGATGGCACAGATGTGGTGTACGTCCTGATGCACGAGACCAACCACACCGTCCGGGTGATCCCTCGCCTGGGGCATCGCCTTCCCGCCTATTGCACGGCCTCGGGGAAGGTGCAGCTCTCCTTCGAGTCCCAGGACCGCCTGCAGGAGCTGTTCAAGGACCAACCCCTGCGCAAACTCACCGAGAACACGATCACCGACCTGGACCGCTTGCGCGAGCACCTCACGGAGGTCGCCCGCCTGGGATTCGCCGTGGACAACGAGGAGCTGGAATACGGGGTCTGCTGCGTGGCGGCTCCGGTGCGGGATTACTCCCACAAGGTCGTCGCGGGGGTGGGGTTGTCGGGCCCGGTCTCGCGCTTTTCTCCGGAGCGCGTCCAAACCGAGCTGGTGCCCCTGGTCAAAGAGGCGGGCACGAAGATCTCGCAGCGCCTGGGATACGAAATCGCCGCGGAGGCCCTGACCTGACACCCGGCAGGGGACGGCTTCATCGTTGGATCATCCAAAGGAAGCGGACGCTGAAGGCTATTCAAGTCGAAGATGTCAGGTGGGAACGGCGAAGGGAGGTGAGAGGGGGGAGGAGACACAGCTCCTGATCGAGTGTTCGCGAATCCGGAATTGTCTCATCAAGGGGGGAAGACAGCATGGCAGAAATCAAGAGTTCTGACATCCCCGTTTTGCCGTGGCCAGCAGTGCCACGACCGACTCCCGACGAGGTCTACAAGGGTCTGAGCGAGGCGGCACGGGAATACCCCACGTGGCTGGAGGCCAATGTCCATTGGCGCGATGTGGGCAAGAAGCAGGAGAAGCTCAACCGCATCCGGGTTCTTGACTGCTCCATCAAGATGAACATCGGTCACTGGTGCTCGTCGCTCTTTGCCGAGCACGGGGCCGAGGTCATCATGGTCGAGCCCCCCGGAGGGGATCCGACGCGGAAGCACACCCCCTTCGGTCGCCAGGACTTGATGTTCAAGGACAGCGAGACCGGCGAGGCGGTCGGGGGCAAGTTCCTCCACGAGTGCCGGAACAAGCTCTCCATCACCATGAACCTGGAGACCGAAGAGGGGCGGGAGCTGCTCAAGAAGCTGGCCGTGGACGCCGATGTGCTGATCGAAAACTATCCCCCTGGACAGTTCGATACCTGGGGGATCGGATACCGCCAGCTCTCCCGGATCAACCCCCGGTTGGTGTACTGCTGGGTGGGACAGCGGGGGCAGTGGGGACCACTGAAAGACCGGCCCTGGATGTATGAGCCGACTGCGCAAAACTCCTCCGGCTTCACCCATGGCACCGGGGCCCCGGTGGCCTTCGGGGGCCGGCCCACCCGCTCCGGGTTCTGGGTCTGCGATCACGTGGGAGGGACCACGGCTGCCATGGGAATCATGGCCGCCCTGAACTACCGCGAGCGGATCTCGGGTCGCGGCCAGTTCGTCGAGTCAACCGGCACGGCCGCGCTGATGCGGATCATTGACTATAACTGGGGCTGGCAGGGGATGGATGGAAGCGTCCGGCCCCGCTTCGGAAACTGGGACCTGGCCATCAACATCTATGCGGTGAACCCGTGTAAGGATGGCCAGATCATGGTGGGTGGCGGCCACGACCGCCTCTGGTTCCGGATCTGGAAGACCGTGGGGAAGGACCGGCCGGAGCTGGAGGAGCACATCATCGAGGATCCGTCCCTCAAGGTCGTGGTGGACCGGCTCCCCTTTTACTCCCAGGTCGAGACCTATACCACCCTGTCCGAGTGGTTCAAGGACAACTCACGGCTCGAGGCCGAGACGAAGCTTCAGGCTGAGGAGGTGGCGTCCGGTGGTGTGAGCTTCACCGACGAGGTGGCGGAGTTTCCCCACTTCAAGTACCGGGGTCACGTGAACGTGATCGACGACGTCCTGTACGGCAAGGTCCTCCACGCCCCGGCGCCCCAGTTGGCCCAGAAGGCCCCGCCGCGGCTGAAGTGGATCGGCCGGCCGACCGGCTATGACAACGAAGAGGTCTATCGTCGGATCTTCGGCTTCAAGAAGGACGACTTGACCCGGCTGAAGAAGCAGGGGATCATTTAGGGCTGTTGAAAGGGGGGAATGAGCAAATGGCCGAACAGAAGAGCTTTGAAGAATACTGCCGCGAGACCTTCGACGCGAAGAAGATCTTCGAGAAACCCGAGGTCTTCAAGGGATACGTGGCCATCTCCACGACCCAATACATCCTCGGCCCGTCCTGCGCCAATTACTTTGCCGAACTGGGGATGGAAACGATCAAGATCGAGCTGCCCCGCCGGGGCGAGCCGATGCGGCACACCACCCCGTACAACGAGCCGTTCCTGTATCCTCTGTCCAAGCAGTTGCCGGACAAGGGCACGGGTCTGGGCTTCTTCGGGGCGAACCACAACGAATACTTCCTCTCGGTAGACTTCCACAAGCCCGAAGGGGTGGAGATCGTCCACCGCATCCAGGCGAAGGCTGACATTCAGGCCGAGAACTACCGGCCTGGGACCTTCGACCGGTG
>METI01000223.1:12581-12651 GCA_001771285.1 candidate division NC10 bacterium RIFCSPLOWO2_12_FULL_66_18
CCAAGATCACCCCCCGCCTTCCCTACATCTGGATGGGGGGCTTCGGCGGGTGGGGGCCAGGGCGCGTCCG
>METI01000224.1 GCA_001771285.1 candidate division NC10 bacterium RIFCSPLOWO2_12_FULL_66_18
GTACCGGGGCGACTACATCATCAACTGGTGTCCCCGCTGCCGGACGGCGCTCTCGGACCTGGAGGTGGAATACCAGGAGCGGGACGGCAGGCTCTGGCACATCCGGTACCCCCTGGCCTCCGGCAACGGCGAGGTGGTGGTGGCGACGACCCGGCCCGAGACCATGCTGGGGGACACGGCCGTGGCGGTGCATCCCGATGACCAGCGCTATGCCCGGCTGGTGGGGCAGCGGGTCATCCTCCCCCTCGTGGACCGGGAGATCCCGGTCATCGCCGATGGCTATGTGGACCAGGCCTTCGGCACCGGCCTGGTGAAGGTGACGCCCGCGCACGATCCCAAGGACTTCGAATGCGGCCTGCGCCACGACCTCCCCCAGGTCAAGGTCATCGCGGATGACGGCCGCATGAACGAGAACGCCGGGCGCTACCGGGGCCTGGACCGGTTCGCCTGCCGGGACCAGGTCGTGAAGGACCTGCAGCAGCTCGGCCTCCTCACGAAGGTGGAGGAGCATCGCCACGCCGTGGGGCAGTGCTACCGGTGCCAGACGGTGGTCGAGCCGACCCTGTCGCGCCAGTGGTTCGTCCGCATGCAGCCCCTGGCCGAGCCGGCCATCCGGGCGGTGGAGACGGGCCGGATCCGGATCATCCCCTCGCAGTGGGGGCGGACCTATTACGAGTGGATGCGGAACATCCGGGACTGGTGCGTGTCCCGGCAGATCTGGTGGGGGCACCGGATCCCGGCGTGGTACTGCGACCCCTGCGGGGAGGTCATCGTCTCCCGGACCGTCCCCACGGCCTGCCCGCGCTGCGGGAAGGGCGACCTGCGCCAGGAGACCGACGTGCTGGACACGTGGTTCAGTTCGGCCCTGTGGCCCTATTCCACCCTGGGCTGGCCCGAGCAGACGCAGGCGCTGCGCGTCTACTACCCGACCGCCTGCCTGGTGACGGGCTTCGACATCCTGTTCTTCTGGGTGGCCCGGATGATCATGCTGGGCCTCCGCTTCATGGGGGAGGTCCCGTTCCGCGAGGTGGTCATCCACGGCCTGATCCGGGACGAGCAGGGCGAGAAGATGTCCAAGACGCGGGGCAACGTCATCGACCCGCTGCACGTGATCCAGGGCGCCACCCTGGAGGAGCTGCTGGCGGGCGCCCGGGCCGGCGGGGCGCCGCCCGCGGCCCTGGAGAGCATCCGCCGGCAGTACCCCGAGGGGTTCCCCGCGTTCGGGGCGGACGCCTTGCGGTTCACACTGGCCGCGCTGGCGAGCCAGGGCAGCGACGTGAAGCTCTCGGTGAAGCGCATCGAGGGCTACCGATTCTTCTGCAACAAGATCTGGAACGCCTACCGGTTCGTGGCCACCCATCTTTGCGAGGAGGAAAGCGGGGAGGTGGTCGTGGGGGACCTGGCACTGACGCTGCCGGACCGCTGGATTCTCAGCCGACTCACGGAGGTGATCCAGGAGGTCACGGGCGCGCTCCGGGCCTACCGGTTCAACGACGCCGCCTCCATCCTCTATCAGTTCCTGTGGCACGAGTACTGCGACTGGTACCTGGAAATCGTGAAGAACCGGCTGGCGGCGGCGGAGGATGAGGAAACGGCCCGGGCGGGGCGGGTCCTGCTGGTCCGCGTCCTGGAGCAGTCCCTCCGCCTCCTGCATCCGATCATGCCCTTCATCACCGAGGAGATCTGGCAGCGCCTCCCGCACAAGGGAGAGAGCATCATGCTGGCGCCCTGGCCCCAGGCGAATGCCGCCCTGCACTGGCCGGATGCGGTGGAGACCATGGGGGTCCTCATGGAGATCACCCGCGAGGTGCGGAACATCCGCTCGAACTACAACATCCCCCCGGGGAAGCGCCTGCCCCTCACCCTGCGAACCTCCAGCCCGGACCACGATGCCGCCCTGGAACACTGCCAGGAATACCTCGCGAGTCTCGCGAGGCTCTCGCGGCTGACCTGGGGGCGGGACGTGGCCAGGCCGAACCTGTCAGCCACCGCCGTGGTCCGGGGCATCGAGGTGCACGTCCCCCTGGAAGACCTGATCGACCCGCACGAGGAGAGAGAGCGGCTGACCCGGGAGCTGGCCAAGGTGGATCAGGCACTGGACCGGGTGACCCGGAAGCTTCAAAACGAAGAATTCGTGGGCAAGGCGCCGCCGGCCGTCGTGAGCCGGGAGAAAGCCACCCGGGCGGAACTCCAGGATGCCCGGGCGAAGCTCCGGGAGGGCCTGGAGCGGATCGAGGCGCATTTGAAACACTAAAGGCGTTCGACAGTTCGGCTGTTCGGGGCACCCACGCCATGGCGGTGGGAATCCACCGCGGTGCCGTGGGTCCCGGTGGTTCCGGGAACACCCGAACACCCGAACTCCCGAACACCCGAACGCCCGTGTCGTGCGAAGTGATGGGTATTCCACCGGACCTCGACCCGGCGAAGATCCGGGCAGCCCTCCAGTCACGGCTGATCGGCCGCCCGCTGGAGGTGGTGGAAGAGATCGGCTCGACCAACGATGCGGTCCTGGCGGCCGGCCGCTCCGGGGCGCCCGAGGGGCTGGCCGTCCTGGCGGATCGGCAGACGGCCGGCCGGGGGCGCCGGGGGCGGGCGTGGGCGTCGCCACCCGGGGTTGGCCTGTACACCTCGGTCCTGCTGCGACCCGAGCAGCCGCCGGCTCTCGTCCCGCTTCTCACCCTGGTCGCGGGTCTCGCCGTGGCCGAGGCGATCCGGGAAGTCGCCGGGCTGGATCCCCTCCTGAAATGGCCCAACGACCTCTTGCTGGACGGGCGCAAGGTGGCCGGCATCCTCACCGAGATGGCGAGCGTGGACGCCCGGGTGGTCTACCTCGCGGTGGGCATCGGGATCAACGTGAACCACGGGGCGCGGGATCTGCCGGAGGATCTCCTCCCGGTTGCCACGTCCCTGCATCTGGCGAGCGGCCGGACCATCCCGCGGTGTGATCTGGCGGCGGCGCTGTACAACAGCATGGATCGGTGGTACCAGGTGTTCCGCGAAGGGCAGACGGAGACGATCCTGGCGCACGGCCGGCAGCAAAGTGCGATCCTGGGGCAATCCGTGGACGTGCTCGCCGGGGAGGAGCGATGGCGAGGCCTGGCGATGGATCTGGATGCCGACGGCGCCCTGCTGGTGCGGGAGAAGGACGGCGGCGTTCGCCGGGTGCTTGCCGGCGACGTCTCCATCCAGCAGGTGGTAACACGGTAAAACGTTTCAACGTTTGAATGTTCAACGTTCAACGTTTAGCAGGTTGCTGAAAAACTCGTTTTCGCCCAGGCTGCTCAAAAAGGTCCAGATGCAAGGCGGCGCGCGATGCGAGGTGCGAGGCGTACTTAGTCCGTACGTCGCAGCGCCGCGCGAGCGCGCCAACGCCGCAGATGGGCCTTTTTCAGCAGCCTGTTAGGCGGGGAGGGCGCATGTTACTGGCGCTGGACGTGGGCAACACGAACACGGTCATCGGCGTCTTCGACGGCAAGGCGCTCCTGACGCACTGGCGCCTGTCCACGCGGCGCGAGGGGACGCGCGACGAATATGGCATGCTCATCAAGGGCCTGTTCGACTTCGCCGGGTTGGCGTTCCAGGGGGTGTCGACGCTCATCCTCTCCTCGGTGGTTCCGCCGCTCCAGGGTCCCCTGGAGGAGATGGCCCGGCAATACTTCGGGGTCGAGCCGATGGTCGTGGGTCCGGGGATCAAGACCGGCATGCCGATCCTGTACGAGTCCCCCCGGGACGTCGGGGCCGACCGGATCGTGAACGCCGTGGCGGCCTTCGAGGCCTACGGGGGGCCCTGCATCGTGGTGGATTTCGGGACGGCGACCACCTTCGACGCCATCTCGGCCCGGGGCGAGTACCTCGGCGGCGCGATCTGCCCGGGTATCGGGATCTCTTCCGAGGCGCTCTTCCAGCACGCGGCCAAACTCCCGCGGGTGGATATCGCCCGGCCCAAGGTCATCATCGGCAAGAACACGGTGGGCAGCATGCAGGCGGGGTTGTTCTACGGGTACCTGAGCCTGGTGGAGGGGATCGTCGCCCGCATGCGGGCCGAATTGGGCGGCCGGGCAGCCGTGGTCGCCACGGGCGGCCTGGCACAACTCCTCCTCACCGAGTCCACGGCGGTGGATCACGTGGATCCCCTCCTCACCCTCACGGGTCTTCGCATCCTCTTCGAGCGCAACCAGTAGCCACACCCGACCGCACTGTCGGTTCGGGTTTCTCCCCAACCCCCGACCCCTGGCCCCCGATCCCTGCTCCTACTTCCCCTTGGCGGCCTGCTCGGCACGGAAGGCGGCCATGGCGGCCTCGTGCTCCGGAGAGGTGAGACACGCCTGCTGGGCGGGGATGAAGGCCTGCATGAACCGGGTGAAGTCAGTTTGGAAGGCCAGAGTGGAGAGCCGCTTGATGTGGATCAGGCTGGTGTGGGGGACGGCGAGGAACCGCTCCGCCATGGCCAGGCAGCGTGCCTCCAGTTCGTCCCGGGGGACGACGGCGTTCACCAGCCCGATCTCCAGGGCACGGCGCGCGTCGATCGTGTCGCCGAGGAGGAGGAGTTCGCGGGCACGGCCCATGCCGATGAGGCGGGGGAGCCGGTAGGTCCCGAGACCCGGGATCAGGCACTCCCTGACGGCGGGCAGACCCAGGATCGCGTCGTCCGCGGCGACCCGCACGTCACACGCCAGGGCGATCTGCAGGCCGCCCCCCAGGCAGTAGCCGTGGATGCCGCAGACAACGGCCTTGTCGCAGTTCTCCAGGATATCCCACAGGTACTCGATGTCCGTGAAGAAGGCGGGATCCAGGCGGCCGCTGGAGAGGGCCCTGAGGTCCACCCCGGCGCAAAAGGCGCGGCCCGCTCCGGTCACGATGGCCACCTGAACCTCCCGGTCGTCCCGCAGGGTATGGACCGCCTCGGTCAGGTCGGCCAGGAAGCTCATGTCCTCGGCGTTCAGGACCTCGGGTCGGTTCAGCGTGATGCGGGCGATATGGCCCTCCCTGCGATACAGCACCGTCTTCTCCGTGGGCATGCCTCTCTCCCTTTGGCAGGCTGTTGAAAAAGGCCCATCTGCTGCGTCAGGCGCTCGTCGCGGCCCTGTGATGTCCCCAAGAACGTACGCCTCGCGCTTTCCTCGGGCACCCATCCTAAGGGAGGTGGCTCGGCTCTGTAAAGCCAATCCCCGGACTTCCGATCCGTACCGAATCCGGAGGCCGCGCGGCCAGCGGGTGCTTCGCCCGATCGGCCTGCCCGGAGGCAGGCGTCTGCCGGGTGGTGCGTGATGTGCTCGTGCGAGAGGTCGGGGAGACAAGCGGGACATTTCGCTTGACAAAGAGGCGCTGTCTCCATATGTTTACGCGGTTCCGGAGGCCACATTCTTCACCTGTCGTTGTACGTGAGGGTTCGCACTTCATGAAGACGTATCAGCCCAAGGCGGGAGAGATCAATCGCGGCTGGGTCCTGGTGGATGCCCAGGGGCAGATCCTGGGGCGCCTGGCGACCCGGGTGGCCATGCTCCTGCGAGGAAAAGGCAAGCCGGTCTTCGCCCCCCACTTGGATGTCGGGGACTTCGTGGTCGTCATCAACGCGGAGAAGGTGGCGGTGACCGGCCGGAAGCTCCGCCAGAAGGAGTACTATCATCACTCCCAATATCCCGGGGGCCTGAAGACCACCACGCTGGAGAAACTGCTCCAGGAGAAGCCGGAGCGCGTCCTGGAGAAGGCGGTGCGGGGGATGCTCCCCAAGAATAAGCTGGGCAACGCCCTCTTCGGGAAGCTCAAGGTCTACGCCGGCCCCACCCATCCCCACGCGGCGCAGCGGCCGGCCGCTGCGACCGCCGCGAGATAACACAAGGAGACTTGGCAGGCATGGAGACGACGGTGCGCGCCTACGGGACGGGACGCCGGAAGAATTCCGTGGCGCGGGTCTGGTTGCGGCCGGGCGAGGGCAAGATCCAGGTGAACGACCGTCCGGTGGATGATTTCTTCCCCCGGCCCACACTGAAGATGCTTCTGGCCCAACCCCTCAAGGTGGTCGGCATGGAGGGGAAGTTCGACGTCCTGGCCACCGTGAGCGGCGGCGGGACCAGCGGCCAGGCGGGGGCGATTCGCCTGGGGATCGCGCGGGCCCTGGTGCGGTTGGACGACGCCATGCGGACCACGCTGAAAAAGGCGGGCCTGCTCACCCGGGATCCCCGAATGAAGGAGCGAAAGAAGTACGGTCAGAAGGGCGCGCGGGCCCGGTTCCAGTTCTCCAAGCGGTAACCGTTTCGCCGTGAAGGACGGGGAAGGGCCTTCGGGTTCTTCCCTTTTTTTGTGCCCGCGGCCGGACGACCCCGGCCCCGCCTGGTGAGGCGGGCGGGGCGCGACGAGGCAGGCGCCGACAGTGGGACGGGAGTAGACAGTATGGCCGGCACCGTGAAGCACGAGAAGATCCGCCGGGTGGCCATTGCCGGGGCCAGCGGCTACACGGGGGTGGAGCTGCTTCGTCTCCTCCTCCAGCATCCCCTGACGAAGGTCGTTGCGCTTACCGCCGAGACGTATGCGAACCAGCCCATCGGCAAGGTCTTCCCCAGCCTGGCGGGGTTCCTGGATCTCACGTGCCTGCCGCTGGACACGGCCAAGTTGGCCGCGGAGGCGGAATTCGTCTTCCTGGGCCTGCCCCACAAGACCTCTATGGCCGTGGGGGCAGACCTGATCCAGCGAGGCACGCGGGTCCTGGACCTGTCCGCCGATTACCGCCTGAAGGACGCGGCAGCCTACCCGCGCTGGTATGGGATAGAGCATGTGGCCCCGCATCTCCTGAAGGAGGCCGCCTACGGCCTGCCGGAACTGCACCGGGCCGAGATCGCCGACGCCCGCCTGGTGGCCGTGCCGGGCTGCTATCCCACGGGCGCCGTGCTGGGCCTGGCCCCCCTCATCGCCGAGGGGCTGGTGGATCCGGATTCCGTGCTGATCGACGCCATCTCCGGCGTGTCCGGCGCGGGGCGCAAGGCCGAGTTGCCGTATCAGTACTCCGAGGCCAACGAGAACCTCAAGGCCTATAGCGTGGGCAGCCACCGGCACACCCCCGAGATCGAGCAGGAGCTGTCGCGCCTGGTCGGCCGCGAGGTCACGGTGTCCTTCACCCCCCATTTGGCCCCGCTCACCCGCGGGATCCTCACCACCATCACCGCGTCCCTGCAGAGCTGGCGCTCGGCGACGGATCTCTTGTCGCTGTTCCGGAGCTTCTACCGCGAGGCGCCGTTCGTCCGCGTCCTTCCAGAAGGGCAGCTTCCTGAGACGAAGCAGGTCCTGCACTCGAACTTCTGCGATGTCGGGCTGGTCTCCGACGCCCGGACGGGGCGGGTCATCGTGGTGACCGCCATCGACAACCTGGTCAAGGGGGCCTCCGGACAGGCCGTGCAATGTTTCAACCTGATGGCCGGCCTGGATGAGCGGGCCGGTCTCTGGATTCCGGGGCTGTTTCCCTAGTGGGGCGAGGCAGGAATTCGCTGGGCATCGTGCCTGCGAAAAGCGTTCGACCGTTCGACGGTCCGGCAGTTCGGCACTATCCGACGGGATCCGTCAGCGGTTGATCGTGGGTGAACAGCCGAACTCCCGAGCAGCCGAACGCTTTTGGTCGCCGCAGCGCCACGAACTGGGTCAGAAGGACGCCATGGCAGGGACAGACGCGTACCTCTTCGGGATTCCCGGCGGGATCTCCGCGGTCAAGGGGGTCCGGTCGGCGGGCGTCTCCTGCGGCCTGAAGCGAGGCGGCGCCCCAGACCTGGCCCTGATCGTGTCGGATACGCCCGCGACGGTGGCGGCAGCCTTCACCACGAACCGGGTGCAGGCCGCGCCGGTCCAGGTCTCGCGGCGGAATCTTCGAGGGGGCAAGTTCGCAGCCATCGTCCTCAACAGCGGGAACGCCAACTGCTGCTCGGGGCGGCAAGGGCTCGCGGATGCCGAGGCGATGGCCCAGGAAGTGGCCCGGGCGGTGAAGAGGCCGGCCAGCCAGGTTTTCGTAGCGTCCACCGGCGTCATCGGGAAGCCGCTGGACATGGCGGCTGTCCGGGCAGGGATCACCCAGGCCGTGGCTCGGCTGGATGCCGCCGGAGGGCACGAGGCGGCCCAGGCGATCCTCACCACGGACACTGCCGCCAAGGAGGCCGCGGTCACCTTTGCGGTCGGGAAGCGGCGGGTCACCATCGGGGGCATGGCCAAGGGATCGGGCATGATCGCCCCGCGAATGGCCACCATGCTGGCGGTCCTGGCCACGGATGCGGCCGTGGCCGCGGCACCCCTGCAGCGGGCGCTTCGCACGGCGGTGAACGGGAGCTTCAACTGCATCACCGTGGACGGAGACACCAGCACCAATGACATGGTGCTGTGCTTCGCCAACGGCGCCTCGGGCGCGCCGGCCCTGCGTACGGGGACGGCGGCCCTCCGGACGTTCCAGGCCGCGTTGGAGATGGTGTGCCTCTGCCTGGCGAAGATGATCGCGCGTGACGGGGAGGGGGCGACCAAGCTGGTGGAGGTCCGGATCACCGGCGCGCGCACGCCCAAAGAGGCCCGGCTGGCGGCCGAGACGGTGGCCAACTCCCCTCTGGTCAAGACCACGTTCTTCGGGGAGGACATCAACTGGGGGCGGGTCATGGCTGCCCTGGGGAGATCTGGTGCCCGCTTCGATCCCGAGGCAGTCGACCTGGCGGTGGATGACCTGCCAGTGGTGGAGGGCGGCGTCGGCCTCGGGCCCAGCACCGAGGCGGCCGTGAACCACCGGCTGCGGCAGCCGGAGTTCGCGCTGGTGGCGAACCTGCACGCGGGTCGCGCGTCCGCGCGCATGTGGACCACCGACCTCTCCGAGGGCTACGTGCGGATCAACGCGGGGTATCGGAGCTGAATACCAAACAGCGTTCGAGTGTTCGGCGGTTCGGGTGTTCGGGCGTTCAAGAACCACCGAACTACCGAACCCTCGAACGCCCGAACGCTCTTGGATAGACCTTGCTGGTCCCGGGTCGGTGTGATATAAGCGGCGCAGGTCCGCCATGTGCGCGGACCGAATTCACACGCGCGCGGATTTCCTCGGGGGTGTCCCGCCGCACAGCGGGATTCCGGGGAAAGATGAGGCGCGCGGCGGATCAACCTGTACAGGAGGGATATCGCTCATGTCCGTGACGATCAAGGAACTCTTGGAGGCCGGGGTCCATTTCGGGCACCAGACCAAGCGCTGGAACCCGAAGATGAAGAAGTACCTCTTTGGGGAGCGGAACGGGATCTACATCATTGATCTCCAGAAGACCCTGAAGAAGTTCCAGGAAGCGCAGGCCTTCCTGGGGGACGTGGCGGCCCACGGCAAGTCGGTGCTGTTCGTGGGCACAAAGAAGCAGGCGGTGGATACGATCCAGGAAGAGGCGACTCGCGCCGGCATGTACTTCGTCAACCGCCGCTGGCTGGGCGGGACCCTGACGAACTTCCAGACCATCACCAAGAGCATCTCGCGTCTGAAGCAGCTCGAGGACATGCAGGCCACGGGGAAGTTCGAGGCCTTCTCCAAAAAGGAGGTCCTCAAGATGGAACGGGAGATGGAGAAGCTGAATAATGCCCTGATGGGAATCAAGAGCATGGAGCATCTCCCGGGCGCGGTCTTCGTCATTGACCCCAAGAAAGAGCGGATTGCGGTCCAGGAGGCGCGGCGGTTGGCCATCCCGGTGGTGGCGATGGTGGACACGAACTGCGATCCGGACGAGATCGACTACCCGATCCCGGGCAATGACGATGCCATCCGCGCCATTCGGCTGATCACCTCCCGGCTGGCCGATGGTATCCTGGAGGGGCGGGGAGCGGCCGCCAAGACGGGCGTGGCGGACATGGAAGAGGTCATGGCTGCCGGCGAGGCGCCCGGCACCGGGGCTGCCGCGGGCGGTGCGCCGGCGAGTGGATCCGCGACCTCCAGCGCGCCTGCGGCCGGTTCTGGCGCCACCTCCGGGGGGCCCGTGGCGGACGCGGCCTCCACGATCGGTTCCCCGGCCCAGTGATCTCGGGTCTCCCTGGTCTCAACTGCTGGCATGCACGAAGGAGCCTTCATGGCGATATCGGCAACGATGGTGCGTGATCTCCGGGAGAAGACGGGCGCGGGGATCATGGAGTGCAAGACCGCCTTGGCGGAGGCCAGCGGCGATCTCGAGAAGGCGATCGAGGTCCTGCGGAAGCGGGGCCTGAAGACCGCCGAGAAGAAGGCGGGCCGGACCGCCGGCGACGGGGTGGTGGCGGCGTGGATCTCCCCGGGTCGGGATGCGGGGGCGCTGGTCGAGGTGAATTGCGAGACCGATTTCGTGGCCCGCACGGACAACTTTACCGGGCTGACCCGCGCGCTCGTGTCGCTGGTGGGACAGGATTCCGCTGCCGCATCAGACCTCAACGTGCTGCTCACGCGATCCCTCAACGGCAAGCCAGTGGCGGAATTGGTCAAAGACGCCATAGCGTCTCTGGGGGAGAACATCGTCGTCCGGCGGGCGGCGCGGTTGGCGATCCCCCCAGGAGCCAAGGGCGTGGTGACCAGCTATCTTCACGCCGGCGGGAAGATCGGCGTGCTGGTGGAGGTCCGGTGTGCGTCGGACAAGGTCGCCCGGGGGGAGGACCTCGGACGGCTGGCGAAAGAGCTGGCCCTCCAGATCTGCTCGGCCGAGCCGGCCTACGTGACGCGCGACCAAGTCCCGGCGGAGATCCTGGAGAAGGAACGGGAAATCCTACGGGCCCAGCCCGATGTGCAGGGCAAGCCCGCCGCCATTCAGGACAAGATCATCCAGGGGCGGCTGGAGAAGTTCTTCATGGAGCGCTGCCTGGTGGACCAGCTCTTCATCCGGGACCCCGAGGGGAAGCAGAAGATCCGGGACGTGCTGAAGGCCACCGAGAAGTCCCTGGGCGAGCCCATCACGGTGGCCGGGTTCGCTCGGTTCCGCCTGGGCGAGGGGATCGAGCGGCGACCGGGAGACTAACACGGCAACCGGGCACTCAGGCACTCAGGCAACCTGAGGTTCCTGATTGCCGGACTGCCGGAGTGCCCGACTGCCAGAGAGACACATGCCGGAACTCAAGTACCGACGGATCCTCCTGAAGATCAGCGGCGAGGCGCTGGCCGGCCAGCAGGAGTACGGCATCAGCGCCGACGTGGTCCGCTTCATCGCCGAAGAGGTCCGGGAGGTCCACCGGTTCGGCGTCCAGATCGGCATGGTGATCGGCGGCGGGAACATCTTCCGCGGGGTGGAGGCGAGCGCCCAGGGGATGGATCGCTCGTCGGCAGACTACATGGGCATGCTGGCCACGGTGATCAACGGGCTGGCCCTGCAGGACGCCCTGGAGAAGGCGGGGGTGGACACCCGGGTCCAGACCGCCATCGAGATGCGCGAGATCGCCGAGCCCTTCATCCGCCGCCGGGCGCTGCGCCACCTGGAGAAAGGGCGGGTGGTGATCTTCGTGGGTGGCACCGGCAACCCCTACTTCACGACGGACACGGCGGCCGCGCTGCGGGCCATGGAGATCACCGCCGACATCGTCCTCAAGGCCACGAAGGTGGACGGGGTCTACAGCGCCGATCCCAAGACCGACCCGACGGCCCAGAAGTTCGACGAGCTGAGCTACATCGAGGTCCTGAGCCGGCGCCTGAAGGTGATGGATTCCACGGCCATCTCGCTGTGCATGGACAACGGGTTTCCCATCGTGGTCTTCAATCTGCAGGAAAAGGGGCGCCTGCTCCAGCTGGTGTTCGGAGAGCGGGTGGGCACCCTGGTCCGGGGAGGCTGACGTCCCATGCAGGAGATCATCCGCAAGGCCGAGCAAGACATGAAGCGGGCCACCGAGGCGACGGCCAAGGATTTCAACAGCGTCCGGACGGGTCGGGCCTCTCTGGCCTTGCTGGACGGGATCCAGGCGGATTACCACGGGACGCTTACTCCTTTGAACCGGGTGGCCAGCCTGGCGATCCCGGAGCGGCGCCTGATCACCATCCAGCCCTGGGAACCCTCGCTGGTCCCCGCCATCGAGAAGGCCATCTTGAAATCCGACCTGGGGATCACCCCGACCAACGACGGCAAGATCATCCGCCTGGCCATCCCCACACTTACCGAGGAGCGCCGGAAAGAGCTGGTGAAGGTCGTGCGGAAGATGGCGGAGGAGGGCCGGGTCATCATCCGCAACCTCCGCCGGGACGCCAACGAGGCCCTGAAGAAGCTGGAGAAGAACAAGCAGGTGTCCGAGGACGCCGTGCGCAAGGGCATGGACCAGATCCAGGAATTGACGAACCGCATGATCAAGAGCCTGGACGAGGTCCTGGAGAAGAAGGAAAAGGAGATCATGGAGTTTTGAGTCCGGCCGGCCCGCCCGGTGCGGGATGGCGGACCCCGAGGTCATGCACCGTCAACGGATCCTCAGCGCGCTGCTGCTCATCCCCCCGTTCCTCCTCCTCGTCCACTTCGGATCGCCCCTCCACTTCGCGCTGCTGGTCAGTGTGGTCATCGGCCTGGCGGCCTGGGAGTTCTCCCGGCTGTGTCCGGCGGGGACGGATCCGGGGCTCGCGCTGATGACCGTGGCAGGGGCCCTGGGGTGGCACGCGGCCCTCGTGCTGACCGGGGGCGCGGCGGGCGTTGCGGCCGCGGTGGCGGGAGCGGCGCTCTTGCGGGTGACGCTGCTGCGGGGCGAGTTTCGAGTCAGTCTTGTGCAGGGGGCCTGGATCGTCCTGGGCACGGTGTACGTGGGGGGTCTCCTGAGCTTCGCCAGCCTGCTGCGGGCCCTACCCGAGGGACGACAGGTCATCTACTACCTGGCCTTCACAACCTGGGCGGGGGACATCGGGGCGTTCTACGTGGGAAGCCGATACGGCCGCCGGCCGCTGGCGCCCCGAATCAGTCCCAAGAAGACCGTCGAGGGCGCCCTGGGCGGGATGATCGCCACGATGCTGGTGGCGATCGGCGGGAGCGTCTGGATCTGGCCGCGATTGTGGTGGGCTCTCGCGGCCGTGGTCGGCCTCCTCCTCGCCGGCGTCGGCATCCTGGGAGACCTGTGCGAGTCGGCGGTGAAGCGGGCCACCGACGCCAAGGATAGCGGGGCCCTCATCCCCGGGCACGGCGGCGTCCTGGATCGGGTGGACAGCCTGATGTTCGCGGGTCCCGTGCTGTACGCGCTGGTATGGATCGGGTGGGTGTGATCGCGGAGCGGCTGCCGTCCGCGCTGGTTCTCCCGCGCGCGACGCGCGCCGGGCTGGTGGTGGGCAGCGGCCTGCTCTGTGCGGCGGCCTTCCCGCCCTGGGACCTCGGGCCGCTGGCCTTCCTCGGACTGGTACCCCTTTTCCTGGCGCTGGAGGGAACCAGCCCCGGGCAGGCAGCGTGGCTGGGGTACGCGGGCGGTCTGAGCTTCTACCTCGCGGCGATCTGGTGGGTCATCAATACGATGACCACCTATGGCCGGATGCCGCTCGTGATGAGCCTGGTGGCCCTCCTGCTCCTCTGCGGGGTCCTGGCCGGGTACACGGCGGCCTTCGCGTGGCTCTTGGTGGCGGGCCAGCGCCGGCTTCATCTCCCGCGGGCGATCGTCCCGCTCGTGGCCGCGGGGCTCTGGACGGCCCTGGAGTTTCTGCGGACCTATCTGTTCTCGGGATTTCCATGGGCGCTCCTCGGATACAGCCAATACCAGCAGCCGACGATCCGCCTGCTGGCGTCGGCCGTCGGCGTCTACGGGATCTCCGGTCTGCTGGTCCTGGTGAATGCCGCGCTGGCTGGCCTCCTGGCCTGGACCCTGCGCCCGCGAGGCGAGGCGGGGCGCTTCTGCGAGGTCCTCGTGCCCCTGGGCCTCGCCGCTGTTGCGGTCCTGTCCACGGTCGGGTACGCCCGGCTCCTGTGGCGGGATCCCACGGGGGGGATCCCGATCCGCGTGGCGTTGCTCCAGGGGAACATCGACCAGTCCCTGAAATGGGACCGGGGCTATCAGACGGCGGCCCTCGACATCTACGAACGATTGGCGCGGGGTGCGGTGGCCGAGAAGCCGGCGTTGATCGTCTGGCCGGAGACGGCGGTCCCGTTCTTCCTGCGGCGGGAGAGCGAGCTCACCCTCCGCGTGCACCGCCTGGCGGCGGAGACCGGCATCCCCATGCTGGTAGGCAGTCCGGACCTGGGAGACGACGGATTCCTGTACAATGCCGCGTTCCTGCTGGGAGGCGACGGGCAAATCCGGGGGCGCTACGACAAGCGTCACCTGGTGCCCTTCGGCGAATACGTGCCGCTGAGGTGGCTCTTCTTCTTCCTGGACAAGCTCGTCGTGGGGATCGGGGATTTCGGGCGAGGACGCGCGGCCACGGTCTTCTCCCTGGACGGGGCGCGCTTCAGCGTGATGATCTGCTACGAGGTCATCTTCCCGGGCGAGGTGCGGCAGTTCGTGCGCGAGGGGGCGCAGTTCCTGGTGAACATCACCAACGACGCGTGGTTCGGGCGAAGCGGGGCCCCCTCCCAACATCTGGCCATGGCGGCCATGCGGGCGGTGGAGAACGGGACCTACCTCGTCCGCGCGGCCAACACCGGCGTCACCGCGGTGGTCGCCCCGACGGGGGAAATCCTGGCGGAGACCAGGATCTTCACCGAGGCGGCGCTGGTGGGGAGCGTCCGGCCCCGGCAGACGGAGACCCCGTACACGCGGTACGGGGACCTCCTGGCCTGGACGTGCCTGGTATTCCTGGGCGCCTACGTGCTTGCGCTTCTGCGATCGCGCCGGAAGTGACGAAGTCACACAGGGACCAAGGGACAAAGAGCGTTCGGCTGTTCGAGTTCCGAGGGAACGACCGAACCACCGAACTCCCGAACCACCGAACGCGCTGCACTCAGCCAGCCTATCACTTTGTCCCTCAATGGATTTGGAGGGAGGAAGACATGATTCCCGACCTGCAACGCACCCTTGACGAGCTGCAGCGAAAGCTGGACCAACTCCGGGTGTATCTTTGACCTCCCCGGGAAGACGACCCGGCTGGCAGCCCTGGAGACGGCCGCGGCCGCGCCGGAGTTCTGGGGAGATCCGGAGAAGGCCCAGAAGGGCCTGAAGGAGCAGAGCGATCTCCGCCAGACGCTCACGCAGCACGCGAGCCTGGTGCAAGAGCTGGAGGATCACCGGGTCCTCCTGGAACTCGCCGCCGACCAGGAGGACGTCGAGACCCTGCAGGAGGTGTCCAGCGGCCTCCAGGAGCTCACACGACAGGTCCGCGGCCTCGAACTGCAGACGGCCCTCTCCGGCGAGTACGACTCGGGCAATGCCATCCTGACCATCAACGCCGGGGCCGGGGGCACGGAGTCCCAGGACTGGGCGCAGATGCTCCTGCGCATGTACCTCCGCTGGTGCGAGACCAAGGGCTTCCGCACCGAGGTGATCGACCTGCTGGAGGCGGAGGAGGCGGGGATCAAGAACGCCACCGTGACGGTCACGGGATCCTACGCCTACGGGTACCTCCACGCCGAGATCGGCGTCCACCGGCTGGTGCGCATCTCGCCCTTCGACGCCAGCAAGCGCCGGCACACCTCCTTCGCCTCGCTCTTCGTGTATCCCGAGATCTCCGACGACCTCGAGGTCAAGATCGAGGAGAAGGAGCTGCGCATCGACACGTTCCGGGCCGGGGGGCACGGGGGGCAGCACGTCAACGTTACCGACTCGGCGGTCCGCATCACCCACCTCCCCACCGGGATCGTGGCCTCCTGCCAGAACGAGCGCTCGCAGCACAAGAACAAGGCCATGGCCATGAAGGTCCTGCGGGCCCGGCTGTACGACCACTACAAGCGGCAGCAGGATGAGGAGATGGCCAAGCTGGAGGGGGAGAAGGCGCCCATCGCCTGGGGCAGCCAGATCCGCTCGTACGTCCTGGCGCCCTACCAGTTGGTCAAGGACCATCGCACGGGCGAGGAGACGGGCAACGTCACCGCGG
>METI01000225.1:0-8473 GCA_001771285.1 candidate division NC10 bacterium RIFCSPLOWO2_12_FULL_66_18
TATGATCTGGACCTGCCGGACTACCGATTCCGGATGATCCTGCAGGTGATGCCCCTCTTCGCCGTCGCGGTGGCCGCCGGCAGTTGCTGGGTCTTGGGGCGGATGGTGGTGATGCTCCCGGCCAGCCGGCAATACTGTTCACATGAGGTTCAAGAGTGGCATCAGCGTTCGAGCAAATCCCCCCGTCCCCCCCTTTGTCAAAGGGGGGCGAGGGGGGATTTTACCAAAGGGGGGCGAGGGGGGATTTCGCCCGGCTGACGGCCTAAGTGAACATCATTGGGCCAGCCGGTCGTCGGCCGCCCGCGACGGTTCCCTGTCCACCCTTGCTTCCACGGGAAAGAGCCCATGACACTGCGGCGACTGACGATCCTGATGCCGGTCTTCAACGAGGTCCGCACGATCCGCGAGATTCTGGAGCAAGTGGATGCGGCGGATGCTTCCGGTCTGGAAAAGGACCTGATCATCGTGGATGACGGGTCCACGGATGGGACCCGGGAACGCCTCCAACAACTGGCTGGGTTGAAGACGCCGTTCCGGGTCCTGTTCCACGCCCAGAACATGGGCAAAGGCGCGGCGCTTCGGACGGCGCTCACCTATGCCACCGGGGATATCATTCTCATTCAGGACGCCGATCTGGAGTACGATCCGGGAGAATATCCCGAGCTGCTGGCGCCCATCCTGCAGGGAAGGGCCGACGTGGTGTACGGGTCACGCATCCGGGGCGGAAAGCCGGTCCGAGACTTCAGCCTGGTCTACCTGTGGGGCAACAAGTTCGTAACCTTCGTGGCCAACCTGCTGTACGGGGCAGCCCTGACCGACATGGAGACCTGCTACAAGGTGTTCCGGGCGGATGTCATCAAGAACATTCAGATTCGGGCCAACCGGTTCGAGTTCGAGCCCGAGATCACCGCCAAGGTCCTCAAGCGCCGGCACAAGATCGTGGAGCTGCCCATTTCTTATTATGGACGGGACAGGGCCGAGGGCAAGAAGCTCAGTTGGCGGGACGGGATCGGCGCGCTCTGGACCCTCTTGAAGTACCGCGTCATGGACTGAGATGTGCGGCATCGGCGGCAAGCTGTACTTCGACCCGGCAAGACCCGTGGAGCGCGAGGTCCTGGAGCGCATGAACGTGGTCCAGGCTCACCGCGGCCCGGACGACGCCGGGATCTACTGCCAGGGGTCGGTCGGGCTGGCCCACCGGCGGCTCTGCATCATCGACCTGAGCCCGGCCGGACACCAGCCCATGCCGAACGAGGACGGCACGGTCTGGATCGTGTTCAATGGGGAAATCTACAATTTTCAGGATCTGCGACCCGACCTCCTGCGGCGGGGTCACCGGTTCCGGTCCCGTACCGATACGGAGGTGATCCTCCACCTCTACGAGGAGTACGGGGTGGACTGTCTCCGGTTCCTGCGGGGGATGTTCGCCCTCGCCATCTGGGATGCCTCCCGCCGCCAGCTCTTCCTGGCCCGGGACCGGCTGGGGGTAAAGCCCCTCGCCTATCAGTGCGACGCCGAGGCCTTCCGCTTCGCGTCGGAGGTGAAGGCCATTCTCCAGGACCCGTCGGTGGAGGTGCGCCCGGACCCGGCCGGCATCTCCCAGTACCTGACCTACGGGGTCGTCCCCGCTCCCGGCTCCGCCTTCCAGGGGGTGCGGAAACTCCCCCCCGCCCACTACCTGATCTGCCGGGACGGCCAGGTGGAGGTCGTCCGCTACTGGCGGCTCCGGCGCGACCGGAAGCGGGAGCGCCCAGAGGCCGAATGGTGCCAGGAGATCCTGGCCCGCCTCGAAGAGGCCGTCCGCCTCCGGCTCATCAGCGACGTCCCCTTGGGAGCGTTCTTGAGCGGCGGGGTGGATTCCAGTGCCGTCGTGGCCATGATGAGTCACGCCTCTCGCGGCGCGATCAAGACATTCTCCATCGGCTTCGAAGAGGCGGACTATGATGAGTTACGCTACGCGCGCCTGGTGGCTCAGCGGTTCGGCACCGATCATCATGAGCTGGTGGTCCGGCCGGACGCCGCGGCCATCCTGCCCCGGCTGGCCTGGCACTACGACGAGCCCTTCGGGGACTCGTCCGCGGTGCCCACCTACTACGTGGCCCAAATGACAAGGCAGTACGTGACCGTCGCCTTGAACGGGGATGCAGGCGACGAGAACTTCGGCGGCTACGACCGGTACGTGGCGACTCGGCTGGCGACTGCATTCGACCACGCCCTGGCGTGGCCGGGCGCCGACCTCTTCCGGCGGGCCATCCGAATGGGGCTCCGTGTCTGGCCGCAGCGCGGACGCCGCAGGAGCCCGCTCTCCCGCGGCCGCCGGTTCCTGGAGGGGATGACCGAACCTCCGGAGCGTCGCTATGCCCGCTGGCTCTGCCCCTTCTCGGACGGCCAGCGAGGGGACCTCCTCAGCGCCGAGTTTCGCGCGGCCATTGGCGAGGATGACCCCCTGGAGGTGCTCCTGGCCGCGTACCGGGAAAGCGACGCCCCTGACCTGGTGGACGCCACGCTGGGGGTGGACGCCGCCCTCTACTTGCCGGACGACCTGCTGGTCAAGGTGGACATCGCCAGCATGGCCCATTCCCTCGAAGCGAGGTCGCCATTCCTGGATCACGAGTTCATGGAATTCGCCGCCACGATTCCCTCACACTTGAAGGTGCGGGGTCGCGCGAAGAAACTCATCCTGAAGCGGGCCCTGGCAGGGCTGCTCCCGGAGGAGATCCTTCGCCGCCCGAAGATGGGGTTCGGCGTCCCCATCGACCACTGGTTGCGACACGAGCTTCGGGATCTGGCCCACGAAACCCTCCTCGGCCCACGCTGCCTCCACCGCGGATACTTTCGACGGGAGGTCGTCCAGCGGCTGATGGACGAGCATGCTCGGGGAGCGGCCGGTTGGCATGAACAGCTCTGGACCCTCCTGATGCTGGAGTTGTGGCACCGGACGTACGTGGACGGGGACGGTGAGCTGGCCCGGCAACGCCGGACCTGCGCCTCCCTGGCGGCGCCGGTGACGGGGTGAGGGCATGCCGCGCTGCCTGATCACGGGCGGGGCAGGATTCATCGGGGCGAACCTGGCCCACGCCCTCGTGGCCCGCGGCGAGTCGGTCCGCATCCTGGATGATTTCTCGATGGGACGGCTCCAGAACCTTCGCGGAATCGAGGACCGGGTCGAGATCCTGCAGGGGGACATTCGCGACCCCGCGGCCGTGGCTGCGGCCGTCCGCGGCGTAGAAATCATCCTGCACCAGGCGGCGCTCAACTCCAATCCGCGCTCCATCAAGGAACCCGGGCCGACCAACGCCGTGAACGTGGGCGGGACGCTCCTGCTGCTGGAAGCCGCTCGCGCCGCGGGAACGCGGCGGGTGGTGTACGCCTCCTCCTCCTCGGTCTACGGGGACACGCCGGTCCTCCCCAAGACCGAGGCTCTGCCCCTCTCGCCCAAGGCGCCTTACGGCGTCTCGAAGCTTGCGGCCGAGTTCTATTGCCGCGTCTTCTCCCAGGTGTACGGCCTCGAGACGGTCTGCCTCCGATACTTCAACGTCTTCGGTCCCCGGCAGCACCCGGACTCGGAATACGCGGCCGCCATCCCGCGCTTCCTGCGCCGGATGCTGGCGGGAGATCGGCCGATCATCTTCGGCGACGGGGAACAGTCCCGGGACTTCACCGCCGTGGAGAACGTGGTTGTGGCCAACCTCCTGGCGGCCGAGGCGGTGCGCGGGATCGGCGAGGTCTTCAACATCGCGGGCGGGCGGCCTAGCACGCTGAACCAACTGGTCGCCTGGCTCAACCAGTTGCTGGGAACCAATCTCCCGCCGATCTACGCGCCACCCCGTGCGGCCGATATTCGTCATTCCTACGCCTCCATCCGGAAGGCGGAGGAGGTGCTGGGCTACCGGCCGACCCTGGAAGTACAGGAGGGTCTCCGGCGGACGGTCGAATGGTTCAAGGCACATGAATGCTGACGCCCGGTCGAATGCAGACGCCTTCCGCTTCGGAGTGGGACGGATGGTAACGGACGCGGGAAAACCGGCCGAGGTCCAGGCCGTCCCCGCCTGCCTGGGCCGGCCCATCCGGGTCGCCCGGGTGATCACTCGACTGAACGTTGGGGGACCCGCGCAGCAGGCGATACTCCTCACTGCCGGGCTGGACCGGACACGCTTTCGCACCACGCTCATCACGGGGGTGGTGGGACGTGACGAGGGAGACCTCGCCCCGGCGGCCCGGACTCGGGGTGTGGAGCCGGTCGTCATTCCGGAACTGGGTCGCGCGATCCATCCGCTGCACGACCTCCTTGCCCTCGGCAAGCTCGTGCGCCTCTTCCGGCGCCTCCAACCGGATGTCGTCCACACCCACACCGCCAAGGCTGGCACGCTGGGCCGGCTGGCGGCGCGCCTGACGGCGGTGCCTGCCACGATTCACACCTTTCATGGCCACGTCCTGGAGGGCTACTTCTCGCCAGCCATGTCGCAGGTCTTTCTGCGGATCGAGCGGGTGTTGGCGCGCCGGACGGACCGCATCATCGTCCTGAGTCCCCGCCTGCGCGAGGCCATGCTGGCCATGGGGATCGGCCGGCCGGAGCAGGTCGAGGTCATCCCCCTGGGCCTTGACCTGGATCGCTTCCTCCGTGCGGCGCAGGGTCAGGACGATCTCCGTGCGGCGCTCTGCATTCCGCCCGACGCCTCCCTCTTGGGGATCGTGGGGCGCCTGGCGCCGATCAAGGATCACCCCACGCTCTTCCAGGCGCTGGCCCACCTGGACGCAGGGGACCAGGTGCCGCATGTGGTCGTCATAGGTGACGGTGAACGGCGTGAGGAGCTCCGGCGGTTGGCCCAGAGCTTGGACCTTGCGCCCCGGATCCACTTCTTGGGCTGGCGGAACGATTTGGAGGCTATCCTGAGCGAATTGGACGTGGTAATCTGCTGTTCCCGCAACGAGGGGACTCCGGTAGCGCTCATTGAGGCCATGGCTGCGGGAGTCCCGGCCCTATCCACAGACGTGGGTGGGGTGAGCGATCTGATCGTTCATGGGGAGACCGGGTGGCTGGTCCCCCCCGGGGATCCTCTTGCCCTGGCCCGGGCGATCGAGGTGTTGCTGGCGGACCCGGCGCTCCGGCACCGTCTGGCGGCCGCGGCCCGGCCCGTGGCCTTGGGCAGACACGACGGGAAGGCGCTGATCCATCGCATGGAAGCGCTCTATGTGACCGTGATGGCCAGGAAAGGGGGTCGGGCGTGAAGGTTTTGATCACCGGCGGCGCCGGCTATATCGGGTCTCACTTGGTTGACGCCCTGATCAGGCGGGGCGACGAGGTGCTGGTCATCGACAACCTCTCCACTGGGAAGATTGAGAATCTCCGGCATCTCCTGGGCCATCCTGCCTTCCACTTCATCAACGACTCCATTCTGAACGAGTCCCTCTTAGAGCGGTTCGTCCCTTCCATGGATCTCATTTTCCATCTCGCGGCCGCGGTCGGCGTCCGCAACATCCTCCAGGATCCCTTAGCGGCCATCAATACGAACGTGCGAGGGACCGAGGTGGTCCTGGGCCTTGCCTTCAAGTACTGGAAGCGGCTGGTGCTGGCTTCGACCTCGGAAATCTACGGGAAGGCGAGCCACGTCCCGTTCCGCGAGGACGACGATCGGGTCCTGGGATCCACCGCGGTGGCGCGCTGGTCCTAGCCGCCAAGGGTCTCCCGGTCTCCATCGTCCGCTACTTCAATTCCTACGGCCCGCGCCTGGACGAACGGGGCTACGGCAGCGTGGTGGCCAACTTCATCCGGCAGGCCTTGCGGGGCGACCCGATCACGGTCCACGGGGATGGGAAACAGACCCGCTGTTTCACCTACATCGAGGACGCGGTGGCCGGCACCCTCCTGGCCGGCGAGGTCAAGGAGGCCCTCGGCGAGGCCTTCAACGTCGGCAGTACCAGTGAGACCAGCATCCTGGATCTCGCGAAGATGGTCAAGCGTCTGGCCCGCCCCAAGTCCCCCATCGAGTTCTTGACGTACGAAGCCTACTACGGGGAAGGGTTCGAGGACACCCGCCGTCGGGTGCCCTCGGTAGAGAAGGCCAAGCGTCTCCTGGGCTTCACGCCCAGGGTGGACCTGGAAACAGGGCTCAAGAAGACCATCGCCTGGTGCCGGGAGCATTACACACACTGATCCCCGTGGAACGAGGGGTGCGTCACGCCACGGGTTTCACGGTGCACATCTGAGCCGAGTACCCGGAGCGGAGGGAGCGGTCGCATGGGCGAAGCGCGCGCGGATTTCCTGGAGAAGGCACGGACGAAGCGCCTGACCGTGGCCATCATCGGCCTGGGGTATGTCGGGTTGCCGCTGGCGGTGGAATTTGCCCGGGCCGGCGTGCAGGTCCGCGGGATTGACGTGGACCCGCACCGCATCCAGACCATCAACCGGGGTGAGAGCTACATCCCGGACGTCCCGAGCGCAGACCTGTTGCCGCTGGTGCAGGCCGGGCGGCTCAGCGCCGGCACGGCGTACGAGGCCTGTGCCCAGGCCGACGCCATGGTCATCTGCGTGCCGACCCCCTTCACCCGGATGAAGGCCCCGGACCTCTCCTACATCGAGGCGGCCTGCCGGTCCCTGGCGCCCCACGTCGGCCGGGGGGCGCTGGTGGTCCTGCAGTCCACCACCTACCCGGGGACGACCGAGGAGTTGGTGCGCCCCATCCTGGAGTCGCCTGGACGGCAGGCCGGGCGCGACTTCCTCCTGGCCTTCTCGCCGGAACGGATCGACCCGGGCAACAAGCAGTACGGCGCCCACAACACGCCCAAGGTCGTGGGAGGCATCGACGGCCCCTCCTGTGACGCCGCCTGTGCCCTGTTCGCCCTCCTGGTCCCCCCGGACCAGATCCACCGGGTCTCGGGCCCCAGGGTGGCCGAGATGTGTAAGCTCCTGGAGAATATTTTCCGGAGCGTGAATATCGCACTGGTAAACGAACTGGCCAAGCTGTGCGACCGGATGCAGATCGACATCTGGGAGGTGATCGACGCCGCCGCCACCAAACCCTTCGGCTTCATGCCCTTCTATCCCGGCCCCGGCGTGGGAGGCCACTGCATCCCGGTGGACCCGTACTACCTGTCGTGGAAGGCGAGGGAGTACGACTTCTACACCAAGTTCATCGAGCTGGCGGCCGAGGTCAACTCCAGCATGCCGTTCTTCACGGTGAACCGGATCGCCGAGGCCCTCAACCGCCAGGGAAAGCCCCTCCAGGGCGCCCGGATCCTGGTGCTGGGCGTGGCCTTCAAGCGGGACATTGACGATCCCCGGAATGCGCCCGCGCTGGAGGTCATGAAAACGCTCCTGGGCCGGGGGGCCGAGGTCAGCTACCACGATCCCCACGTGCCGGAGGTGCGGTTGGACGCGGCCCGCGGCCCCGGGGACCCTCCCGGCCGTCGCCTCGTCTCGGTCCCCCTCACCGAGGATACCCTGGCAGTCCAGGACTGCGTCTGCCTCGCCGTGGCCCACAGCGCCTTCGACATCCCCTGGGTGCTCAAGCACAGCCCGCTCCTGATGGATGCCACGGGCGTCACGCGCCGCTTCCCGCAGGATCGCGGCACGGTGATCCGCCTCTAGGTCATGGGCTATCTCGCGCCGCTGTTCACCCCCTTCCTGGTCGCCTTCGGATCGGCCCTGATCCTCACGCCGGTCTGTCGTTTGGCGGCCATCCGCCTGGGCGTGATGGACCGGCCGGGCGGGAAGAAGATTCACGTCCAGCCGACCCCCCTCCTGGGAGGGCCGGCCATTGCCCTCGCGCTGGTCGCGGGCGTCCTGGCAAGTGGGCCAGTCGATCCGGCCCTGGTGAGTGTGCTCGTGGCCGCGGGGCTGATCCTGCTCCTGGGGGTCTACGACGACCTGGATCCTCAGGCCGCAGGCGTGCGGTGGTGGCTTCGCCTGCTCTTCCAGGCGTTCCTGGCGGCCTTCGTCATTCATACCGGGATCGCCATCGGCTTCCTCCGGACCCCCTGGTTCGGCATCCCGATCACGCTGCTCTGGATCGTGGGGATCAGCAACGCCTTCAACCTCCTCGATAACATGAACGGCCTGTCGGCCGGGGTGGCGGCCATTGCAGGCGTGACCTTCGCCGCCCTGGCGGCACGGTACGTCGAGGTCGGCCCCGAGCAGTTACCCACGGTCAGGGCTGCGGCCGCGCTAGCCGGCGCCTGCCTGGGATTCCTCCCCAGCAACTTCCGATCCCGGATCTTCATGGGCGACGCGGGAAGCCTGTTCGTTGGATTCATCCTCGCCTGCGTGGCGGCCCTGGGCAGTTGGCGAAGCCCCACGGTGCCCACATCGGTCATCATTCCGTTTCTGGTCCTGGCCTATCCGATCTTCGACACCACCCTGGTGGTGATCCTGCGCCTGCGGCGGGGACAGTCCCCGGTCGTCGGCGGGCGCGACCATTCCTCGCACCGGCTGGTCAACCTGGGACTGGGCCGGGTGGAGGTCGTCCTGCTCATC
>METI01000225.1:8513-23319 GCA_001771285.1 candidate division NC10 bacterium RIFCSPLOWO2_12_FULL_66_18
TCTCCTCGGTGACGTTTCGCCTTTCCCTGCTGGCGCTGGCCGGAAGCGCCAGCGTCCTGTTCATCTTCGGCATGGTGCTGCGCAAGGCGCCCGTCTGGGGGGTCGGGGCCTCGGAGGAGGGGCCGAACCGTGGCCAAGAAACTGGATAGCGTGGTCGTCCTGCTGGTGATCGTGATCCTGGGGGCCCTGATCGGCAGCGTGATCGGCGAGGTCATCGGCACCCTGGCGCCGGGAGGATACGTGGAAAAGGTCTTCTCCCGGGGGGTGAACCCGGGGATCACCCCTCCGGCGGTCCTGGACCTCAAGGTCATCACCCTGACGCTCGGGCTGACCGTGAAGATCAACCTGGCGAGCCTGCTGGGGATCGTCCTCGCCCTGCTGATCTACCGGAAGCTCTGATATGGCCAAGACCTCCAGTCGTGATCGCTGCCGCGCAGGGGACGGGGGCCGCTCCCCCGGCGGATATCGGGCCACCGCCCCATCCGCTGGGTCCCCGGCGGTCGGTCACTTCGACCCCCCAGCCCCTGACCCCTGACCCCCGACCCCCATGCCTGAGATCATCCTGGCCTCGGCGTCGCCGCGACGCGCCGCCCTCCTGCGACAGATCGGCCTCCCCTTCATCCTCCACCCCAGCGCGCTGGACGAGGATCGGGCCTGGTCGGGAACCGGAAGCGAGTCGCCCGAGGCCCGCGCGTGCCGCTTGGCCCGGGTCAAGGCCGAGGAGGTCGCCGCCCGGCTCGGGCGAGGCCTCGTCATCGGGGCCGACACGATCGTGACCTGCGACGGGATCATCTTCGGGAAGCCCCGGGACGCAGATGAGGCCCGGGAGACCCTCCTGCGCCTGGCAGGCCGGACCCACCAGGTGATCACGGGCGTTGCGGTGGTGGAAGGGGCGACGGGACGTTCGGAAGTCGCCGCCGCGGGGACGGCGGTCCGCATGCGGGCCTTTGGTCCCGCCGAGGCCGCCGCGTACGTTGCCACCGGGGAGCCGTTGGACAAGGCGGGGGCCTACGCGATCCAGGGGCGAGGGGCCCTCCTGGTGGAGGGAATCGAGGGGGACTATTCCAACGTCGTTGGCCTCCCCCTCACGACCCTGGCAGCGCTCCTCCGCCGCTTTGGTGTGAGTGTCTGGGGGGCCGCACAGGAATGACGTTAGCGGACTCCGCCCGGCCTTCCACAGAGCGTTTCCCTCAACCCGGACGCTTTACGTTAGCTGAACCTCGAAAGGCTTGGTGCTCCATTTCTCAAATCCGATGACGTTGGCTCTTGCTCTCTCCCTGCCCTCCCCTCAACCTCACCTTCTCCATCCCGAGGAGGAGCGGGCAGGCAAGGGGTCAGTCGGCACCGATGCACAGGATGGGCTGGCTGGCAAGGACAAGGCGGCGGAGAACGACGAAGCTCATCGCGCCCTGGTGAAGGCGGCGGCGGACCCGCGCGTCCCGAATCAGGTCCTCTCCGGACATTTCAAATAGGGGGCCCGGTTTCAGTAAGCGCAGTATGCCACGCCGCGCATAATCCCGGCTGCCCTTGCGTGGGCATAAGGTGACGAAAGCGGGTCCCCTTTCCCACACACTCGTAAAGCGACTCACTGTTGAGCCTCCTTTCCGCCTGTGATGAGGGACTTCAACGCATCCCCACCATAGCCGGGGGGGCTCAACTCCCAACGCTAATTTGGACAGGAGCGGTCTGGTAACTTTTTACGAACCTCCTTTGGCCCCCCTCAACGAGCAGATGGACTTCGGTCCGTAGGGGGCATGGGTGAAATAAATGACGATGGTGGCGGCGTGTCGATTTCACGATGGCGCCGTGATCATTGCTGACACTCGTGCCATCTGGTTACCCGGTGGTCCCCCATTAATTCAGGACTCTCTTCAGAAAATACTGCCTCTTACGCGGCGCATTGCCATCGCATTCGCAGCTGACGATGTTCCCGCGGCAGAGTACATCATTCGTCAAATTCGAAGCCGAATGCGCGCAAAGCCTCGCCTCCAGCACCTTCGAAAACTCGCGGGCACTCTTCAGAGGACAGCCAAGCACGACTATGAAGTTTATGAATCGAGGACTCGTCGCCGAAAATTCGTCGCTTTTGTTCTCGCCGGGATCACCGACCATGGCCAAGTGGAGATTTGGCAGTTCGAGTCTCCCGATCTAAAGGTCAGAAAAGTAGAGTGTGGATTCGCAGTAATCGGCTCTGGACGGGTCGTTGCTCCCTATATCGCAGAGCAACTGAAGAGTCTCGATGAAGACCTTCCAGACCTTAAGTCACGTGCGGATAAGCTTGCACGGGGCTTGGAAGCCGAGCTTCAACGATTCGCAGCGGACACAGTGGGAGGACTGCTTCAGATCATTCTGGTCCAGCCAGATGGCATCCGTCCTCTGCCATATGGGTTCGTCAATTTGGATCCCGATCATCCAGCAGAAGCCATGGAAATAGAAGCGCGAGCAGGTCGCTGGACTCAGCGTGATTTGACAGGAAACCGGGAAGTCCCGTTATTGGAGCCCGCAGTATTGCTTACCCGAGGCCCCAGTGCCGTCCGCGTGCAGGACTTCAAGAGCCCCGATCCGCACTCGGCCAAGCCACACTTTCACTTAGCCTACTTCCTCACCTGTCTTCAAGTTGAGTCAGATGTCGGCAGCATTGAATTCAGAGGGGTATTCTCATCCCTCGGTTCAGCCGTCTATCCATTGACCTTTAACATCCCGGTAGCGTTCGGCCTATGGGGATCGCCGGGTGATCACGGAGTCCGCCTCAGCGTCTACAAGGAGGGAGCACAACCAATTGTCACCGAGTCTACACTTCACATCGAACACCTTCCGGAAGAGCATGAGTTTCTCAGAGGGTGCGAACTTAACCTCGAACGGCCCGGGGTGGTCTTTCTGGAACTGCATGTAGAGGATCAGCTCCTCGCGCGACGGGCACTGTACTTCGGCCAGGTGATCGAAACCCCCGTTCCCAACGAGCCTCAGAGCGCCTTCGGGCGCCGGGTGATCGGAAGGTTATTGCGGGAACAGCGAGCTTGTACGGACCCGCAGATTGAGGAAACGGGAGAATCCTTCCTTGTCTATTTGTCACTGTGCCAGAGCTGCAGAGATGAGGAAACCTTGTTGAGGTTTAGTGGCCAGATTATGGTGGTTTACTGGAAGAATTACCCACTCCCGCTGAGTGTCTTTCTTGCCAGCGCATTCAGGTTATCTAGAGGCGAGCATCGCCTCAAAGTCGATCTCGTGAACGCGGCTTCCCGAAGAACCTCAACGATAACGACGGCGACCATTACATCGAGTTCGAGTTGCATAGTATCGCCCGTTCACGGCGACCTCATCGTTCTAGTGCCTGAGCCAGGGTTTTACTTCGTTAATGTTTACGTTGATGACGTACGGTGTGGGACGGCCCTGTTCGTGGCAGAAACAGATGTTCCGCACTACTCTTACGTGCCAATGGACGCTGACTTGGCCCGGGTGACGGCTGGAGAATTGCTCGTGCTTCAAAAGCGTTCACCCCAGGCGCCAGCCGTTCAATGATCGCTCATTGTGAACCATAGAAGGGCACCCGGCCGCTCTTGTCACTTTCCATTTCCCGATCGCAAGATCGGGTGGGGAGGCTTCCGACCGTGCCCAAGACACGGTTGTTCATCGCGAGGAGGAGCGAGCAGGCAAGCGGGCAGGCAGCATCGAAGAACAGGATGGGCTCGCTGGCAAGGGCAAGGACGTCGAGAACGACGAAGCCCAGCGCGCCCCGGTGGGGGCGGAGGCGGACCCGCGCGCGCCGGATCAGGTCCTCCTCGGGCATTTGAGGGAGAGGGTCCGGTCTCGGTAATCGCGGTACGCCGCGCCGCGCCCAATCCCCGCTGCCCTTGCGTGGGCATAGGGTGACGAAGGAGCCTACGTTCCCCTTCTCATGCTACTGGTTCCGGAGGACCCCGCCGGCCTCCTTGGAAATAACCGCGATAACCGCGCTACGTAGTCCCGTATTATAGTCGCATCCGTGACAGGACTCCCCTGCTGCAGGCTGCAAGTGAACAGGCTGTAGATTCGGACGCTAACAGGGGAGGTTAACAGGACAAGGGAGGGGCGGACGGAGTTTTTGCCCACCACAATGGTGTTTATTAACGTGATCGCAGACGTGGGTTGAGGGCATCATTCAGACCATCTCCGAGGAGGTTGAATCCCAGGACAGTAAGGAAGATGCCTAGCCCGGGGAAGGTCGGCATCCACCAAGCAGTCCGGAGGAACGCGAGGGCGTTGTTGAGCATCCCCCCCCAGCTGGTCAGATTAGGATCGCCGAGTCCAAAAAAGCTCAGCCCCGCCTCCAACAGTATGGCCTGGGCTATATCGAGAGAGCCAGCCACGATGACAGACGGTAACGCGTTGGGCAGGATGTCCCTGAAGATGATCGTCGGGGTCGCAACCCCTAGGGCCCGGGCCGCTTCGACAAACTCTCGCTCCCGCAATGACAGGAATTCAGCCCTGACCAGGCGGGCCATTGGCGGCCAACTCAGAATCGCGATCACGAAGACAATCTTCCCGATGCCGGGTCCGGCGAGCGCCACGACCAGCAGGGCGAGAAAGAAGCGAGGTAGTACCTGGAAGAGCTCGGTCAATCGCATTAAGAGGGCATCGGTCACTCCGCCTAGGTAGCCGGAAATGGCACCGACGATCACGCCGATGAGGGTGGAGGTGGCGGCGGCCAGGAAGCCGACGGCTAGGGAGACGCGGGCACCATACACGACTCCACTTAGGACATCCCGGCCGAGGTTGTCAGTGCCTAACGGATAGCGTGGTCCGGGGGAAATGAAGGGCTGCGCGATCAAGGCGGTGGGATCATGGGGCGCGACCCAGGTAGCCACCAGGGTGACCAGGGTGAAAAAAAACACCACCCCCAGACCCAGGACCGCGCTCCTGCTTCTGGAGAACCTGCGCCAGAATACTCGCAGTCTGCGCCCTACCGCCCGATCCGTACCCCAGCCTCCTTTCTCGTGGATGCCTGGATCCTCGGCCCCCGCCAGCTGTCCCCCCTGCGGGGTATCACTTGTAACGGATGCGCGGGTCGAGAACAGCATAGGCCAAGTCCGTCAAGAGGTTGGCGATGATGACCGCCAGGGCAACGACGACGAAGATCCCGAGAAGAATGGGATAATCCCGTGTGGAGATCGAATCAAAGAGCAATCTGCCGACCCCTGGCCAGCCGAAGACGGTCTCGACTAGGGCAGAACCCGCGAATAGGAAGCCGACGTTGAGACCCATGACGGTCACGACCGGAAGGAGGGCATTCCGCAAGCCGTGGTGGAGGATGACCCGGAGTTCGGGCAACCCCTTCGCACGGGCGGTCGTGATGAACTCCCGGCCGAGGGCGTCCAGCATGCTCGACCGGGTTAGCCTGGCATTGATGGCGAGGAAGCGTGTCGAGAGGGCCAGGGCGGGCAAGATGAGGTGGGCACCGATATCCAGGTAGTAGCGCAGCCCTGTGTACTCCTCGCGGATGGACTGCATCCCCTGGGGGGGGAGCCAACCCAGACCGACCGAGAAAATCAACATCAGAAGCTGCCCGAGCCAGAAGACAGGCACAGAAAATCCGATGAGCGCCGCGACAGTCGTCGCGTGATCCACGAGGGAGTACTGCCGCAGAGAGGAAAGGATGCCCATAGCAACGCCGAGCACAGCCGCAAGCAGCCAGGCCGTGCCCGCAAGGAGGAGCGTCGCTCCCATCCGCTCAAAGATGATGTTGAGGACGGGGCGTCTCTGGGCGAAGGAGTACCCTAAGTCTCCTTGCGCGACTTTCCTAAGGTAGTGGAGGAGTTGAACTGGGAGAGACTTGTCCAAGCCGAGATCTTGCCGGAGCCGCGTCACGTACTCCTCGGGGGCAGGGAAGTTCCCGACTAGGGCCAGCACGGGATCCCCGGGGGCCAGGTGGATGATCAGGAAAGTGACGACAATGACCCCGAAGACCAATGGGATGACCTGAGCTAACCGATAGAGAATGTAACGGCCCAGACGAGCCTCCATTCATGGACACACGCGGACCCTGCTCCACTCTAATCTTTGGCCACCCAGACCGGGGACCAGAAGGAGTAGGCCAGGCGGCTCTGCCACATCCCCTTGACCCTATCCCTGGCCACGTCCAAGATCCCCTGCTCGGTTAGTACCAGGCTGGGGAGGTCGCTGGCCAGGATGACCTGCACCTTCTTGTACGCTTCGGCCCGCCCGGTGAGGGTAGTGAGACTAGCTCCTTTTTCAAACAGGTCGTCCACCTCCTTATTGCAGTACCCTGAGGCATTCACGAAGGGAGCCTTGCGGACGTCCTTGCAGATATAGATGCGCTGGATGCCGATTGCCGGGTCGCCGCCCGTGGTCAGGTTTTGGATGGTCATATCGAAGTCCCAGTTTATGTAGACCTTGTCGACCATGACGCTTCGCTCCACTCCCTCCAGTTGGAGCTGGATGCCCACGGCGCGCAGCTGATCACGAAAGATCTCCGCGATCGGTAGGAACCCGGCGCGCCGGATATCAAAGGTTACCCGGAGGGTGAAGCGTGAGCCGTCCGCCTTGCGAGGAAAGCCCGCCTCGTCCAGCAACGCGTTGGCCTTGGCCGGGTCATACGCATACTGCTTCTGGTAATCGACCTGCGGATTGTAGGCCCAGCTCAGTCGGCTATCGATGGCACTCCGAGCCGGGGCCCCTAGGCCGGCGTGAACGCGTTCGATGATGAGACGGCGGTCGATGGCATAGGCGATAGCTTGCCGGACCTTACGCTCCGAAAGGGGTGGCTTGCGCACGTTGAAAACCAACAGCTCATTTCCCGGAACGTCGCCATCGGGCTGGAAGACGAGGTCCTTGAGCCGAGAAAGTCGGGGGTAGGCGTCTTTCCCAAAGAAATAGTCCTGGATATAGTCGACCTGACCGGTCTCCAAGGCGATCGCCCGGGCGTGCACATCCGGGATCATCTTGAAGATGATCTTATCCAGGTAGGGCTGGCCGGGCTCGAAGTAATCGTCATTCCGCACAACGACGATTCGATCACCCCGACTCCAATCCTGGAACTTGAACGGTCCGGTGCCAACCGGGCGCAGGTTGTAGGGATTCTTGAAGATATCCGTACCCTCGTAGAGATGCTTGGGCAGGATCGGTGCAGACCAGACGCTCAGGAGCGGGAGGAACGGGGCGAATGGTTCTTTCATCCGGACGACTACCGTGTACAGATCGGGGGTCTCTACACTGCTCACATGGGCGAAGGCGGCCTTGGAAGTGGGATGATATTTGGCGAGGATCTCGTCGAAGGTGAACTTGACGTCAGCCGAGGTAAATGGCTTGCCGTCATGCCATTTCACGTTCCGTCTCAGCCGAAAGGTATAGGTCCGGCTGTCCGGAGTCACCGTCCACGACTCTGCCAAGTAGGGTTGGGGCTGCCACTTCAGGTCAATCCAAATGAGGCCGCTGAAGATCGTCCCCGCTACCCGATTCTCCGTCGCACCATTGGTGATAGCTACATTCAGGCTTGGGGGATCGGTATCAATCACGGCCACAACCGTTCCACCGCGCCGGGGCTGCTGCGCAATGACCTCCCCGGCAAACGCCAAGGCCACAAGGACGGCTCCCCCGAGGCACAGGCCGAGACGGCGAAGAAGCGCTTTTTTCATCTTACCCCTCCTTGAGATGCAGCAGATGTGGTGATCTTTGCCATACCGACATCTACTCTTCCACTCTGGCTATTCCCCTCTGAGACGCTTGACGTCCTCATCCACCTGCTTGAGTGCTTCTTGCAGCTCGCGGCGAAAGTCTGCACGTCCGTGCGCTGTCATAATTAACAGCCGCAACTTCGTCGGCGTGAGATGCGCCGAGACCAAGAGTCTTGGCTCTTCTCGAAGCACCGCGGCAGAACAAAGCTCCCCGCACCGACTGGCGTACGCGACCAGTTTTTCTCGATCCAAGAGTTCGCGGGCCAGCGCCAGAACCGGCTCAGGGAGGCCAAGCTCCAAGCCCGGGAATCCCACAAGTACGATCCCGTCTATGCCCTGCCTCAAGAGGGCGAGTAGATCCCCCGAGTCCGCCAGCCCAACTGTCCAGATCACAACACCTCGACGGATGGGTGACTGATCGGACCTATACCGCAGCCTAATGGGGGCGTACCGCAGCTCAACTGCACCCTTGTCGATACTACCCATCGGACCTAACGGTGGGGACTCAATTATGAGTCGGCTCCCGTGAACTGCCTTCCGCGCCAAGAGGGGGCTGTGCAGATTGCCCCCAAAGGCAATGGTCACCCCACGAAGGTCTGGGATGGGCTGGCGGGTCATCGTGAAGGCATCGCAAAGATTCCTGGCGCCGTCCCAGGAATCGTCATCGACAAGGCGGGCGGCGCCAGTCACGACCACGGGTTTGGCTGCGGGGACCGTGACCACAAGCAGAAACGCAAGTTCTTCGAGTGTCGCGGTTCCGGTGGTGATTACCACCGCAGCGATCGTGCGGTCTGCTATCATGCGGCGAACCGCCTGGATCACTGCGGTGAGGTCCTTCATATCCAAGCGGGATCCCCGCAACAGTCGGAGATCCTCGATGGTTACCTCTTCCCGCGATAGGCCAGCGCGCTCCAATAGTGCCCTTCCATCCAGGCATGGGAAAGGCGCACTCTGTTTGGTGGTGGCGATGGTCCCTCCCAGGGTGATCAGGCCAACGTGCTCGGGCGCCATATCGAGCGCTAGCTCCCTCCGCATACCCGCTGGATGGTCACGGCAAGAACCTTGGCCGCCTGTAGGATGTCGGCGATACGCATAGCCTCGTCGACCATCGGCCACGGCTCCTCCAGACCGGGACCGTAGGTGACTGCTTCTATCCCTGCAGCACGGAAGTGCGCAGAGTCATCGGCAAAGCCCAACCGGGCCTCCGGCCCGATCTTGGCGGGGGTGCCGAACACGACCTGGTGAGCCGAACTGAGAGTCTGGATAATCTTGGCATCGGTGCTGACCTTCGCGGTGTGCGGCCGCGGTCCGAACCCCGGATTAGGTGGCACTTGGACGGTTCCTTTGAGGTCGGGGTCCTCACGGGAAAGAGCATCGATGAGCTTCCGGAGGTCATGTGTTACGGACGTCTCGCTCTGGCCTGGGACGGTCCGGATGTCGACGATCGCTTCGGCGAAGTCCGCCTGCATTCGGGCGTTCACCACCCGAAGCCGTGGATACCCAGGAAGATCGGGGTTGGAATCATAGGTGAGCCACCCCCGCATTGGGACCTGTTCGTGCTGCGGTCCCAGAGCCCGCAAGATTTTCGTCAGCTTCTCCAGGGGATCTACAACCTTCGAATGGGAGCCCGCGTGCTTGGCTTTGCCCTCCACCCGGATCAGGGCACGTACGGCGACGACCATAGTATTGATGATGTGGAAATCGCTGGGCTCGACGACAATGCCGTAGGTCGTCCGGAGTCCCGACTCCATCAGTTGCTGGGCCCCAATGCCACCCGTGGTTTCGACCGCCACCCCCGCGAGCATTACATCCCCGGTAAGGGAGACCCCAGTCCGTTGAACGGCCTCAATGGCCGCCAGTGCCGCCCCGATCCCGGCTTTCATGTTCACAGTTCCATTGCCGTATATTTTGCCGTCCCGGACCTCGGCGGCGTACGGCTCGACCGTCCAGAGGTCTGGCCGATAGACATCGCTTTCCCAGACGGCGGTGTCGAGGTGCCCGCAGAGGAGAAGGCTGGGACCGCCACCTTTCCCGCGAAGGACCCCGTATGCCTGTTCCGTCGCGGCATTGTCCACCTTCACCTCTTGCCGGTGAACCTCGAGGCCCATGCCCTCCATATACGCCGCCAGATAGCGGGCTAAGGCAGTTTCCTGCAGTCGGGGACTTGGGATCCTGACCATCTGCCTGATCAAGTTGACTAGCTTCGCCTCGTCGACATTACGAACCACGGTAGGTTGAGGACTAGCCATCGCTGATTCCCTCCCAAGGGTACGAATAACGCCAGGCGTGTGTTCACACCAATCCCACCGTGCATGCTTATATCATCTCTGGCGTCGAAATGAGTCCGCTCAATGCAGCCGCCGCCGCAGCCACAGCGGCTCGGGCTTCGCGAGTTCTCGGGTGGCTGAATGAGCCGCCCTCGTGTACACCTCCTGCTTGCGAGCCCATTCGAGGTTCGGATGATTACGGGCGACGAGCTTCTCCGCGGCCCGTTGTGCTTCCGCGAGGATGGCGTCCTCATCCACAGTCTCGAGTCGTCGCCCTCGTACGATGATCCGCCCTCCGACGAGAACCGTATCCACCGAATCCCCCACCTCGCAGAATACGAGTTGGCGGATGGCGTGATTCAGAGGGGTGAGCGAGGTGCTCCGCCGTCTCAGCAGGACAAGATCCGCCTCCTTGCCTATCTCGATGGAACCGATCCGATCCTCCAGCCCCAGGGCACGTGCCCCCCCGAGGGTGGCATACCCGAACGTTTCCTCCGGACTCACCCAGGCATCCGGGTCGGACTCTAACGCCCGCGGGAGAGCCGTTGCCAGCCGCATGGACTCAAAGAGGGCATGGTGCCCGCCAGAGTTGGGACTGTCGGTGCCAAGGGCGAAGCGGATTCCTGCCTCGCGCAACCTCAGGAGCGGCATGATCCCACTCCCCAAGGTGAGGTTGCTCAGGGGGTTATGAACCACCGTCGTCCCGCTCTCAGCAAGGTCGCGGATCTCTTCATCGCCGACCCATACCGCATGGGCGACAGATACCATACGCGTGAGGAGGCCGAGTTTCTTCAAGTAGGTGGTTATCGGCATCCCATAGAGACGCCGCGCCAGCAGTGCCTGCGCTCTCGTTTCGAGCAGGTGAGTATGCAGGCCAACCCTGTACTCGCAAGCCAGCTGTCCAAGACCCGTGAGCATCTCAGTCGAGCACCGCTGCGGCGCAGAGGGACCTATCAGGATCGACAGCCGGTCCCCGACCCCCTGCCACCGTTTGATGCAGTGGCTGGTGAGGTCCAGGAGACTTTGGACCGACGGCTGAGGCTTGGCCCAAAGACTTCGCTTCAAATCGTCCGGGACCGCGTGCTGCGACTGCGGGATAGTCTCGAAGTATGGCCGATCCATGACGCTGGGAGCCATCGCGGCCCGGATGCCGAGGTCGAGATACGCCTGGGCCGCCGCGTCGAAGAGCGTCATGTCATAGACAGGGTGGTCGAGCACGGTGGTCACACCACTGCGCAGGCATTCGATGCCCGCGAGAAGCGCAGCCAACCGAGCCTCCTCAGGCGTCATGCCAATGCGGCCAGCAGCAACGTACGGGGACCACATTTCCAGCGGGAGAGTATCCACTACCCACTTACTGAGGACCCCATGCGAGTGGATGTGGGCGTTCACGAGGCCGGGGATAACGATCATTTCGGCCGCATCGAGTACGTGTGCCTCGGGGGGCGCGGGAGAGCCTCGAGGCGCAATGTGGGCGATGCGGCTTCCCTCCACCAGGATTGAGCCGTACTCGACGCGCACGTCATGATTGGTGGGTGTCACGAGAAGCCCGTCGGCGATCCACAGGCGCCCACTCGCCAGCGGGCTCATGGTTTCACCCCTTTTATTCGTGGACTTGAGGTCTCTTGGCAGTGGTTAATCACCTAAACAGGCTCCGTGGCGAGTTCCCGCAGAGACGGATAGGAAATGCGCCGGTGCAGGAGGAGCCGCCGCGTGTCGACCACCTGCCGTTTCTCGGGCTGCACGACCAGCTCCCCGTTCTCTTCGACAATGATGGTGCCCAGGGGATTCGATAGTCCTTCGATCAATGCCTTGATTTCATTGTAACCTGGCGTCCCCGGTTTCTGGATCTCGGGAAGGGCTTGGAGATTGAAGAGGGTGGGTACGAATGCCACCCGCTCGACCCCCTCTTCCGACATCCGAACCTTGAGGATGATGGCGCACCGACAGTGACTCGGGTGAGGATGGGTTGGCACCTCCCGATCGAGAGGAATCCCGTAGAACGACAGGTACTGGCCTACCCCTACCTTCGCGGCCCCCTCGGGCATTTCGAACGCGAAGTTGCTCAGACTGTAGAAGATGGCCTTGCCCTTGTAGACGTCGATGGCCTGGAGGCAATGCGGGTGCGTTCCCAGGACCAAATCGGCGCCGGCATCGATGGCCGCATACGCCACATCCGGCTGGTACATGGCCAAGTCGTAGGTGAAGTGGATTCCCCAGTGGAAGCTGGCGACCACCACGTGCGCCTCGCGCTTCGCGGCGCGGATGGTGTTGCACACCTCCTCGAGGTCGTCAACATCGGCGACCGTCCAGGTACGGGCGGGCGTCCCGGGTTGTTCGTAGATATTCTCCAGTGGCTCATAGAAGGTCCTCACGCGCAACGGGGCGATTCCTGGCCGATGTGGCGTGGCCTCATACCCGTCCCGCAGGATCGAACAGGCATTGACGAATGCGACCCGGACACCATTTCTCTCCAGGACAACGGGTCGCCTAGCCTCCTCAAGATTCTTCCCGGCACCTACCGTCCTGATGCCGACCTTATCCAGGCACTCGAGGGTGTCGAAGAACGCGTTCAGCCCATAGTCCAGGTTGTTGTTCCCTGCAAAGGTGACGAGGCTGAAGCCTCCTGCAACCAACGCCTCGATGTTCTTCGCAGGGACCCGATGCGTAGGATTCCGGACGTCGGTGCGGACGGTCCCCTTGTCCGATATAGTGCATTCCAACTGGCAGCAGGTGATATCTCCCTGCTTGAGCACGTCCGCGACCAGCCGGAATAACGTCCTCGGATCTTCCCGGTTTGGATGGACATCTCCGACTGCAACTAGGTTGAGCTTCGGTTTCGCCATGATGCGGTTCCTCCATTCCCTCACTCGTCTTCTGCAGGATTCGCGACTGCTATGTCCTTTCACTCAGACGCCTGGCACACCTCCGTGTATGAATCGCCTCGACGCGCTCTCCTAGAGTTGACCACCCACTTCCTGCTACCTACAGCGGCCGCGAGGCGCGCGTTCTCCTCTTGGACCGCTCACCCATGCGCCTGGCCGCGTCAGGTTGCCGCAATTTCACGGTGTACATGTACCGATCCGCCCGGTAGTACGACTTGAAGTAGGCAATAGGCCGTTCTCCCTCGGTGATGTAGACCCGGCGCATCAGCAAGAGCGGTGATCCGATGGACACACCCAGGTGCTCGGCGAGCCTCACGTCTGCCGTCTCTGCCTCGACGATCTGCTGGTCCTCCTCGAACGCAAACCGGAACTTGTTCGCCAGCACGTCAACGATGGAGGTGAACTCCAGATCCTCTTGGAGCACCCGATGGCCTATGTCCGCGGGGAGGAAGGCCACATGGTATGTAAGGGGCTTCTCGTCCAGGAACCGGAGACGATCGATGCGCACGATCAACACATCCTTCTCCACCTTCAGGTAACGACTCACCTCCTCATCGGCCTTCACGATCTCTTTCTGGAGCAGCTTGGCGTGGGTCTTCAGTCGGAGGGCCTTGAAGTCCTCGACCATTCCAGTGAGCTTCTTCGTCTGCCGAGACTCCGGACGCTTGGCAACAAAGCTGCCCCGGCCCCGTGTCCGCGAGATGAGACCTTCCTTTTCCAGCGGCTCCAGCGCCTGGCGGATTGTCTCCCTGCTAACGCCGAAGTCGACACTGAGGTTGACCTCTGGCGGGAGACGGTCCCCTGGCTGCATCTGCGTGAGAATGCGGTTCCGCAGAATGTCGGCGATCTGGAGGTATTTCGGGTACGGGTGGAAGAAGGACAGCATGCGCTTCATTGGCCTATCTGTGTATACTTAATAAGCCTATCTGTCAATACTTTTTATGACTATAGAATCCTACAATATTTGATAGGACAGGGATGATGGATTGAGCCAAGAGCTCTACTCCCGCTGGAGGATTCCTTGTGCTGCGCAAGAATTCTCGCCATTGTCACGCCACCGCCCTCTCCAGCCCATATTCCTGATGCAGGCCACCCAGAACCGATCGCGCGACGCGGGACTGAGGCGGCAACCGTTTCCCGAGGAGCGGAGGCACTGGCAGGCCGGGAGGGGGCTCGGGGACGCCCAAGGCTGTGTGGGCGGCCCCGGTTGTAGTGGCGCCCCACTCTTTGAGAATCCGCCGCAGGTGTGCCTCGGTCAACGGGATCAGGAAGTCCAGACACTCCTGGCGCAGGGTCCCGATGAGCCTCTCGCAGACCTCGTTGGCCTGAGGGGCCTGGAACGGAGTCCGGAGATCTCGCACCCTATTGCCTCGAGCGCCGCCTCCAGCCATCGCGAGTAGATGCTATCCCGATCGTGAAGGACGAATCGGTAGGGATGCTCCTCCGCGAAGACTTGCAGGAATTGCTGGAGGGTCCAGGCGGCCGTCGGATGTCCCGTGACATGGCAATACACGAGCCGCCGACTCCCCACCTCCATGAGATGGGGACGGAGAGGGGGACGGACGGAGAGGGGGACGTTCTTGACTAACTACACCTGCTCCGTCGCCCCTGGGCGGAGGCTCGTGTCGGTGGCGGGTGCGCCTGTGCCCGGCACCGGAGCCACCGCGGCGGGGAGCACGCCCCGGGCGAGGACCGACCGCCGGACGCGCAGGGCGCTCCCCCGGAGCGAGGGACGTTCGCGACGAGGGGGAATGACGCGGGTGGCTGGCACCGGCCACCCGTCCAACCCGCCGGGCCGCTCCGGGGTGGGGGTCGCGCAGGCCGCCGCCAGACGCCGAGCATTAGTAAGTTTGCTTGGTCAAGGACGTCCCCCATACCGTCCCCCATACAATATGACTTGTAATGCAACGTCCGCCTTTAGGTGGCCGATCCCCTTGCGTTTGACATTCCACCAACGCCCATGTAGCATCCCTGTGCAATCGCT
>METI01000226.1 GCA_001771285.1 candidate division NC10 bacterium RIFCSPLOWO2_12_FULL_66_18
GCCACCGGGCCGAATCGTACGCCGATCCGGTGGATTCTTGGCAGCGACTGGCCGCGGGGCCAGGTCTCGAAGGATCCGGAGATATAGGCGGGCAGCACGGGGACTTTCAACTCCTTGACCAGGATGCCGACCCCCTTCCGGAATGGCCGGACCCGGCCGTCCACCGACCGCTCCCCCTCGGGGAACACGCAGAGGATCCTCCCCTGTTGCAGGACGACGGCCGACGCCTGCAGCGCCCGGACCAGGTAGGTGTCCATGTCCACCGGGATCACGCGGACACCCCGCCCCCATCTGGCCAGGAGCGGATGGCGGAAAAACCACTCGAATCCCAGGTAGAAGACCTGCTGGGAGGTGCGGGACGGCAGCGCGGCGGCCACAATGAACGCGTCGAAGAAGCTGCAGTGGTTGGCCACGAGAATCAGCGGGCCATGACTTGGAACGTGCTGGAGCCCCTCCACCCGCAGGCGGTAGACGCTCCGGAACAGCGCGGCGCACATCCCGCGCGAGATGGCGGTGATGACGCTGGCCGACGGCCGGCTGCTGGCCTCGACCATGGCCTGCGTCTCGGCCGGCGTCGATCCCGTCAGAATCTCTCCCCAGCCCCGCCGCCGGGATGGGCCCGGCGGGCCCACCGGCACGCCCCGGAGCGTCTGCAGGCGCTCGATCACTTCTCGCACCGTGAAGCATTCCGCCGCCGCCTCGTCGGGGATCTTCACGTCGAACATCCCCTCAAGCGCGACCAGCATCTCCACGCGCGCCAGGGAGTCCATGCCCAGATCCAGCTCGAGGTTGTCGTCCAGTCGCACGGCCGGCTTCTGCGTTGCCTCCCGGAGATACCCCAGGACTCGGCGACCCACCTCGTCCCCCAAGAGGGCGGCCTCCGCCTCCGGCGGCGGCGCCTCCGTCGGTCCCGCCTCTCTCGCCCGCTCTGCCTGGAACTGCTGCTGGACCAGGTGCCGCTGGATCTTGCCCAGGCGCGTCCGCGGGAATCCCTCCTTGACGATCACGAGGCCCGTGGGTCGCTTGTACGGGGGGAGGTCCCGCCCCACGTTCTCCATGTCCCAGCGGATGGTCTCGAAGACGTTGGTCATGCCCTGGGCCCGGAAATAGTCGAGGTCCGGCAGCACCAGGGCCAGGAGCCCTTCCACGGCCGCTCCGGCCCGGTCGCTGGCCTGGGGGATGAGGCAGATTTCCTCGATGTAGGGACTTTTCAGGTACGGCTCTTCTACCTCTTCCGGATAGATGTTCTTGCCGGAGCTGAGGACAATCACTTCTTTGGCCCGACCCGTGATGGTGAGGTAGCCGTCGGCGCTGAGGACCCCCAGATCGCCCGACAGGAACCACCCGTCCCGCATCACCTCGGCCGTGGCCGCGGAATTCTGGTAGTAGCCCTGCATGACGTTCGGGCCCCGGATGGCGATCTCTCCCACGCCCTCGGCATCCGGCTTGAGGATCTTCACCTCGACGCCGGGCAGCGGGACCCCGACGGAACCGGGGCGCATCCGGCCCAGCGGGTTGAAGCACACCACCGGCGCGGTCTCGGTGAGGCCGTAGCCCTCGGTCATCCTGAACCCCAGGGCCAGAAAATCCCGGGCGATGACCGGGTCCAGGCGGGCGCCGCCGCTGGCCATGAAGTGGATGCGCCCCCCGAACTTTCGATGGACCGGCGCGAAGACGATCCGGCCCAGGTTGATCCCCAGGGGGCGAAGGGCCCCCGAAAGCCGGAGCAGCCGCTGCATCAGGAACCGAAGGGGAAGCGGCCGCCGGCCGATCTCGTCGAAGATGCCCTTGTGCAGCATGTAGAAGAGCTGCGGCACGCCCACCAGGAGGGTCACGCCCGTCTCCTGCATGCAGGCCAAAAGGTCCGGCGCTTTCAGCGACGCGAGGAACGTCAGGTGGGCCCCCGAGTAGAGGAGGATGAGCTGTACCATGAATGGGAAGGCGTGGTGCAGCGGAAGCAGGGCCAAGAGGTTGTCCTCGGCATTCACCAGGCCGAAGTCCAGGATGCTCCTGGCATTGGCCAGGAAGTTGCTGTGGCTGAGCATCACGCCTTTCGGCGTGCCGGTGGTGCCCGAGGTGTAGAGGATTGATGCCAGGACATCCTCCTTCACGTCCGGGAGGGGAAACGCCGCAGGCTCACCGCTCTCCCGCACGATCGCCTGAAACGAGAGGGTCCGCCCCCCCGACACCTCGGTATCCAGGTCCACCACGCGGAGTGGCACAGGCCCTCCGGCATCCACGCCGAGCAGGCGAGGCGCCTGCTTCCCCGAGGCGATAGCCATCCGGCATCCCGCGTGCCTGAGGACATTGGCGACCTCGGCATCGCTGAGCTGCACGTCCAGGGGCACAGCGGTGGCTCCCGCGGCCGTCACGGCGAAGTAGGCCACCGTCCACTCCGGACGGTTCTCGCTGACCAGGGCGATGCGATCCCCCGGTACCACCCCGGCCCGAAGGAGCGCCGCGGCCAGCGTCCGGGCCTGCCTCGCCGCCACGCCGTAGGTCAGGCGGCGATAGCCCGTGGTCTCCTTGATCTGGAGGGCCAGCCGATCCGGCTGGCGTGCTGCTACCGCCTCGAATGCGGTGAAGACACTCATCGTCGTCCCCTCGGCTCTGTCTGGAGCGGGATTACAGTCACCGCGAATAGTGCGAAGGGTGGCATCGGATCACGACAGCTCTCAGCCGTTCGCCATCAGCCACTCATGCGGGGGTTGGGGGTCGGGGGCTAGGGGTTGGGGAGGATCTGGCCCCTGACCCCTGACCCCTGCTTTTTCACAGATACCGCCCGATCCAGTTCAGGCTCAGCCGGACCGCCTCGCCCCGGTGGGCCGCGTCCGTGAGCTGGTGGTTCCCCCCGGGAATGATCTCCAGTTGCCTGGGGTTCAGGGCTGCCTCGTACAGGTGCCGGGCATGCTCCAGGGGAACCAGTTCATCTTGATCCCCGTGGATGATCAGGCAGTACCGTGTCCCCACCGGGGCCCGGAGGTATCGCCCCATCTTCAGCTCGGCGATGAAGGTGTCGCCCAGCCCCTGCGCGCGCACCGCATCCGGCCGCTCGGCCAGATCGTCCAGGTTTGCCGGTGTCGCCCAGGCGGCCACCGCCTTGACCTTGAAATCCTGGTTGGCCACGAAGAGCGCCACGTACCCACCCAGGCTGCTCCCCACGAGGGCCACCCGCCCACTCAGGGCGGGGTGCGCGCGCATCCGCTCCACCACCGCCCGGAGGTCGGCGACGCGCTGGGCCACTGTCGTTTCCGCCAGGTTTCCCTCGCTGTCCCCGCAGCCTCGGAAGTCGAAGCGGCAGACGGCGAATCCCGCCTGGCTGAACTCCTCGCCGATCTGGATATACTTGTCGCTGTCCTTGGAACTCAAGAGGCCGTGCGCCGCGACCACGCAGGGCCAGGGGCGCCGACCCCCCTCCGGAAGATGGAGGACCGCCGCGAGGTGCAGCCCGCCCACCCGGATCGTCAAGCGCTCCTGTGGCATCCTCCCCTCCCTTCGGATTCTTGACTGCGTCTTCCTCGAAACTCAGAATCCCCCACCCGCCCCCTCTCCCCCACACAGGGGGTACCCAGGCGAGAGTCCGGAAGGCGCCTTCCTCTCCCTGGTGGGAGGGAGAGGACAGAGGTGAGGGTCACCCGACGACGGCGACGTTGACGAGATTCTCGTGCAAGGTGCTGCACTCGCCCAGATCGGTCAACCGCTGCGAGGTGAGCTGGTTGATCCCCTTGCCGCCCGGATGGTGCTTCGTCCACCAGATGGATTCGGCGACCAGGACGCCGGGCGGCACATCCTCTGTGACTTCGGCGTACAGAAGGCAGTCGCCCCGTCTGTTAGAGACCCGCACCAACGCGTCGTGCGCGATCTCCCGCGGCTTCGCATCGGCCGGATTGATCTTGAGCCGTGGCTTTCCCTCGGATCGCACCATCCGCTCCACCGATCCGAAGCTGGTGTTGAGGAAATCCTTGGACGGCGGCGTCATGAGCTGAAGGGGATACTCCGGCGTCTTCCGCTCATGGCCCTCGATGGCCGGGACGTAGCCCGGCACGGCGGGCAGACCGCGGTCCGCCAGGCGCTGGGAGACGAACTCCAGCTTTCCCGACGGGGTGCCGAAGCCGGCGGCGAAGGGATCGCCGACCCGGGGGAAGTTCACCCGGATCGGATCGCCCGAGACCACCCGGTCATAGGTGATGCCAGCGAGATAGGGGTGATCCACCGCCAGGAGGTCCCGGACCAGCTCCTCGGTCGTCCTCTTGAAGATCGGCTCGGTGAATCCCATGCGCTCGGCCAGCGCCTGGAAGAGCTGGAGGTTGGACCGGGCCTCGCCCAGGGGCGGGATGGCGGGATGGGCGAACTGCAGGTGATAGTGGCCGTAGCTCCGGTACAGGTCCGCGTGCTCGAAGCTGGTCGTCGCGGGCAGGACGATGTCGGCGTAATCCACCGTGTCCGTGTGGATCTGCTCGTGGACGACGGTGAAGAGATCTTCCCGGCGCAATCCGGCCACGACCTTGCTCTGGTCCGGCACGTTGGCCGCGGGGTTGGCCTGGTACACGAAGAGGGCCTTGACGGGTGGCCGGTCCAGCGTGAGGAGCGTGTCCCCCAACTGCACCATGTTGACCTCGCGCGTCGGGTGCGGTTGCAGGTCCTCCCCCTCGATGGCCGCGAAGTTCACGGGGAACGCGCCGAAGGTCTCCCAGAGGGCGCCACCCCCTGGCCGCGCGAAGGCGCCAACCAGACCGGGCAGGCAGATAATGGCGCGAATGGCCTGGCCGCCGTTCGTGTGCCGCTGGAGGCCGTTTCCCACCCGGATGAAGGGCGCCCGGGCCCGGCCGTACTCGCGGGCCAGCGCCCGGATGGCCTCGGGGGGGACGCCGGTGATCTCCCCGGCCCGCTCCGGCGGGTACTGCAGGGCCTCCCGCTTGTAGGCGTCGAATCCGAACGTGTTCGCTTCGATGTAGGACCGGTCGATTCGCCCCTCTTGAATCAGGACGCAGGCGATGCCCAGGGCCAGGGCGGCGTCGGTGCTGGGTCGGGGCATCAGGTGAACGTCCGCCATCCTGGCGGTCCGGTTCCGGTAGGGATCAATGACGACCAGCCGGGCGCCGTTGTGCCGGGCCCGTTTCACGAAGTGCATCCCGTGGATGTTGGTGTGGACGGCGTTGATGCCCCAGAGGATCACGAGGTCGGAGTGCTCGATGCCCTCCATGTCGGTGCCGACGTTCAGCCCATAGGTCGCCAGCCAGGCTTCCTCGGCCGCCGTGTCGCAGATGTTCCGCTTCAGCCGGGAGGCGCCCAGGCGATGGAAGAAGGCGTGGCCGGCCTTCCGCTGGATGAGCCCCAGCGTCCCCCCGTAGGAGAAGGGCAGGACGGACTCGCCCCCGTATTCGGCGGCGATCGCCTGCAGGCGATCCGCGACCTCCCCCAGCGCCTCGTCCCAGGAGATGCGAACGAACCGGCCCTCGCCCTTGCCCCCCGCTCGCCGCATGGGATGGAGCACCCGCAGCGGCGAGTAGATCCGCTCCGCGTACCGATGCACCTTGTGGCACAGGCCGCCCTGGGTGAAGACGTGGTCGGGATCCCCGTCACAGATGGTGACCCGCCCGTCCTCGACCGTGGCGAGGATGCTGCACGTGTCGGGGCAATCGTGCGGGCACACGGTCTTGCGGATTTCACGGGTCATCCGGTCTGCCCCTGAACTGACGCCTCATGACCAGTGATGGTGGGGCACCCATCGCACCTCGCCCGCCCCGGGCGGTGCGATGGGTCCCGCAGCGCGCCGTCAAGGGGCTTCACGGAAATACCATCCGCAATTGGTCATTGGTCATTGGGATTTGGTCATTCTGCAAGCGTGACTCGGAGATACAGATCGCCCGGCTCGCCCCTCTTGCCGATGAGGCCCTTGCCTCTTAGGCGGAGCTGGGTTCCCGGCCGGACGCCCGGAGGGACGGTAACGACAACCTCTTCGATCTCGGTGCCCCGGGTGAAGCGAAACCGCTTCTTGATTCCCTGCCGAGCTTCCTCCGGCGTGATGGGCAGGTCATGGCGGATGTCCTCACCCCACTCGCCCGCCCCCAGGGCGAAGCGGGCCGCCCGCCCGAGGCCGCTGATCACGCCCTGCAGGGCGCGGCCGAGCCACGTGAAGAGTCCGGGCCGTTCGCCTTCGCCGGTGCGCCGGAGCCACGGTCCCCAGGACCCGATCCGCCGGCCGAACCCGGGATACTCGCGGTCCGCCCTGCGGCCCCAGGTCAAGGGTCCGCCGATGAAGATCCCGCCGAACACGATCCCCCCACCCCTGAAGAAGACGTGGCGGACAAACCCGTCGTCGAAGCGGAAGCCCATGCGCTGGAATTCGCGCGTGAGCTCTTCGAAGATCGCGGCGGCGTCCCGGTTGTGGAGGAGATCCCGGAGGATGTCTTCCTGGCTGGAATACACCCCCGGCTCGGCTCGACCCCCCGCAGCGGCCCCCACGCCGACGCGGCGAGACAGGTCGTACATCCGGCGCTTCTCCGGGTCAATCAGGACGGCGTAGGCCTCGCTGATGGCCTTGAAGCGTTCCTCTGCGCCGGCGTCACCGCGGTTCCGGTCGGGGTGGTAGTGCAGGGCCAGCTTCCGATAGGCCTTCCTGGTCTCCTCGGGCGAGGCGTCTTCCTTCAGGCCGAGGATAGCATAGTATTCCTTGGAGGGATCGGCTCGAAACGGCATGGTGCGACCTCGGTGCGCCAGGGAGTAATTTTAGTCTACTGCCCTGGCCCGGGGGCGGCAAGGGCTTTCGGGCAGACTCCGTGGCTAGCGGCGCCGCGCCCTGGAGCCCTTCCTGGGTCGCAGGATGTCCTCCACCCAGGTGAGGACGGCCATGGTCGTCGGGAACCCAAGGGTCGTCACCGCCAGGAGCACCGCGTGCCGGATCTCGTCGGGCGTGGCCCCCACCTCCAGCGCCCGGCGCGTGTGGGCATGCACGGCGCCCTCCATCCTCGCCCCTACGGCCATGCCCAGCTTGACCAGTTCACGGACCTTGGGAGCAAGCGGACCGCTCCGGTGACACGCCGCCCCCAGTTCGTCGTAGGCTTTCCAGACCGCCTTGTGCTTCCTGGCGAACTCCTGGTACGGCGTCGGCAGCTTGCTCATGCGTTCCCCCTTTCGCAGGCGGCTCTGTCCGGTGGGCTGACCCCTCGGGCGTGCATCCTATCCTGGGCCGGCCCCGGGAGCAATTGAAATGCCGCTGGTGCCAGAGCCACCTCACTTTCCTTGACAACCGGCGTTGCTCTGCGAAATGATACCCGCCGACCAGCCCACAGATCGCCCCGAATCTTGGCGCTCAGCCGTTTCCCATGGGAACAGGTGAGGCGCGGGGCGTCGGACCCACACATTGAGGGGAGGAGGCAAGCCATGAGGCCACGCAGCGCTTTCGCAGCCGCTCTCGCAACCCTGTTGCTCGCCGGACTGACCTGCGCACCAACGAGCCTTGCGGTCGGCCGGGTCGTGATCTACAACGCCGACACCGTAGAGTTCGGAGAGGCCTTCGCCAAAGCCTTCAACAGCCAGCACCCGGACATCAAGGTCGAGATCATCTCTGCCGGGGTGGGGCAACTCTTCACGCGGGTGAAGGCCGAGGCTGCCAGGCCTCAGGGCGACATCATGCTCGCCGCCAGCAAGGAGTCCTTCATCCAGATGGCCGATCTCTTTCAGCCCTACGTCTCGAAGCGTGATGCGGACTTCCCCGAGCGGATGAAGGACAAGGAGCGACGCTCCTACGGCTTCAGCATGCCGCTGCAAGTACTCATCATTAACACCACGCTCATTCCCGCCGCAGAGGCCCCCCGAGCGTGGAAGGATCTCGGCGATGCCAAATGGAAGGGGAAGATCATCATGGCCAATCCTGCCTTGTCAGGGTCGGCCTACGCCCAACTGGCCCAGATGCTCCAGCTTCACGGCTGGCCCCTGGTCCAGCAGGTGGTGAAGAACGCGACCATCACCTCGTCGTCGAAGCTGGCCTACCAGGGGGTGGGCACGGGCGAGTTCGCCATCGGATTGACGGGCGAAGAGAACGTGTTCAGGCTGAAGAGCGAGGGGCGACCGGTGGAAGCGGTGCATCCCGCCGAGGGGACGGGCCTGCGCTACGACGCCGTGGGCATCATCAAGGGTGGGCCCAACCCGGAGAACGCGAAGCTGTTCCTGGACTTCCTCAACTCGAAAGAGGCGCATACCATCGCCGCGGGCAATCCGTTCTTCCGACGGTCAGCGCGCAAGGACGTGGCGCCGCCCCCGGGACTGAAGCCCACGGGCGAGATCAAGTTCTTCGACTACGACGTCGAGAAGGCCGCGCGAGACAAGGCCGCCAACCTCAAGAAATTCGAAGAGGTGATGGCCGCCAAGTGACCTTACTTTCGAAACCGGCAGACGGGAAGCTGACCCCCTGGAGTCTATACTCATGCCGGCTTCCCCTCTCCATTTTCCAACTTCCAGTTTCCATTTTCCGGTTTCCTCCCACATGACGTCCATTCTCGTTGTCGAGGGAATCTGCAAGGAGTTCGGCACCGGCCAAGAGCGCGTGGCCGCGGTGCGCGACATCTCCCTTCAGGTGCAGGAGGGGGAACTCTTCACGCTCCTCGGCCCCAGCGGCTGCGGCAAGACCACCACGTTACGCCTGATCGCCGGCCTCGAGACCCCCTCGGCCGGCAAGATCGTCTTCGACGGCCAGGACTTCACCAGCCTCCCGCCCTTCCGGCGCAACCTGGGCATGGTCTTCCAGAGCTACGCCCTGTATCCCCACATGAGGATCTTCGAGAACGTGGCCTACGGCCTTCGCGTCCGCCGCCTCCCCGAGGAGGAGATCGGCCGCCGGGTCCGCGAGGCGCTGGACCTCGTCGGGCTGGCGGGCCTGGACGCGCGCCGCCCGGCACAGCTCTCCGGGGGGCAGCAGCAGCGCATTGCCCTGGCCCGGGCCCTGGTGTACGGGCCGCGCCTGCTCCTCCTGGATGAGCCGCTGTCCAACCTGGACGCCAAGCTTCGCGTCTACATGCGCGAGGAGATCCGGAAGATTCAGCAGCGGGCTCGGATCACCACAATCTACGTCACTCACGACCAGGAGGAGGCGCTCTGCATCTCCGATCGGCTGGCGGTGATGTACGGCGGCCGCGTGGTGCAGGTGGGAACGCCGACCGAGGTCTACGAGGCGCCCGCGTCGGTGGGCGTCGCCGACTTCCTGGGGAAGGCGAACTTTTTACAGGCCGAGGTGGTCGGTCGCGCGCACGACCGGATCCGTGTGCGCCTGGCCTCGGGGGCGGTCTTCGACGTGGTCCAGGGTGATCCGGCCTGGGATCCGGCGGAGGGGGACGCGGCCACCCTCTTCATCCGGCCCGAGCGCGTGAGGATGGGGGACGATCGCGGGCGCTTCGCCGTGCGGCTGCAGGGGGCGGTGACTCGCCTCGCCTTCCTGGGAGGAATCGTCCGCTACACGCTGGACGTGGGCGAGGACCGACCGGTCCTGGCCGACGAGCAACGTCTCCTCCCCGGTCTCGAGGCCGGGACGCCGGTAACCCTGCACTTCGATCTCGCAGATCTTCGGGCGTACCCGGGAACGCAGCGACCCTGGGGGGAGGCGCCGTGAGGATGCCCGCGGCCTCCTGGTGGCGACGCGCCGATCTCGTGGCGGCCGTCGTCCTCGGCCTGGCGGCGTTGATCCTGCTGGTCTTCCTCGTCTATCCCATCTCGCGCATCATCCTGAACAGCTTCTTCCGCCTCGACGAGCCGCTGCGCCTGGCCAACCTCACCCTGGAGCATTTCTCCCGGTTCGCCTCGTCCTCGCTGTATCGAAAGGCCTTGCTCCATTCCTTGACGGTGAGCCTGGCCGCCAGCGTGCTGGCGCTGCTCATCGGGCTGCCCATGGCCTTCTTCGTGGCCCGCGTCAAGGTTCCGGGCAAGACGCTCCTTCTGTCGCTGGGCACCCTGCCCCTCGTGGTTCCGCCGTTTCTCGGGGCCTATTCCTGGATCCTGCTCCTCGGAAGAAACGGCATCCTCACCAACCTGCTGAAGCGCACGCTCGGCCTCCAGCTCCCCTCCATCTACGGGGCGCCGGGGATCATCCTGGCCTTCACGCTCGGATATTTCCCGTACGTCTTCCTGCTGGTCTACGGCGCCCTGGCCTCGGCCGACCCCTCGCTGGAGGAGAGCGCGCAAATCATGGGGGCCGGACGCTTCCGCATCACCCGGACGATCACCCTGCCCCTGGTGACGCCGGCCATCGCCGCCGGGATGGTCATCATCTTCATGCAGTCCCTGGGAAGCTTCGGCGTGCCCGCAGTACTGGGCGGGGAGTACTACGTCCTGACGACGCTGATCTACTTCCAGATCGTCGGGTACTTCGACCTGAATGCCGCCGGGGCCATCGCCCTGGTGAGCGTCGCGTTCACTGCGGTCTCCCTCTTCCTCCTGCACCACCTCAGCCAGCGGCGCGGCTACATCACCGTGACGGGCGCCACGCGGGCGGCGCGCGAGCTTCAGGGGCGCGGCATCCGGGCCGCGGCCATGGCCTACTGCGTCCTGATCCTGGCGGTGGCCCTGATCCCGCACCTGGTGATCCTGATGACGTCCTTTGCGGAGACGTGGGGGAGGGGGGCGCTGCCGACGGCGTTTTCCCTCGGGAACTACCGGCGGGTCTTCGCGAATGCCTGGAGCCCGATGCAGAACAGCCTCTTCCTGGCGACGATCGCCACGCTGACCGCGGGGGTCCTCGGAACCCTCATGGCCTACGTGGCGGTCCGCAAGGCCCTGCGCGGCCGGTGGCTGCTAGACCTCACGATCACGCTGCCCTTCATCTTCCCGGGCATCGCCGTGGGGGTGGCGATCCTGAGCGGGTTCTCCTCGGGCCCGCTGGTTCTCAGCGGGACCTGGCTCATCCTGGCGGTGGCCTACGTCATCCGGCGCATCCCGTATATCTTCCGCTCGGCCAGCGCGGCCCTGACGCAGATTGACCCGGCCATGGAAGAGGCCTCGGCGACCTGCGGCGCCTCCTGGCTCCGAACCTCGCTCCGGATCACCTTTCCCCTCATGCTCCCCGGCGTCCTGGCCGGGGCCAGCATCACCTTCTCGACGCTCCTGGGCGAGCTGTCCACCACCATCATCCTCTACTCGGCCCAGTGGAAGACGATGACGGTGGCGATCTACGAGTATCTTCTGGCCGACCTCCTCGGCCCGGCCTCCGCCCTGGGGACACTGCTCACCCTCGCCGTCCTGGCCTCCATGCTCCTGGCCAATAAGCTCCTGGGCCGCACCCTCGGCTCCCTGTTCCGGATGGTCTAGGCATACCCGGCCAACTGAACCGCCAAGCGCCAAGGTCGCCAAGGGCCCTGCCTCGGTCGCTGATCTGGGTGTTGACAGATGGATAGACGAATGGATAGACTCAGCTCGGAGGTGAGTCATGCCGAAGGTAATGGTGGTCATGCCTGAAGATCTCTTGGAGCAGGTGGACGGTGCCGCGAGGGAGTCTCAGACGAATCGCAGCGCGTTCATCTGCCGTAGCCTTCGGTCCCTGTTGCGGGCAGAACGGCTCCGACGGCTGCGTGGGCGAATCTTGAATGACGCCCGGGCGATCGCCAGGGACTTCCACGAGTATTGGAGTCCCGAAGATGAGCCCATGTGGATGACGGCGGAGAATGAGGCGTTGAAGCTTGTGGAAGAGGGGGGGTTCGAATATGGCCCTCGTCCGGCGAGGCGACCTGTTTCTGGCGCGACTCGATCCGATCGTCGGAAGCGAACAAGCCGGAGTAAGGCCAGTCCTCGTCGTTCAAAGTGACCTGGCGAATCGCTACTTCCGGACGATTCTCTCGGCGCCTATCTCTTCCAGCCCCAAAGCTCAGAGTCGAGAATTCACTGTGCCGATAGCCACGGGCGAAGGAGGGCTTTCCCGCGCCTCCGCGGTTCTCGTATTCCAGATCCGGACCCTGGACCGGGCCCGCTTCATCCGCAAGATTGGGCATCTGCCGGCCGGACGGATGACCGAGGTCGATCGCGCAATTCTCATCTGCTTCGGGCTGGAACATCTCCTCGTCTAGGCGCGTATCATTACTTCACACCCGGCACTCCCGCAATTCCTCCGGAATCTCCACCGGCCCCCCGAAAGAGCGCATCGCCTCCTGGCGCAGCTCGTCCTCGCGCCCGTGCAG
>METI01000227.1 GCA_001771285.1 candidate division NC10 bacterium RIFCSPLOWO2_12_FULL_66_18
AACGCGACGGCCGCCGAGCCTGGAGCCATTCCGCCCTCGCGAGAAATGACTGCGCAAAGCGAGATGGGGGTCCGCCGCAGGCGGATCTCACCGGAGGGTTCGACATGGGGCCAGGGGGGTCGGGAAATGGTGTGGAGGCCGATCCCGAGCCGGCTCCACCCTCCCAGGGATAGCCGTGGGATGTGGGGGATCTATATCACTTGCCGGGCCACCGCGCAAGACGCGATCGTCCTCGCCCTGCAAGCCGCCGGACCCGGTAGCGCGGCCTCGCGTCCTCGACGCGGAAGCCAATGGACCGCCGGTCAGTGGGGTCAGGCTTTGATAATTTGCTTTCGCCTCCTCCGATATGGGGAAGGGAGGGGGGCAGGGAGCGCCGAGGACGGAGAACCGACCCAGAGCCTAGAGACGGGGACGGAGGGCTGATTCCAGAGACCGGACCAGAGCGCAATCCCAATGACCGATGGGAGCCACTCGCTTTTCCGTGAGGCCAGATCACAATATGGATTGCTTTCGTGTACACAATACAGTACACTCATGAAGACACGAAACCTAACCGTGGGAAGGAGGACACAGCAATGAAGTTCGTGACGATTCGCGAACTGCGCAGCAAGACTGCCACCATCCGGAAGGACCTTGCCCAGGAACGAGAGATCGTCCTCACCGCCAACGGCCGGCCGTTCGCGGTGATGACCCCCGTCGAGCCGGACTCCGTCGAGGAAGAGCTTCAGGCCATCCGCCGCGCCCGGGCCAAGGTCGCCGTGGAGCGGCTTCGAACCCAGGCCAGGGCGAAAGGCCTGGACCGGCTGACCATGGACGAGATTGACACCATCGTTGCCGAAACGCGACGCGCGCGACGGGGCAGCCGGTGAGGGTCGTCCTCGACACGAACGTCCTCGTCGCCGGCCTCCTGCACCCGCCAGGACCATGCGGGCGCCTCCTGGATCTCGTGCTGGACGGCGTCGCACGGGTGTGCGTGGACCGGCGAATCCTCCAGGAGTACGAGGAGGTTCTCCGGCGTCCGCAGTTCGCGTTCTCCCCTGCGGCGGTTTCGGAGGTCCTTGAGTACATGCGGTCCTCGGGGGACCCAGTCCCTGCCCTTCCGCTCGCGGCAAACCTGCCCGACCCGGATGACCTCCCTTTCCTCGAGGTCGCCGCCGCGGCAGAGGCCGTGCTCGTCACGGGAAACCTGCGCCATTACCCGAAGAAGGCTGCGGGTCGAGTGGCGGTCGTGATCCCCACGGAGTGCCTCGAGCTGTTGCGACGATCGAATCCGCCGAGGGAATGACGGCAACCCGAAAAGGGAAGGGGACCACGTTCGTCACTCTCAACCGAACCACCCTACTCTTCCATGAGATTGCGGGTGACTTGGCCCTCCCGAACCGAATACAAGCCGGCGTACTTCACCGGGGCGCCGGTCAATGCGGCCCAATGCTTGGCATACTGGCGAACCTGATCGCCGTAGAGTCCCACGAGCGACTCGACATCTACCTGCTGATCGGTCTTGTAGTCCACCAGCTCCCAGCCATCGGCGGTTCTGAAGGCAAGGTCAATGATGCCGTGGAGGATGGTCGCCGGGCCGCCATTGCCGGGCACCTTCACCGCGAAAGGCACCTCTACCAGGCGCTCCTCGGCGGCCATGGCGCGCTGCCAGAGGTCGGACGCCATGACACGCCCGATAACTTCCAGCGCGTCAGGAATGACCGCTCGCAGCTCAGGCTGTTCCATGGTGAACCAGCGGGCAAGCCGTTCCAGGTGGGGGCGGTCGGCATGGGGGGCCCGGCTGGCATGCTCCAGGAGCGCGTGGATCAGGTGGCCCCATGCCATGCCGGTATCCGGCTCGCGAGACCGTTCGGGTTCCGGCCGTTCGTCAGGGCGGCCGCCGCGGTGGGCAGTCCCGGTGACGGATTCGACTCGCCAGGAGGCAGCAGCCGCCTGCGTGCGTTTCTCGTCGCGGGCGGCCTGCGCAGCCATCCGAGCCTCGGCGCCGAGATCCCCCAATTCCAGCGCCGGGACGGCGACCGGAGACCGGACCGTAAGAATGGGGGCATCCTTGAGGTATGGGGTCAGCGGCTCCCAGGGGCGCGTGGCACGGCCCCCAGTGGCCCCACAGCGGCTGATGACCAAGAGCTCCCTGGCCCGCGTGGCGGCAACATAGAGCAGGCGGTGCTCCTCGGCGGTCACGTAGGCAAGCTCCGCAGCCTCATGATCGGCCCAGCCTGCCGGCTCAGCCAGGAGGTGCCGGCCCCACTCGCCGAATGGACGCGTGATCGGGAGATAGCCGACCGCCCGCGTTCCATCCCGAAGGATCCGGATGTCTGCCCGGGCCTTCACACCGCCAAGGTGGTCGGCCAGGAAGACCACAGAGGCCTCGAGGCCCTTGGCCTTATGCAGGTTCATGATCCGCACCACGTCCCGGCGCCCGGGCTCGAGCGGCACAGCATCAATCTCGGTGGATTCGATGTCCTCCTCCAGGGCCGCGGCGGCATCGGCGAGGCTTCCGCCGGCTTCGGTGATCTGGCGCACGCGGTCCACCGCGTGGAGCAGGTTGCCCGCTTCCCCGCCGCCCAGAGTCGCCGTGGCCGCCATGGCCAGAAGGCCGGTCTCCTCCAGCACGCGCTCTGTGGCGGCGGGCGCGGGCAGGGTTCGTGTCCACCGGAACATCACCTGGAGGGCCCGGAGCGCCTCGACCACCGGACCCGAGGCCTCGTCCGGTAGGGGCGACGTCAGCAGGAATCTGAATCCAGCCTCCCGGTGACGGAAGAGAGCTTCGTCGCTGAGGCCGAAGAGCGGTCCGCGAAGCACACCGACCAGGGCCGTCGTGTCGCCCGGATCGCTCAACGCCCGCAGGAGGCTGGCGAGCACCCTCACGCCGTCGGATTCCGCAAAGGCGGCCCCTCCACTCATCTCCATGGGGATCTGCAGCGCCTCCAGGGCCCGGGCATACACGGGGAGCTGCTTTTTCTTTCGAGTCAGGATGAGAAAATCCCCCCACCGGCCTGCGCCGCCGATCATCGCCTGGTGGATGAACCGGGCGATCGCCTCGGCCTCGGCGGCGACCACATCCGCCCGGAGTCCGGTCTCTGGAATGTCCAGGATGCGCAGGCCGGTGGCCCCTGGATCGCCCTTCTCTCGATTGGGATCGGGGTCCAGCCCGCTGTAGGCGGGCTGCTGGGGGGTGGCGGCTTCCGGAAAGAAGTGAGGGAAGACGCCATTCGCCCATTCGCACAGGGCGGGGACGGCCCTGAAGGAGGTCGTCAGCTCGACGACCTGCCCGCCGGTGGTCTCGATGACCTGGCGGACGCGGGTGTAGGTGTCAATGTCGGCCCGGCGGAACCGGTAGATGGACTGCTTCGGGTCACCCACGATGAAGAGCGCTCCGGGTCGCAACGACACCCGTGTCCAGTCCCGCTCCGTTGCCCCGGCGGCCGCCAGGAGAAAGATGACCTCGGCCTGGATCGGGTCGGTGTCCTGGAACTCGTCCACGAAGAGCCACCGGTACTTCAGCTGCAGTGCCGTGCGGACCGCGGACTTCTCCCGCAAGAGGCGCGCGGCCCGCTCCAGGAGATCCCCGTAGTTCAGGGCGACGGCATGCGCGCGAGCCTTCGCCGCGAAGTCGCGGCCGCCGCATAACAGGGTCATCGCGAGCCGATACACATGCTGGCGCCAGGCCGCCAGGTACGGGGTGACGGTCTCATCCTGGAATCGCGCAACGAGCGCCTCGACCTTCTCCGCCGCCGCCTTCTTCTCCTTGGGACTGGGATGCCACCACTTCTGCGTGGCCTTGAGTCCCCCCTCCCATTCGGCCAGCAGATCCGCGAGGACGCGCGGCCGGGAGCGGTCGGCCACCCGGAGGCTGCCGGCGAAGCCCCGCATCTTCTTCTGGATCGGGCAGGTGGTGGCCGGATCGATTGGCCGGAGCAGGCAGCCGTTCAACGCCGTCCAGAACCGATCAAGCGCGTGCCACGCCGGGGCCGGATCCGGCGCCATCCCCTCGCCTGGCGGAAACTCGACCTCCGCGTAGGTGCACACGGTTCTGAAGGCGCCATCGAGGTCCGGCGGGGTCACCCCCGCGTCCATGAGGTCGCGAAGGACCGGCGAGCCTGCGGCACGCTCGCGATCGAGATACAGGCGCCACGCCCACTCACGGTGTTCCGCGTCGGCCGTCTCGTCCAGCTCCGAGAAGCCGGGCGCCACGCCGGCCTCCACGGGGCGCTCACGGAGCAGGTGGGCGCAAAAGGCGTGGATCGTGCCGGCAAAGAGACGCTCGAGGCGGGAGAGCGCCTGCCGGATCCGGTCGCGGCGGGTCGCGTCCGTCTACTCGGCCAGCCGCTTCTCCAGCGCTATCTGGAACCGCCCGCGGAGCTCCGCGGCCGCCTTGCGCGTGAAGGTAACGGCGGCCATGCCCTCGATCTCGTAGGCCCCTGCGGCGATGCCCGCCGCCATTCGCCGGGCCAGGCTCTCGGTCTTCCCCGACCCGGCACCGGCCTCGACGAGGAGGTTCAGGTCGAGCCGTCGCTCGATCAGGTCCCGGGCGGCCTGATCCGGTAGTGGCTTCCGCTCAGGCATGGTCGGCAAGTCCCCGATAGGCCGTGAGGGCGGCGTTGGCCGCGATGTCGAGTTTCCGCGCGGCGCGCGCAACCGGGTCGCGGCCGCAGGCCCGATGGAACTCACAGTAGCGACAGTCCCTTTCGTTCGCGGTGTGGAGGAACGTTCCCCCGGCCAGAAGACCGAAGAGGTCCTGCACGACGGCGGCAACCGCGCCGGGATCGGCTTGCGGCCGGGGCACACGCTGCCCCTGTCCCCTGACCGTCGGGAAATAATAGGTGCTCGAGGTCACGCGTGCCTGCGGATATTGCCCCCGAAGGAGCTGCCGGGCGGCCAAGGCGTATAGCGCATGCTGGAGCACGCGCCCCCCGGCAAATGTGCCGGCCCAGTCGTCGGGTCGATACCGGCCCGTCTTGTAGTCCACGACCTCAAAGCTGCCGTCGGGAAGCCGGTCCAGTCGGTCAATGCGACCACGGAGGCGGAAGCCAAGGCCGGCGCCGAGGTCGAGCGTGACCGGGTCGGCCTGGGCCAGCGGCTCGCCCTCGGCGGTGCCGGCCCCGAACGAGACCTCCAGCCCAACCGGCACTCGCCCGGATGCTTCGGCCTCCAGTCTGAGGAAGAGGTCCAGGTCCCGAAGAAACTCCTCCCTCTCCCGGTCAAAGACGCTCTCGGAGGGAGGGGGAATCAACGTGCGAAGCTCTGCAAGCTTCTGTTCCCCCAGGCTCCGAAGGCGCGGGCCGTGTCGCCCGGGGTCCGGCGCCTCGTTCTTTTCCCGCAGCTCGCGCGGGAGCGTCGCATAGAGTGCGTGGAGCGCCACGCCACGGGTCAAAGGATCCAGCCACTGATCGGGATCGGGCTCGGCGTCTTCGATCGGCTCGACTCCAAGGCCGCGCTCCAGGAAGTACCGGAAGGGGCAGGCGGCCAGGCTTTCCAGGCTGGTGGCAGAGACCGCGCGACCCGACTGGCGCGGGTCGAGCCGTGGGCCGGCGTCGCGAACAAAGCCGTCATAGATGGTGAAGGCATCGGAGTCGCGCGCGGCCTCGGCGGCCTCGCCCCGGGCGAGCCACGGGAACGCGGAGTACACGGCCGCCCGTCCGGGGCCGCCAGCCCCGCGGAGGGTCGCCAGCCACCATCCCGCATCGCTCAACGCCAGCTCACGGCGAGGGGGCACGACGGAGACGGGTTCCCCCAGCGCCTGATTCAGGTGGTCATAGGTCAGGTCTGCTCCGGGCCTCTGCAGGCGGAGGGCCTGCAGCAGGAGCCACGAGGGGAAGGTCTCTCCGTTTTCCCGGAGGTCCCGGCAGGAGAAACTCAGGCAGACGCGTCCGCCCAGCGACGCCACCCGCGAGATCACGGCGGAGAGCGCTTCGCTCACGCGGTCGCGCGAGGTGGGAAGCACCAGGCCGAGCGCGCTCCCCAGCCGCTCCCGCTCCGCGTCGAGGAGCACCGGATCCTCGATCAACGCCGGGAAGACGCCGCCTTCCTCCAGGCCCACCACAAAGGTGTGCGGACGCCCGGCATACCCCGCGTGGATCAGGCCGGTGACATGGAGATGGCCCGGTCGCGCTCGGTCGCTTCCCAGCGTGATCCCGGCGATCCGATCTCGAATGAAGGCGACCGCATCGCCGAGGGGGCGCGTGAAGCTGCCGAGCATCCCCAGCTCGTCCAGCGCCTCGGTGACGGCGATGACGGCCGCACCGTCCAGAGCGCTGCCTCTGGAGGTGGCTGTCTCGACGAAGCCGGCGCAGGCTGTGAGCAGGGCGCCAAGGCTGACCCGGCCGTCTGGGGCAGGCTCCGGCACAAGGGCCAGTTGGCCGTGGATCCACTCGCCGAGGCGCTGGACCTGCTTAGCTCGCGCGCGATGGCGAGCCCTGGCCTCGTCATCCGCCTCGATGTCGGCCGCCCGCTCCCGGTAGGACTCGGCCAGCGCGGTCAGGGCGCCCGCGTAGGTCTGTCTCTCCCAAGTCGCATTGGACTCCGCCACAAGTCGAGCGGCCTGACCCGCCGTCGGGCCGTCCTCAAGATCCAGCCGCACGTCGCCCGATTGGAGCAGCCGACGCAGCCCGCCCGCCGGAAACCCGTCTGCGATCCATGTGCAGAAGGCCAGTAGCGCCCGCGCCGGCCTGGTCACCGTGACGGGGATTCCCGGACCGACCGTGATGGGCCAGCCGTGCCGCTGGGCCTTCTCCCAGCACAACTGCACGTAGGGCGTCGCAGCGCAGGCAATTTCCACCCGGTCGAACGGGAGATCACTCGCCAGGATGCGCCGGAAGACTTCCTCAACCTCGGCTTCCTTCCCCCCCGCCCGGAACATGGTCAGGGTGCCGTCATGCCTCGGGGCGGGTGCCCCCTCAGGTGCGAGGAGGAAGGCTAGGCGCTCCGCGTCGGAGGTCGGGACGGGGGGCACAGTAGCCCCGGGCGTTGCCAGGAGGCCCAGCCGCCGGGGAGGCGCCACGCCTGGTAGCGGAAGGGTCGAAGGGGGCAGCCGATGCCCCGGCAAGCTGTCGAGGAAGTGCTGCTCCAGAGGGGCCCAGATCACGCCCGGGAGTTCGATCCGCACATCTTCCGGGAGAACCGGGCAGACGTCGAGGTGCCGGAGCGCCTCCTTTAGGACATCGGCCTGGTCAGCCAACCGTTGTTCCCTCAGATGCGCTTCATAGGCTGACTGCAGGGCGTGGAACTCGGCGTACTTCTCTGCACTGAGGAAGGCATGCCTTGGCAGGTCCGCCGCCATCAGCCCAGCCATGCGGAGTTCTCGGATGGTGCCCCACAGCGCATCCGCCATCTGCGGATGCTCAGCCAGGGGACGGAAGTAGCTTGGCACAGAGCCAGGCAGTTCCAGCAAGAGCCGCATGATGAGTGCCGGACCCAAATTGTCTGGCGCGGGGTCGACCTCCCGCCAGACCAGGAAGGGCGCGGCCATCTGCAGGGCGAGATCCAGCGGGGGGACAAACCGCAGGTTCACCCAATTCGTGCCCTCAAGCGCCAGCCGCTCCGCCAGGGTGTGGCCGACCGCATGCGAAGGCACGAAGACCCACTTGGCCCCCGTGGGGTGGCCGCGGCACAACTCCGCGAGCTGAACCAGGAAAGGATCTACCGCCACGACGAGCTCCTTATCGCATCACGGATGCCTCCCCGTCCACTGCTCCCAGAAGGAACGGCCCGGCCTCGGACATGACGATGAAAGGTCTCACTTCTTGCCACCTCGCCGCAACCATACGGGACCGCTGGCATCGCCCCTATCCGGGACGTTGCCAAGTATGTCAAGTTGCGCATCACCCGGAAGCGGCGGGGCTGACGCCCCTCGCACGAGACGCACCCTCTGGCAAGACAAACGCCGATCCTCTCAAGAGCAGCGGGCAGAGCTGAATTGCGAATTGCGAACTTGACGAACTCAATAACTCAAGAGACTCAACAGACTCGGAGAGCGACCAGGCGGCAGCAGCCGGCAGCGGGTGAGATCTCGGGGTTAGGGAGCAGGGACGAGGAGCTAGAATTCATGAATCCGGTGCAGCCAAAACACTTGAAGGCATGAGCCAGATACGCCTATCTCCGTCGGAGTCTGGCGAATTCATCGAGATCGATGTCCACATCATGGAGGATCTGACGCAAGAGGCCTCTCCCGATGTCCTCACCTTTGTGGACGGGGACAATCGTTGCCCGACCATCCTCGTGCTGTCAGAACGCATGGCTCCCCTTCTGTCGGACCAATCGAAATCCCAGGTGGGAGAGAATTGCCTGCAATTCACGGGCGGAGATGGGGGCGAGACGAGTCATGCGGGGAGATCGAGCTGCTGGACCCCGACCAGGTCGAAGGTCGGCAGGGATCCGCCCCGCCGTTCCCGATGGACCTCCAGCCACAGTTCCGCCGCCTCCCGAATACGTCGCATGGCCTGATCCACCGATCGGCCCTGCGTGTGGCATCCAGCCAGAGCCGGGATAGACGCCACGTAGGAACCATCCTCATCGCGTTCCAGTACCACAGTGAATCGTCGAGTCTTCCGAATCTTCTTCACGGTCAGTGACCTCCTCCCCATGGACGGCCTTGCCCCATGCAACGTGGCGCATCCTTACCGGCATCATACCCGAGAACCTCCTTGCGCGTCCAGATTGGAACCGCCAGGATGTCCGAATGCGCCCTCAGGACTCCGTGGCCAAGTATGCGGCTGCGGGACGTTGCATCCTACGTATCCTCAGCGTCCGAACGCCTTTCTCGCTGACTGCATCCTCCCCACGTGCAACAGGATCCATTCCTCTATCTTTTGTCCTTCATGAGGAGCCAGACCGCCTGCCGGATTCCCCGCAGGTAGCCTTCCGGCAATGGCTCGCCGTCCAGCGCGTCCAGGTGCAGCCAGGTGTATTCGGTGTGCTCGTGGCTGATGGTCACGGCGCGCAGGCGTTTCAACCGGCATGCATACTGGAGGATCAGTACCTTCTCCCGCGGGGTGACCTGGTAGACCCAGGCGTCCACCAGGGAGGTGACGGAGGCCGAGAGACCGGTCTCCTCCTGGATCTCCCTCACCAGCGCCTCTTCCGGCGTTTCCCCCTCGAGGAGCCGCCCGCCGGGAAGCTCCCACTCGTCCCGTTCGTTCCGCAGGACGAGCACGCGGCCCCGCTGGATCACCACCCCTTTGACCGAGATCGGCAGCCGCATCTCACCCCCAATCTTTAACCGCCGGTACCAACGGCATCGCCGTTGGTGCGCCAAGCACCCCAAGGCCGAACGGCTCATTTGGGGGAACGACCGAAACGTCTGAATGCTCCTTCAGTCGGGTTTCGCGCACTTCAGTGGAGAGCTCCGAACATTGTATCTTTGTCCCGCCCGTGGCGGGATTGGCGCCATGGCGGTTGACTTCTTCGGGCCGGACTCAGATCCGGCCCCGGGTCCACTGCAGGTACCGATCTCCGAGGCGGGGAGAGCCCTCGAACCCGGGAAGCGTCGCCCGGATGTGCGCCCGCAGCTCTCCGATCCGCTCGGCGTGGATCGGATGGGTGCGCATCAGGCCGGTGGAGACCGCCTCCTCGTTCCGCTGGCTCCGGGCCAACGAAGCTTCCAGGAAGCTCACCAATCCCTCGGGGTGATAGCCCGCCCGGTAGGCGTACTCGGCGCCCACCTTGTCCGCCTCGATCTCCTGAGTCCGGCCATAGCCCCGGAAGATCACCTCGGTGGCGAAGTCGGCGATCTGGCTGAAGGCCGGGCCGCCCGCCTGGAGGGCCGCCATGGTCACCGCACCACCCGAGCCCCCATACGTCCCGAGGGCCTGGGTCGCCGCTTCCCCGGCCTTCCGCAGGAAGTAGCGGTTCTCGATCTCCGTCAGGACGTGCCGCTGGTTCACGTGGGCGATCTCGTGGGCCAGGACCCCGGCCAGCTCCGCCTCATCCCGCATCTGCCGCAGGGCCCCCCGCGTGATGAAGATGTACCCCCCGGGCGTCGAGAAGGCGTTGACCATGTCGTGGTTCAGGATCGTGAAATGGTAGGTGAGGTCACCCCGCCCCACGCCCTGGACCAGCGTCTGACCCACCAGGTTCACGTACTGGCGCAGGGTCGGCTCGTGCCAGGCCCCGTACTGCGCCAGCAGGCGGGCCGCCACAGCCCGGCCGATGTTCACCTCGTCGTCCCGTTCGATCTTGGTGGCCGCGGCCGCGAACAGCTCCACGCCGCTGCTGACCAGCCCCAGGTCCACCGGCCCGATCTGACCGCCGATCCCACCGCACCCAACCAGGGCCAGGACCAGCCCCGGCAGGGCCCAGCGCCTCCAGTGTCTCCGCATGGCACCCTTCCCCTACTCCCGGTACCGGCCCAGCTTGCCGGCCCGCAGGAAGTTTTCGACGTCGGTCTCGGTGATACGGAACCGCTCGACCTCTGCCAGGGCCTGATAGTCGAGGTGCATCCGGCCGAGCTGCTTGTGCTGGATCTCCTCGTCCACGCCCCGAGCCCCGGCCGTCGCCGTCACGGCCGGCCCCTGCGTCCGTCCCGAGGTGAGACCGCGCGCCAGGGCCTGCCCCAGGTCGCCACCGCCCCTGGCCTGTTCGACGCTGAACACGCCATCCTCGACGGCCATCCTGGCGGGCACGTCCCGGAACCGCACCAGCACGAGCTGCCCGCGCGCGTTCTTCACCGTGACCTTGCGCAGGGCCCCGCCGGCCCCGTAGGTCAGATCGCCCACCTGCTCGCCCCCGCGCAGGCGATAGCGCAGCAGGCGCCCATCCGCCGTGTCCACCCACATGGTCCAGGCGCCCTCTGGACCCGTTCCCTCGATGAGCTGGGCGGGCCGCCCGCCGACCGCCTCGCTGCCTCCCAGGCGGGCCCCCGCGGGGGAAGCGCCCACCGGGAAGGCCTGCTCCGAGAGCGCCCGGCGGACCTCCGGCGCGACCTCGGAAAGGCGAGTCGCCCCCACCTGGGTGACCAGCCATGTCTCCTTGCCGTCGTGCACCAGCAGGCGGACCGCCTTGCTGGCGACATCCGTCATCTCCACCCGGACCCGCGGGGCCTTGTAGGTGTACCGGGCGCGGGCCACCAACGGCAGGTCCGCCTCTGTCGTCACCCCGCTCGGCGCGGCGAAGACGGCCTCGGTCGCCTGCCCCTCGCCCGGCGCCAGCACGCCGCGTGCCGCCCTGGCCAGCGTCTCTTCCGCCGTGGCGGCGGCAGCCAGGACCGGGGAGAACAGCAGCAGGGCCAGGACCGCCCCGCTACCCCATCTGCATCTGGATGGTGCCCGCTTTCGTGCTGGGCTCATAGATGTGAACCTCCTCTTCGCGTCCGCGGATCCTGACGCTCCCGATCTCGCGCCACTCGATCCCTGCCCCGTCCACCCGTTGCCGGGTGGCCCCGCTGACCAGGATCTGGGTCTTGTGCTCCTTGTTCAGGCTCTCCAGGCGGGAGGCCAGGTTCACCGGATCCCCGATGATGGTGTATTCCTTCTTCTGCTCCGAGCCGACGTTGCCCACGAGCACCTCGCCCGTATTGATCCCGACGCCGATCCGCAGGGGGGCGCCGGTCTGCCGCCGCCAGTCCTCCTGCAGGTCCTCCACGGCCGCCAGCATCTCCAGCGCCGCGCGCACCGCGCGACTCGGGTGGTCGGGGATGGCGATCGGCGCGCCAAAGAACGCCATGATGCCATCCCCGATGTATTTGTCCAGCGTCCCGCCGTGGCGCAGGATGATTTCCGCCATGCGGGACAGGTAGGTGTTGAGCGCGCCCATGACCGTCCCCGGGTCCAATTTCTCCGAGGTGGCGGTGAAGCCCCGGATGTCGGAGAAGAGGATCGTCACCTCGCGCCGCGTGCCGCCCAGGGCCAGCTTGCCCGGGTCCGCCAGCAACTCCTCGAGGACCGCATCCGACACGTACTGGCCGAACATCCGCTTGAGCTGCCGCCGCGCCCGCCCTTCCACCAGGTAGTGATCCAAGAGCACCGCCACCAGCCCCAGGGTGAGGCCCCCGCTGGGCGCCACGAGATCCAGCCACAGGTGGCGGGACCCGAAGGCCCAGAACGCCGCCGCCACTTGCAGGAGGGCCATGCCCATGAACGCCACCGGAATGCCGAGGAGGGTCGGGAAGAAGCCAGCGAGCAGGCCGGCCGCCGCCGCGACTCCGACGGTGAGCATGGTGCCACCCGGCTCCGGCAGACGCCGCACCGCATCGCCGGCCGACAGGGTGTCCAGGGCCGTGGCATTCACCTCGACGCCGGGGAACACCCGGGAGAATGGCGTGGACCGGAATTCAAAGGCGCCGCTCACCGTGGCACCGATGAAGATGATCTTGTTCCGGAAGGTCTCCGGAGGGATCTCGGGGGTCTCCCCCCGGACGATCTGCCCGTAGGAGCGGAGGACCCGCCAGGCCTGAACGTATGCGAACGTCTGCGCGCCGCCGCGCCACCGGAGCAGCATCATCCCGCCGTCGTCCAGCGGGACCACGCCCCGCCGGTTCTGGACGTCGGTGGCTCGGACGCCCGGAGGATTCACTGTCCCGTCGGCGATGGCAGCAGCGAGGGACAGGCTCGGATACAGGCGGCCCTGGTACGAAAACGTCGTGGACACCCGGCGGAGGATGCCGTCCTCGTCGGGATCAACGCTGATGCCTCCGATGCCTTTCGCGGCGGCCAGCAATTCCGGAAGCGGCAGGGTGATGCCCTCGTACCGCGCCGGGGTGAGAGGCGGCTGCACCGCGCGAAGATCGAGGGCGCCGGAGGCGGCGGATGCCTTCTCGCTCTCGACGGTCTGGCGATGGAAGGCGGCCGCCAGGTACACGTTCCCCGCCTTGGCGATCGCCTCGGCGAAGGCCCGGTCTCCCTCCGGTTTCTCCAGGTGGGGCTCGGCAAAAAGGATGTCGAAGGCGACCAGCCTGGGCCCGCCGGCCCGCAGGTAATCCAGCACCAGCCCATAGGCGTCCCGGGGCCACGGCCAGCGGCCGAGGATCGCCTGGAGCCGCTGGACGCTTTCCTCGTCCACCACGATGACGACGATGTCGGATCGCGCCGCCTGCCGGGCAGGGAACGCGCGGAAGCGAGCATCCAGCGTCTTCAGCTCGATCGTCTGGACGAAGGGGAGACGGGCCACGAGGAGGGTTACCGCCGCCGCGAGGACGGCCCAGAGGCAGGACCAGTGCCAGCGTTTGCCGGGGGGACGCAGCATGGGGAACGAGTCCTTGCGGGGTAGCGTGCCCGGTGAATACCGGGGCATCCTAACAAAAAACGCCGTGCGGGCAAGCCGAAAATCGTGGAGGGAGGAAAGGCGACATCTCGAAGGCGGAAACGGGGCGGGTGGCGCTGGATCGGTCACCCATACAACTCGCACAAATGATCTTCCGGGATCATTGACTCCTCGTCCCGACAGAGTATATTGATTG
>METI01000228.1:0-1601 GCA_001771285.1 candidate division NC10 bacterium RIFCSPLOWO2_12_FULL_66_18
CACGCCTCCCCTTGTCGTCAATCGGAGTAAGATTGCTCCCCGCCCCGAGAGTTCATCCCGCCCGGGACAACTTTCCGATCCCCCTTCTGGCGTTCGCCCTCCTCTCCTTGACCCGTCGCTCCAAGAGGTTGTGCTCGATGGCGGCAAGGTGCCCCAGCATGGCCTGTCTGGCCTTGGCTGGGTCCTTGGCCCGGATGGCCTTCAGGATCTCTCGGTGACCGGCCAAGGACCGGGCGGGCCGGCCGTGGGTTTGCAGGGACAGCTCCCGGGTCCCGCGGAGGCTGTCCACGAGGGCGGCATTGAGTCTCAAAAACACCCTATTCCTTGCCGCCTGAGCCAGGGTTGCATGAAAGGCGGTATCCGCCTCCACCCCCGTCTCCCCATTCGCGATCTGTCGGGCCTGCTTTTCCAAGATCGCCTCAAGCTGTTGGACCTGTCTCGCCGTGGCCCGCTCGGCTGCCAGGGCCGCGATCTCAGGCTCGAGGATCTTCCGGGCTTCGAAAACCTCGAGGATGGGGTCCTTGTGCTGCCGGAGGGCGGAGGCAAGGGGGCTCAGGAGGGCCTCCACGCTCGCGGCGACGTACGTCCCCTCCCCCGACCTGCTCTCCACCAGTCCCATGGACTCCAGGGCCCGGATGGCTTCTCGGACTGAGGTTCGGCTTACCTGAAACCTCTCGGACAGTTCTCGCTCCGGAGGGAGCTGATCCCTCGACTTCAGCTCCCCGTCGGCCAGCAGGCTCTGGATCTGCCCGACGATGTCCTCGTACACCCTCTTCTTCTTGACGGCTCTCAGTGTCATCAGGTATGTTCGGCTAGGTCTGTTGGTCGGATGGTCTAGTGGTCAGACCAGATTTTCTCTAGGGCGCCTGCCGTTGTCAAGAGAAAAAATATAGACACACTCCTGTTTGGCTCCTCAATCCGTAGGGAACGTTATCTGGATAGAAGAATCTTCGGCTTGTGGAGGGTTGCGCATGCAGAGGGGAATCATCCGGAGGCGGGGCCAGACCCAGGTGATCGGCCGCTGGCAGGCTGACATCCACTCGATCGTCGTTGAAACCGACGACCCGGAACTGAGAAGAACGGCCGATGCGATCCTGAACACGCCTCAGGCCATTCCTGTCCATGCACCGGAGCACTTCGAGTTTGCCGCCCAGGCAGAGCCGGTGACCGAGGCCCCCTCCAAGATCAAGTACCTGGCCCTCTTTGCTTTGGAGCTTGAGGAGCGAGGGTTCGAGGTGGAGCCGGAGGAGGAGTAAGGAAGTATCTTCAGGCGGGCCTGCATTGCGGACCTGAATCCTCAGAATGGAACTCGAGAACGGATCTCGCCGCAGAGGCCGAGTGGCCCGGGGAACTGCCCGCCCCGGCGCTCTGGAAGCTTGGGGGAACCGCGTCAAGGGGGGATCAGTTGGCCACTGGGGAGACCAGCCCATTTCACCAAAGCAGAAGGGCACGAGGCATGGACACCCCGTGGCCTCGCCGCAAGCATGGAGGTGATGGGCTGGAGCATCGCCCCCTAGCAGGTTGCTGAAAAACTCGTTTTCGCCCAGGCTGCTCAAAAAGGTCCAGATGCAAGGCGGCGCGCCGGGTACCCATCCGCAGGA
>METI01000228.1:1672-5306 GCA_001771285.1 candidate division NC10 bacterium RIFCSPLOWO2_12_FULL_66_18
GTCACGCCACAGTCCACGAAGATCGTGTGCGCCGTGATCCCCGTGGCGTCGCAAGCCAGGAACAGGGCGGCGTTGGCGATGTCGTCCACGGTGGGGATCCGGCCCATGGGGCTGGTCTTGATGTTCTTCTCCAGGACCTCGGGGGGCCAGTCCACAAAGTGGGTATCCACGAAGCCGGGCGCGATGGCATTGACCCGGATGTTGTCCTTGGCGAAGGCGCGCGCCAGTGACTTCGTGATGGCACCCAGGGCCGCCTTGGAGCCACAGTAGATCACGGAGCTTCCCGCGCCCTGGAAGGCCGCGATGGAGGTGATGTTGACGATGGCACCCCCGCCCGCCTTCACCAGGTGGGGGATGGCGGCCCGCACGCAGTAGAGGGGCCCCTTCACGTTCACCGACCAAGTCCGCTCCAGGATCTCTTCCGTCAGCCCCTCGAGTTCCCGGTGGATCACCGGGCGGGTCCACCCCGCGTTGTTTACCAGGATGTCCAGGCGACCCAGCTTCGCCACGGTTTCCTCCACCAGCCGGCGCGCCTCCTGATCCTGGGACACGTCCGCCTTGATGGCGAGGGCCGGGACGCCGAGTTGCCGGGCGGCCTCGGCCACCTCCTCCGCCTGCTTCTGCGACTTGGAGTAGTTGACGGCGACGCCGGCCCCCTCCGAGGCGAACTTCAGGCAGATCGCCCGCCCCATCCCGGTGCCCCCGCCAGTCACGAGCGCAACCTTCCCTTTCAGTTTCATGACGCACTCCTATCCGTGAGGTTGGAGGATGAGAACGAACGGCCGAGCCGGCCAACCCCGGTCCGACCGATCACGTCCGTTCCGGCGCCTCGATGGGCGTCGCCTTCGCGTACGTCAGCCAGATCGAAGCGGCCCCGATTGCCAGGGCCAGGATCGCCGAACCGAAGGCCGCCTGGTAGCCGCCCGTGCGGTCATACACGGCACCGCCCAGCCAGGCGCCAAGCCCCTCGCCGATGCCGTTGGTGACGCTCATCCACCCGTAGATGCGGCCGAAGCTTCCCCCCTGGAACAGGTCGGCGGCGCGCGCGGCGACCACGATCCCGGAGCTCCCCTGGCTCAAGCCGTAGCAGAGAACAAAGGCAGAAAGCGCCAGCGGTCCCGTGGTCGTCAGCATCATCAATGCCAGGATTCCCAGGGTCGTGCTGGCGTACGCCAGGGTCACGGCCATCGCCCGACCGAGCCGATCCGACGCCAGGCCCACCAGGTAGCGGCCCAGCATGCTGACCATCGAGACGGCCCCCATCGTGGAGGCGGCGGTCATCTTGCCGTAGCCGGCGCCGATGACATAAGCCACCAAGTGCACATTGATCATCTGGAACGCCATGCCGCTGCTCAACCGGGCCAAGACCAGCCACCAGAATTGCGGGCCCGCCACCGCGGACCGAAGCGTCCAGTCCCGTCCGGTCGATCCCAGAGGTGGTCCCTCGCCGGGGGAGTTCGGTTTGGCCGGCTGGCCTTCCTCGGGGACGCGTTGCGCCCAGTTCGCCGGGATCAGCACCAGCACCAGGAAGGCGGCGAGGGTGAAGAGGGCCCTCCGCCATCCCAGGTGCAAGATCAGCCACTGGGTTGCCGGGACGATCAGGATCACTCCCAGCCCGGTTCCGATATCCGCGATGGCGATCGCGCGTCCCGTTCTCCGGGGGAACCACTTGGAGACGACCACCATGTTGGGGGTGCTCGTCAGGGCGCTGTTGCCGATCCCGGTCAGGATCCCGTAGCTCAGGTAGAAATGCGAGAGGGAGCGGGCCATGGTCGTGGCGGCCATCCCGCCGGCCGTCACCAGCGCCCCACCCACGAACAGGCGTCGCGGACCGAACCGATCCAGGAGAAATCCCGTCAACGGGCCGCCCAGCCCGATCATCAACGTGGCCACCGAGTAGATCCCGGCGGCCTCCCCGCGCCCCCACCGGAACTCCTCCAGCAGCGCGACGTACACGACGGGAAACGTGAGGAGCACGCCGTTCTGCACCGTCATGGTGAGCCCGGCGATGAGCAGGCTTTTCCAGGGGGCCGACAGCCTTCGCATTCCTCTCCCGGACGGGATCCATCCCGCCGGCTCCGAACGACCCGAACACACAAAAGCCCCGCCCTTGATGTGCGAAAGGACGAGGCTCCTTCTCCCCAGGGTCCGGCCGGATCAGGGCGTGTCCCCCATCCCCCCCTCGGCTGCCTGGGTCTGCAGGGCCAGGCCGCGTTTCACCCGGGCGTCACACATCTCCACGGCAAAGGAGTGAGTTCCGTCCTGGCCGGGAAAATCCGTCACGATGAAGTCGACGTCCCCCTGCTGCCACCGGTGCTCCAGGAACGCAAGACCGGCCCCGCCTCCTTGATCCCGTCGCAGCGCCGGCGGGCCGAACCGCGCGATGGAGGAGGCCAGCGGATCCGTGGTCGCGTTCTCCCAGATCACGGAGAACAGGCGCTCCTCGGCGAAACAGTAGGTGACGCTCTCAAACGGCGAGCTGCCCGGGTCCAGGGGGTGCCGGATGCAGGTGGTGCCTCCCACGAAGGGAAACTCGTCGAAGAGGACGTTCCCCAGGCACGTGAGGACGCGCTCCAGCGCCATTCCCAGGTGGATCTCGCCCACCTGACTCGGCAGCGGCTCCAGCCCCTGGGTCACTGCTCCTCCCGCCTTCACTGGGTGGAGTTCAAGGGACCATCAGCACCAAGTTCAAGATTGCGTATGGCATATAGCGTATGGCCTATGGTCTCTGCGGTCCGGACCATGCGCCATAGGCCATACGCCATATGCAGCTCCATTCCCAATCAACAGAAATCCACCAGCGCGGCGTCGGGATGCCGGAGGACGAAGCCGCCCTGAGGACCGTCCTCGTGATCAATCACCGCACCCCCGAGCGTGTCCCGGCTCTGCGCGTCCAGGAAGATCCGGAGCCCGTCCGCCTCTTCCAGGGCCTCAAAGTCGTGCGGCTCGTCCGTGAAGGTGACGCGGAACCCCGCGCCTCCGCATCCGTACAGGAAGCTGATCTGGATCCCCAGGTCCGGTTTCCCCAGCCGCCGCCGCTCCTGCTCGAAGGCCGCTAGGGCACGCGGGGCGATCGTGATCATGGTGGGGGCCTCCCGCTGCACGCGGCCAGACTATAACACGGGTGGCACCACGATTCTACGGAAAGATCCACCGTCGCCACGGCAAGAAGGGAGGCGGCAGAAAGCACACGGCCCGGGGAGAACTTCCCCGGGCCGTGAAAAGCCGCCCGTCGTCCCGCAGCAGACGGCGGGACCAGGACGACGGGTCGTGCCGGCCCGCCCCGGAGGGTATAGGCGGGCCGGCGGGTGCAGCTAGAAGCCGTACCGCAGCAGGAAGCTGAGGATATGCGCCTCGTAGTTGGGTTGAGTCGCCCCCAGGAAGACGGACTGGATGCCCGCGGTGGAGCCGTCCACATCCCCCATGAAGGGCTTCATGGGATCCCGGGCGAAATCCCCCTCCTCGTACCGCTCGTAGGCGTAGCCCAATCGTGCCTGCAACTTGTCGGTCACATGGTATCTCCCCACGACCTTGATCGTGTGCAGGACGTTGCTGATCTTGTCCCAGTCCCAGGCCGTCGCATTGTTGGGTGTTGTCTGATTGCTGGTGCTGGGACTCGCCGGCGGGACCGTCA
>METI01000228.1:5315-30082 GCA_001771285.1 candidate division NC10 bacterium RIFCSPLOWO2_12_FULL_66_18
GGTTCCGCGTGGTGATCCGCGTAAATCCAAAGGTCGCCGCATACCCCAGCGTGAGGTCGAACTTCTTCGGGATCAGATCCAGCGTGGTATTCAGGCCCAGGGTGTGGAAGTCATCCTTGCTCTTGCTCTCCCAATCGTTCGCCTCGAGGTCTCCTGATCCGCCAGCGGAGGTTCGGTATCGGGACTGCTGCGTGTACTTGTAATTCTCGTAGGTGTAATCCATGGAAACTTGCAGCCAGTTCAGTGGCGTCCAGCCCATGCTGGCTCCCCCGCTGAAGTAGTCGTTCTTCTTCAGCCCATACGTGGACTCATAGTAGTCGTCCCGCGCAAAGCCAAAGTTGAGGGAGGGCGTCACCGTGTCCCAGCCGGTGAACTGCAGGAGGAGATCCAGCCGATCCCGCGCCCTGTCTGCCTCGTCGAACTTCACGAGGAGCGGGTGCTGTGAATTCTCGGCACGACCCGAATACCGGTAGTCCCCCACATATCGGTTGGCGTGGCTGTAGGTCACCCGGCCCAGCAGCCAGTCGGTCGGCGTCACATCCGCAGAGAATTTGCCGGTGTGCTCATTGGTGGCGCTCGCCTCGCGGTCGCCCCGGTTCCAGTGCTCGTAGTCATAGCCGGCCTTCAGGAAGACGGGCCGGAGGAGGCGCCAGCCGATATCGAAACCGGCGTTCTGCTTGGTGAATCGCTCCTGCGTCGTGTTCCGCTTGACTTGGGTTCCCACTTCCTCGGGGTAATTGAAGGAGAAGACGTGCAGGGGCGTGTCATTCTGGTATTCGAAGTACCGGTAGCGGACCGTGGCGGACACGTTCTTGATGGGCCGGCTGCTCAACTGGAAGTTGCCCAGGATGATATCGGCCTTGGCGTCAGGGCTGCTTTTGCCCGCATCATCGAAATCCCGCCCCGCCCCAGTCAGTCTTGAGTTGACCGTATTCACGAGAAACGTCTCGTCCTGCCGGAGCAGGCTGTAGGCCAGGGTCCCGCTGACCCGGGAGTTCAGGGGCAGGGCCGACGACCCCGTGAGGCTGAACGTGTGGGCCAGGTTGGACGGCGCCGGCGCGAGCTGCCCCCGGGCCGAGTTGGTGCTGCTGCTGAAGGCAGTCGTCGGGTTATCCCACATGTACGCGTCGAATTCGTTCGTGAAAATCGAGCCGGTGTAGTTGAACTGGACGGCCCAGCCCGGCCGGGCGTACTCCGTGCCGAACTTCACCTCGTGCGTGTAGTTCTCGATGGGCACAGCCAGTTCGGTCACCGAACCCCCGGGGGAGCCGATCACCGTCCCCACCGGCCTGTACCCCTGCCGCCGGAGGTTGCTGTACTCGAGGTCGAAGGCCCATTCATCCGCGGGCGTAAACTTGAAGCCGACGCGTCCCACGTCCGTGTTGAAGCTCAGGTCGACGGCTCGCGTCAGCCCATTGATCGTATCCCGAATGTCATTCGGCTTGGAGGTCGTGCCGAAGGTGCTGGCGATGCTAGAGCGCAATGTCGAGGGCAGGGTGAAGACCACAGAGCCGTCGCGCTTGCCCTCCTGGAAGATGGTCTGAGCACTGTTGCTCAGGACATGGGGAGTCCGATCCCAGCCCAGCTCCACGTGGAACAGACCGTACCGGCCGAAGGCCCCCTCGTATCCCTGGTCATCCCGCGCCGGATTCATCGCCTTGAAGTCGAAGAAATACGGCGTGTCCTTCTTCTCGCCCCGCAGGGTCAGCTCCCCGACGAAGCCGTTATCCGTGTCCTGATATTCGTTGAACTTCGAGGAGCGCCGCTCGCCGAAAGACAGCTTCCCTCCGGCCTCCACCGTGCCGTTGACCTGCCAATCCAGGACGTTGCTTCCGGCGCTTGCAGCCCGGGCAGGGCCGGGAGCCGTCAGGGAAAGGGAGGCCGCGAGGAGACCGGACAGCGCGACACTCGCCCATCTTTGTGCCTGCCCCATGTTCGCCTCCACATAAGGTTCCACGTTCGCCATAGCCGTGACCCAAGCCATCAGCGCGTGAAGAACACGCCGGACGGATGGTTCGATCCGTGAATATTCGGATGGCAGTTGACGCACGAGCGGTTGAAGACCTTCCGGTCGTTCACGGGGTACGGCTGGGTCGGGTGCCGGGTTTCAACGTGACACTGCTGGCACAGGCGCGGCTGCTTGACCCGCATCAGCGGCGCGTTGTTCGATCCATGCGCCTGGTGGCAGTTCAGGCAGCCTTCGATGACCGGCGCATGCTCCCAGAGGAAGGGACCCCGCTTGTCGGCGTGGCAGGTCGTGCAGCTCTCGTTGATGGAAATCGCAGTGATGAGCTTTTCGGTCGTCGTGCCGTGGGGATTGTGGCAACTCGTGCAGGTGAGCTTGCCCTCCTTCACGGGCATGTGGGACGAGCGCTGGAACTGCATGGCCTTGACCTGGTGGCACTGGCTGCACAGGTCGGTCTGGGTCGCCTTCTGGAGCTGCCCCTTCCCGGTCTGCGGCGCATGCACCGAATGGCAGGTCGCACAGGCGACGTCGCGCGCCTCGTGGGGGCTCCCTTGCCAGAGGATCCGCTTCCCCCGCTGGTGGCACTGGAGGCAGACCGCGTTCTTATCCGTCGCTTCCAGGGGGGATTTCTTGCCGAAGCGGAGATTGAACGCCGGGTTCGCCGGATCCTCCAGGTGCTTGCTCCCGGGACCGTGGCACGCCTCGCACCCCCGCCGCTGGAGATCGGTGTGGGACAGTTTCGTCCCCAGGAGCTTGCTGTGGAGTGTGTGCTCCATCTTCTTGGCGAGGTCTTCGTGACAGCCCTTACACTGATCGCTCCCGATGAAGGTAGCGCCGGGGACGGTCGGGGGTCCGGCGGCCTCGACCTGGACCGCCAGGAAAAGCCCCACGATTGCCAGGGCGCCGATCAGACCCAACGGAGCCCAGAAGCTCCTTGGGCCTTTCCGTCGGGAACCTGCCAATGATGGACTGGCATGTAATCCCATGTGACCTCCCTCCGGAATATGGATGAACCGATCCGACAACGGCTGTTCTGCCCCACGTGCCTCAGGCAAACTCTTGCGACTTCCTCCGAAGAGCAACCTGGGTGCCAGCTTCATGGGCAATCAGGCCTGTAATCGTTTGGTCCTGTAACTGCCGAGTTCTTCTGAAGTTGGTGGATGACTTGGTGGAAAGGGCTCGTGGGTGAACCGCTGTCCCGGGAGAGGCGCTGCGAGAATTCACGCAATGAAGATGCGGGGAGGTCTGCGAGGTTCTACGCAGGGCGTCGTCAGGATTCCCGGACAATCCTCTTGCTCCTTCGCGGGAACAGGGAAACGGATCCCGGGAGGTCTACCCGTTGGTCTGATCCAGCGGCGTGGCAAGTTTCAGTGCCTCTGACACCGTCACCTGGAGCAAGGCGGGATCGAAGGGTTTGTCGAGGTGACCGCAGGCTCCAAGGCGAGCAGCCTGTCGTGCCGTCTCGCTGGTTGCATCCGCGGTCATCATCAGCACGGGAAGGTCCGGGTGGGTCTGACGGATCGCTTCAAGGACGGCGAAGCCATCCAGATCCGGAAGCGCAATGTCCAGGAGAACCAGGTCCGGTCGGTGTTCCAGGACCGCGGCAAGTCCCTCTTGCCCGGTGGCCGCCTCGTGGACCCGATAGCCAGCATGCCCCAAGACCACGGACACGGACCATCGGATAAGCTTGTCGTCGTCAACGACCAGAATAGTTGGTGTAGGCATCACCTGGGTCTCGATGAATCGTCCCCATAAAGCAATCGAGATGCCACGAGATCTGGGGTGCCCTGCGGTCCGGCGAAATGGGTAAAAGGAGAAGCTCTTTCCTGAGATCAGAGCGGGAAACGTGAAGCGGGCGATCAGCGCGCGGTGTGCGTGAATATCCCCAGGAGATGCGAGGAACTCCGCAGCGGGACGAAAAGGAACCAGGCGGGCGGATACCTTAGGAGGAGGACAGGAATCCGAACTTCTTCATGCGGTTCCGGAGGGCGTCCCGGCTGATGCCCAGGAGGCGCGCGGCCCGCACCTGGTTGCCCTCCGTGGCATCCAGGGCCATGCGCACGAGATCGCGCTCCACCTCCTCCAGGCGCACGCCTTCCATGGGAAAGGCCGCGGGCAGCGCCTTGGGGGACGTCTGAGGCGCGGGCGGGCGGTCCGCCGGACTGGCGCCGACCTCCGGCGGCAGGTGCTCCAGGTGCAGCATCTCGCCACCGGTCAGGATCATGGCCCGCTCGAGAACATTCCGCAGTTCCCGGACGTTGCCGGGCCAGGCATACCGCGTGAGGCACGCCTGCGCCTCCGGATGGAGATCCAGGATCTCGCGCCGCATCTCGCGGTTGAAGCGGGCGATGAAATGCTTGGCCAGGGGCAGGATGTCCTCGGGGTGCTCCCGCAGGGGGGCGAGGGAGATGGGAAACACCTTCAGCCGGTAGTACAGGTCCTTCCGGAACTCCCCCGCCTCCAGGGCCTTGGCCAGGTCCCGGTTCGTCGCGGCGATGATGCGGACATCCACCCGCAGGTCCCGCATCCCCCCGACCCGCCGGAAGGTCTTCTCCTCGATGAGGCGGAGCAGCTTGGCCTGGAGGTCCATCTTCATGTCGCCGATCTCGTCCAGGTACATGGTGCCGCCGTCGGTCTGTTCAAACAGGCCCTTCTTGAGCGCCTTGGCATCGGTGAAGGCGCCCCTCTCGTGGCCGAAGAGCTCGCTCTCCAGCAGGTGCTCGGGCAGAGCCACGCAGTTCACCGCCAGGAACGGGTGCTTTGCCCGCGCGCTTTCGAAGTGGATGACCCGGGCCACCAGGTCCTTGCCGGTCCCGCTCTCCCCTTCCAGAAGCACCGTGGTCGCATCGCTCTGCGCGATCCGCTGGACGAGCGCCTTGAGGTCCCGGATGGCCCGGCTGAGGCCGACGATGTCGCCCAGGCCCGAGCCGTGGCGCAGCTCCGCCTGGAAGCGGGCCACGTCGCGCCGCAGGGTCCGGGTCTCCAGGGCCTTCCGGACCGTGAGCTTGAGCTCCTCCATGTCGAAGGGTTTGATGACGTAGTCGTGGGCGCCCAGCTTCATGGCCCGCACGGCCGACTGCACCCCGCCGTGGGCCGTGATCATGATGACCAGGGCCTCGGGATCGCCGGCGCGGAGGCGCTCCAGGATCTCCAGGCCGTCGGCGTCAGGGAGGCGCACATCCAAAAGGATCAGGTCGGGGCTCTCCGCCTGGGCCCTGGAGAGCGCCTCTGCCCCCGTCTCGGCCAGGAGGACGGTATAGCCCTCGCGCCGGAGCTGTTGCTCCAGGGACCAGCGGATCAGGTGCTCGTCGTCCACCACCAGGATGGTGGCCGGCCCCGGCGTCATGGGAGCGGTTCTCCCGTCTGGCGGGTCAAGGTTTCGACAGGCAGGCAGACGCGGAAGGTCGCGCCCTGGCCCGGCCGGCTCTCCGCGTCGATCCAGCCCCCGTGGTCCTCCACGATCCGGCGGCTGACCGAGAGGCCCAGGCCGGTCCCCCGGTGCTTTGTGGTGAAGAAGGGATTGAAGATGTCCTGGAGGAGATGCGGGGGGATGCCCGGACCCGTATCGGTGAGGGCAACCTCTACCACCCGGTCCCTGGCCATCGATGTGTTCCCGTCCGTGCCGTCCATCTCCCGCAGGGTCGTCTTGAGGGTGATCTGGCCGCCCGTGGGCATCGCCTGGATGGCATTGAGGAGGAGATTCAGGAACACCTGCCCCAACTGTTTGCTATCCGCGTCCAGGCTGGGAATGCCGGCCTGGTAGGCCCGGACCACGCGCACCTGCTTGGCCGCCGGGTTCTCCGCCAGCAGGATCAGGACGCGATCCAGGACCTGGTGGATGTCACAGGGGCCGATGTCCGGCTTGCCGGGGCGGGCGAAAGCCAGCAGATCCCGCACCGTCTTGTCCAGCCGGTGCACCTGGTCCAGGATCTCGCCCATGATCTCCTTCCGGGGATCCGTCTCCGGCAACTCATCGGCCATCACCTGGATGGCGCCGGCGATTCCCGCCAGGGGGTTCTTGACCTCGTGGGCCAGCGAGGCGGCCAGTTCCCCCAGGGTCGCCAGGCGTTCCGCCCGTGCCAGCCGCTGCTGGTGGAAGACCTCGATCTCCGCCCGGGCCGCCTTCAGCCGATCCACCATGGCGTTGAAGCTTTGGGCCAGTTGCCCGAGTTCATCCCGCCTCCCCAGGTGAGCCCGGGTCTCCAGGTCCCCGCCCTCCACCTTGGCCATCGCCCGCATCAGGCTGCCGACCGGCCGCTCCACCAGCCGCACCATCAGGATCGTGCCGCCGGCCGCCAGGACCGCCGCGGTGAGGAGCATGGTCCAGAGCGCCGTTCCCTCCATCTCCCTGATCTGCTCCTGGGTCTTCCGGAACGACATGTCCACGTGCAGGATGCCGTTGACCGCCTCCCCGGTCCCGTGACACGCAAAGCATTCTGGCCGGTTGCGGATCTTCTTCACCACCGACTGGACCAGGCGTCCGTTCTCGTGGAGCCCGGTCACCGCGAAGTCGGGTTGGTCCAGATAGCGGGACAGGCGGTCCCGATCCAGGACCCGCCCCACCAGATCCGGCTGGGAGGCGCGCAGGATCTTCCCGTGGGTGTCGAAGATGATGATCTTCTCGATGTCCGGGTCCCGACCCACCCCTTCCAGGATGCGCTGGACGTCCTGGCTGCGCCCCTCCCGCATGGCCACGTGAATGCCCCGATCGATCGCCTCGGTCAGGGCGCGGACCTTGTCCTCCGTGGCGTGGAGCATGTGCCCCCGGTGGACCTCCAGGGTCCACCAGGTAGACAGCCCGATCACCAGGCTGACCAGCAGGACCAGGGCGGCAACGAACTTGACCTTCAGGCTATGGAGCACCGGCATGGGGAATCACCCGGGCGAGAACTCATGGGGCCAGCGGCAGGAGGCGCCTGATCCGGCGCAATCACCGTGGACATCAGCGGCGCCCCAGGGCCTCCCTGGTCTTGGCCAGGCCCGCTTCCAGGAGGGAGATGTGCTCGTCTTCCTCGGCGGCCAGCTCGCGGTAGATCTCGCGCTCCAGTCCCTCCTCCAGGCCCTCCACCTGCTGCAGGAAGAAGGCGCGGGCCCGCCGCTCCATTTCAATGGCACGCTCGTACAGGGCCAGCGGGCGATCGGGGGCGGGGACCTCTTCGATCTCGTCCAGGATGATCTGCCGGATCTTTGGATGGGGGGTGGGCCGGACATCCATCTCGATGTGGGCGTGGTACTTGTCCGACAGATTCTCCAGGTGCTCCCGCTCCATCTCGCTCAGGCTGGCGAACAGCGCCCGGACATCCGGATCCGTCGCTTCCTCCGCCGCCATGGCGTAGAAGGTGTGCGCGTTCATCTCCGCCTGCAGCGCCTGCCGGATCGGCTTCAGCCGGGCCGGATCCTGGAGCGCGTACTCTTCCACCACCTCCAGGCTGCCCCCGCAGTTCTCGCACCGCCCGAAGGGGATGACGAAGCCCTTCGACAGCTTCCGGCACTTCGCGCACTTCCACGTATACGTCACGTCGGCGCAGCAGACGTAATCCTCCTCGAGGACCTGGTGGCACTTGGGACAGGTGCTGGGCATCACACAATCTCCTCAAAAACGTTCGGCGGTTCGATGGTTCGGTCGTTCTTTCAAGACCTGAACAACCGAACTCCCGAATCCCGCAAGGCGGGAAACACTCGAACGTTTTTCGGCGCTAGGCGCCGGTCTTGGCCGCCCTGGCCTCCGCGGAGGCCTCCGCGGGCCGCAGGCCCAGATACTGGAGCATCCCCGTGGCCGCGCGCCGGCCCGCGCCCAGGGCCAGGATGACCGTGGCTGATCCGGTGACGATGTCGCCGCCGGCGAAGACGCCGGGGAGCGAGGTCATCCCGGTCTGCTCGTCCAGCTCGATGTAGCCCCACTGGTTGGTCTTCAGGCCGGGGGTGCTCTTGGCGATGATGGGGTTGGCCCGGGTCCCGAGCGCATAGATGACCGTGTCCACGGGGATCACGAAATTGGTGCCGGGCTGCTCCACCGGGGCGCGCCGGCCCGAGGCATCCGGCTCGCCCAGGGCCATCCGGATGCACTCCATCCCGCTCACCCACCCATCGGCGTTCCCCAGGATCTGCACCGGGTTGGTGAGCCACTGGAACTGGATCCCCTCCTGCATGGCGTGGTGCAGTTCCTCGGCCCGCGCCGGCGATTCCTTCTGGGTGCGCCGATACACGACAGTCACCGCCTCCGCCCCCATGCGCAGGGCGCAGCGGGCGCAGTCCATGGCGGTGTTGCCGGCGCCGATCACCGCGACCTGCCGCCCCATCCCCACCGGCGTGTCGTACTCGGGATGGCGGAACCCCCGCATGAGGTTCACCCGCGTCAGGAACTCGTTGGCCGAGAAGACCCCGTTCAGGTTCTCGCCCGGAATGCCCTGAAACTTGGGGAAGCCGGCCCCGGTCCCGACGAAGACGGCATCGAACCCCTTCTCCTGCATGAGCTGGGGAATCGTGAACAGCTTCCCGATGACCGTGTTCAGCTCGATTGTCACCCCCATCTGCTTCAGGAGCGCGATCTCGCGATCCACGATGCTCTTGGGCAGCCGGAACTCCGGGATCCCATACTTCAGGACCCCCCCGGCCATGTGCAGCGCCTCGAAGATCGTGACGTCCACGCCTGCCCGCGCTAGGTCGGCGGCGCAGGCGATCCCGGCCGGCCCGGAGCCGATGATGGCCGCCTTCTTCCCCGCCGGCGCCATCGAGGGAGTCTCGGCCTCGAAGTGCGCCATGGCGTAGTCCGCCGCGAACCGCTCCAAGCGGCCGATGCAGACCGGCTCCGCCTTGATCCCCACGATGCAGCGGACCTCGCACTGGCTCTCCTGGGGACACACGCGGCCGCACACCCCCGGCAGCGGGTTATCCTGGCGCAGGATCTCGTAGGCACGGCGCATGTCCTGCTGGGCGATGGCCCGGATGAAGCCCGGGATGTCGATGCCCACGGGGCAGCCGGCGATGCAGCGGGGCTTCTTGCACTCGAGGCAGCGGTCCGCCTCGCGCAGGGCCTCCGGCAGGGTATACCCCAGGGCCACCTCCTCGAAGTTCGTGGCCCGGACTTGCGGCGCCTGCTCGGGCATGGGCGTCCGGCCCGTGGGGATGGTGTGAATCGTCTTCACGGTCGTCATGAACCGGTCCTTCTCCCGAACGTGAAACGTGAGGCGTGAAGCGTGAGGGGGAGAACCGATGCCTGGCGCTTCACCTCTGCCGCCTCTCGCCTCTCGCCTCCCGCCTTCCGCCTCACGCCCTAGGCGGTGCGCCCCAAGAGCCGGCATTCCTCTTCGTACTGCTGCAACGACTCCTGCTCTTCCCGCTGGAACCGCCGCTGCCGCCGCATCAGCTCGTCGAAGTCCACCTGGTGCCCGTCGAAGTCCGGGCCGTCGACGCAGGCGAACTTCAGCTTTCCACCCACGGTCACTCGGCAGCTTCCGCACATGCCGGTCCCATCCACCATGATGGAGTTCAGGCTCACCATGGTGCGGACCCCGAACGGGTGGCTCACGTCGCAGCAGACCCTCATCATGGGCAAGGGGCCGATGGCCACGACCTCCTCCGTGTCCCGATGCCGCTCAAGGAGCATCTGCAGGACCTGGCTGACGAATCCCTTGTGCCCATAGGACCCATCGTCGGTGGCGATGTGCAGTTCGTCGCTCTGGGCCCGAAATTTCTCTTCCCAGAAGACCAGCGCCTTCGTCCGGAAGCCGATGATGGAGAGCGTGGTGCTGCCCAGCTCCTTGTAGGCGCGGAGTTGCGGGTACACCGGGGCCACGCCCAGGCCGCCCCCCACGAGAATGACCTTCGACCGCTTCTGGATGTGACTGGCCTCGCCCAGCGGCCCGATGAAGTCGAGGATCGAATCCCCCTCGGCGAGGGCCATCATCTCCCGGGTGGACTTCCCCACCGCCTGGATGACCACCGTCACCGTGCCGCGCTGGCGGTCGAAATCCGCCACGGTGAGGGGGATGCGCTCGCCCTCCTCGTTGATGCGGACCATCAGGAAATGGCCGGGCTGCGCCGCCCGCGCCACGTCGGGCGCCTCGACCTCCCACATGTAGGTGACGGACGAGTAGACTTCCTTCTTGACGATGCGGTACCCGGTGCTCATCTCTCTATTTCCTGCTTATGGCCTATGGCGAATGGCGTATGGCTCGATCCGGTCATTTGCCATAAGCAACACGCCATATGCGATACGCACGCTCTGCTCATGGCATATAGCGTATGGCGTATGGTTTAGTTAGCTGGCTGCCGCCGAGACCTCATGGCTTCATGCCTCCCCTTTTGGACTGGGGGTCAGCGTAGCTTGAAATCGCGTAAGCTTCTTGGCGAGGATCTCCGCTTCGTCGTAAATTGCGCGATAATCGGCGGTCGTAACGTAGCGCCGTTTGAGGGCGATCGCCATACCAGTTACAACTTCATAGAGTGATCCCATGGCGATATCGAGAAAACGCGCAAAGTCCTTCTTGCTACCTCGCCCTGCACCCTCCCCAATATTCAAAGGGACCGAGTTGCCCGCCCTTCGGATATCAGATCGCAAACCAAACACTTCGCTCCGCGGGAAGTCTTCCGTGACCTCATAGACATGACTCGCGAAATCAACCGCGAGGTTCCATATCTCCAACCGTTCGAACCTGAAGGCCATCTGTCCCCCCCCTCAGATAGACTCGCTCACTCCTTCCCCTCCCTTGGTTTCTTGCCATTCGCCATCAGCCATTTGCTGTTTGCCGGTCCGGGCCATACGCCATCTGCCATAGGCCATAAGCAGCTATTTCTGCAGCAGGGCGACCGCCCGCTCGGCCGCTTTCTTGCTCTCCGTGAGGATCGCCTCGGCCAGGTCGGGATTATGGAGACCCTTGGCCTTGACGACGAGGTCGTAGTCCTTCCGGGCACCGGCCAAGAGGTCGCTGGCGGCGGCTGGGTCCCGCCGGACCTTCTTCGCCGACGCCAGGGCGGCCTCCCCCTTCTCCAGCGCCGCCTTCGCGGCCTTCTGCGCCCCGCCCACCTGCTCCTGCCACATGGCCACCATGTCCCGATAGCCCTTGTCGTGGCACTGGGTGCACTTCTCCGCCTGGGCCGCGACGGAATGCTTCTTGGTGAAATCGTGGCAGCCGACGCAGTCGACCTTGCCCGCCATGATGTTGGGGGCCTGCTTCACGGGGAGCGCCGTCTCCAGCGTGGCGGCGTAGAGACCCGCCTGCGCGGCGTGGCAGGTGGTGCACTTGTCGTTGGTCGCGCTGTGGTGGCAGGCCTGGCATCCCTGGGCCGTGATGGTCACGGCCTTGTGCGTGTCCGGGGAATGGCAGTCGGTGCAGACCGCCCCGTACTGGTTGAAGTGCTTCTGGTGGGGGACGCTCACCCGCTTGTCGAATTTCACCTCGGGCTTGAAGACGACGCCTGCCTGGCTGTGGCACAGCGTGGCGCAGTAGCCACCCCGGATCACATTCTCCCGGGGGAGGGTGATCGGGCTCTTCCCCAGAAGCGTCATGACCCGGTTGGCCGTGGCGTTCACCCGCTGCAGCAGATCGGCGGCGTAGAAGACATTGTGAACGCCCTTGCCGTGCTCCACGAACTCGGAGTTGAACTCCGCCTCGGCCAGGAGCCGCTTGGCCTCCGCCAGGGCTTTTCCGTCCTTGACCGGCTCCCCCACCGCCCTGCGCGCCGCCTCCAGCTTGGGCGTGAGGTCGGCCAGCATGAAATCCAGCGTCCGTTTCCACGTGTCCAGCATGCCGGCGTACAGCTTCCCGTGGCAGGAGACGCAGGCCGCCTCCGACGCGGCGAAGGTCTGGCCGGTGAACTGCGCGCGGTGGAGATCCTCGGCCTTCGGCGTGATGTGGCAGGCCACGCAGTCCACCCGCGCCGTGTACATGTGGCTGGGGATGCTGGGCGACCCCTTGCCTCCCACCCCCAGGTACATGGACCGTTGGCCGCCATGCTTGGCCTCGTGGCAGGCCTCGCAGCCCACCGCCAGGGGCTCCTTCTTGGTCTGGATCCGGTGCTTGATCTCCGTGTGGCAGCGGGTGCACTCGATGTTGTGCTGGGCCACGTGGAAGTCGTGGAGGAACGCGTGGTCCTCGTACTTCACCAGCTTCTCCGGCTGGTTGTGACAGGTGAGGCAGCGCTCCCGCGGGGCCTCCCCGTCCCCCTGGATGGCATCCAGGTGACACTTCTGGCACTGGGTCCCCCGTTCGTCCACGAACTCCTTGTGGTTGAAGACGACGCCGCCGGCAAGCTGGATGTTCCCCTTGGGTGGCTGGTGGCACAGGGGGCAGCCCCCGATGGGCAGGAGCTCCCGGGCCTTCTTCTGCCCCTTGAAGTGACAGAGAAAGCAGGTCGTCTCGGTCACCTCGATGTGGGTGCCGACCACGATCTGGGAGTGGCAGCTCGTGCAGCGGAGCTGCCGGCCGCGCCGCGGCTGCTCCAGGTGCGGCCGGTGGTCGAAGATGATCCCGCGCTTGAACGTGACCTTGCCCTGCAAGAGTCGGGTCGAATGACACTGGGAGCGCAGGCAACTGGCATCCTCGATCTCGGCGAAGGGCTTGCTGCTGTAGGTCTGCGTCGCCCACTTCGCCACCTGGGCCAGCGCCTGGTACTTCACCCACAGCGTATCCCGGAAGCCGGGCGGATAATGGCAGTCCACGCAGGGCACGAAGTTGTGCTTGGAGGTCTTCCAGGCCTGGTAGTACGGCTTCATGATGTGGCACTGGTTGCAGAGGAGCGGCGAGGTGCTGACCTTGTAGGCGGTGCCCAGGAGGAGGAGCGGCACGAACACCGCGATCGTGCCGAGGACCTTGAAGAAGCGGGGACGGATGTGCAGGCGGTCCTGCCGGCCCGGCGGGGGCACGTGCAGCCCCCAGAAGGCCATGAACTTCTGCCAGCGCGTCTCCAGGCGGAGGTCCGGATCCTGGCCCGACAGGTTCTGCCAGAGCCGTCGGACCCGTCCGGACGTATCGGGCTGGTGCGTCTCGGGCATTCCTTTCCCCCCTCCGGCGCCGGCATCCCTGTGTTCGCCGGCGACTGTAGCATCGCCCCGGAGGGGCCGCAAGCCTCATCCCCCCACCCTCGCGGGAAGGTCAGGAGAACCGCACGTTCGGACCAGACCTCAGGACGCGGGCGGATGGCAGGCCTGACAGGCGCGCCGATCCACCGCCAGGGCCTTGTGTTTGCTGACCGAGTGGCAGGTGCCGCAGCCGACGCCGGAGTCGGCATGCAGCTGGTGCGGCAGCTTCTTGCCGTCCAGCGTCACGTCCGCTTTGAAGGGCAGCCGCTGGTGGCACAGCGGGAAACAGTAGGCGTCTCTCTGGCCGATCAGGTCGTCGCGGGGGATCGGCTTGGCCTTCGGATCGAGGGTGCGCAGCACGGCGTCCACCCCGGCGGCACCCGCCTGGACGAGCTTGACCGCGTACTCCACGTTGTGCTCCCCGCGTCCGTCCTTCACGAACAGATACGCCTCCCGGGCGTCCCTGAGGGCGCTGGCATACCGCTTGGGCGCGGGCTTCCCCGCCGCCTGCTTTTCCGCCTCCGCCAGGAAGCCGGCGTAGGCCTGGAGGAGCTTGGCCATGACGGCCCTCCAGTCGTCGTACATCTTGTCGTAGCCCGGACTGTGGCACGTGACGCAGGCCTCCCGTTGGGCCGTGGTCCGGGCCTCGTGGGACAGGACCGCGCCCTTTTCCGTCACGTGGATGTGACAGCCGGTGCAGCTCACCTGGGCGGCGAACATCCGGCTGGGCAGGTCGGGGATGAGCTTGCCCCCGGTCCCGATGTACATCAGCTTGCGCAGGCTGTGCTGGCGGATGTGACAGCTCTCGCAGCGCACCTCCAGCGGTTCCACCAGACGGATCTTGCCGTGGCGGATGGGCGCATGGCACTCCTGGCAGTCCACCTTGTGTTTCGCGATGTGGTTCTCGTGCAGGAACTGGACGTCCTTGATCCGTCCCTCGCGGCCCACGTGGCAGGCCGCGCAGCGTTCCTTGGCGACCTCCGCATCTCCCGTGATCACCTGGACGTGGCACTGGTTGCAGGCGACCCCGATCTTCAGGTACGACTGGTGGTTGAAGGAGAAGCCGGCGTGCTCCACCAGCTTCTTGGGCTTCCCGTGGCAGGTCTCGCACCCAGTCACCGCCTGGCCGGGGCCGGCGCCCTTGAAGTGGCAGGTGTAGCAGACCTGTTCCGTCACCGCCACGTGCCCCTTCTGCACGATCTGGTTGTGGCAGCTCGTGCAGCGGAGCTGGATGCCCCGGGGCGTCGACTGCAGGTGCACCTGGTGATCGAACCGGATCCCGCCCCGGAAGGTCTCCTGGGCCTTGAGGAGGCGCTGCTCGTGGCAGCCGCCGGCCAGGCAGCTCCGGTCATCCACCTCTGCCCGGGGCCGGGGGTTGTAGGCGCCGGAGAGGTACCGGATCGTGGACGCGGCCACCGCCAAGGTGCCGTAGGGATGGCACTGGACGCAATCCACCTGGGCGTGGGTGGAGGTCCGCCACTGCTCCACGTAGGGGGCCATGTAGTGACAGTTACCGCAGAAGGTGGAGCGCTGTGCGATGCGGGAAGCGGCGAAGTTCAGCGCCACCGCCAGGACCACCAGGCCCGCCCCCAGGGCGGCCAGGACCTTCACGTGCTTCCGCAAGAATTCCCACAGATCGCGAAGGAAAGACCACATGCGCTCCCCTCGTCAGCTCGCAGCGATCAGCGGTCAGCCTTCAGCTCGCCTCATCCCCGACCCCTGACCACCGATCCCCGTCTCCCGGCCCGAAGCTCAGGGCGATTTCTCCCCGGCCGCCGGCTGCATCCCCTCCCGGGTGGGCGGGCGGACCGCGGGGTCCGCAGCCAACGCTCCCGTTTCCGGAAGGCCTCCTGGGAGCGGCGGGCGAATCGTTCGGGCCGCCATCGCCTCTTCGTATTCCAGCGGGTGGTGCCGGTGCATCTCTTCCTCGCTGATCGTCCCGGTCCAGAAGGTCCAGTTCATGGGGAAGTGCTCGGGGTTCAGGTGAACGTTGTAGAAATGCCAGATGATGATGGCCAGCGTGGCCAGCAGCCCCTCGTCGCTGTGCGCCTCCCGGGCGATGTCGGCGGCGAACTTGGGCAGGAACCGGAGGGAGGTCTCCAGGAACCACAGGATCAGGCCCGAGCCGATCATGATGACCATGCCCCAGTACACCGCCCAGTAATCGAACTTCTCCACATAGCTGAAGCGGCCGAAACGCGGTTTCTCCTCGATGCGGCCCAGGAAGTACCGCAGCATCTGGAAGAAGTCGCGGACGTCCTTGGGGGTGGGGAGGAGTCTGAGGAAGTTCCGCCGCCCCTCGCGGAACGCCACGAGATAGAACAGGTGATAGGCCCCTACCGCGATGAGGCCCACCGCCCCGATCCGGTGGATGAGGGTGCTCATCTGCACGCCGCCGACGAGGTCGAAGAAAATCTGGGAGATCCGCGCCTCGTGGAACTTCAAGGGGAGGCCGGTGATGATGAGGATGAGGCAGCTCACCATGAGCACGATGTGCTGGACCCGGACGTTCATACTGAACCGCTCGAACTCCCGGGGCGGCGGCGGCAGGGTCGGCACCGGCACGCCCCGGGACAAGATCTCCGCCTCCAGCTCCGCCTTGATCCGGGCGATCCGGACCTGGATCTCCTCGGAAAGCTCGGCCTTCAGGCGCGCGACCAGCCGCTCGCGCAACTCCTGGCTCAGCTCCCCGCGCAGCTCCGCCTCCAGCGTCTGCCGGATCTCGCCCTCCAGCTCGCGCTTCAGCGACTCGCGGAGCCCCGCCTCGACCCCCGCGGCATCCCGATTGTCGTTCCGCTCTCCGGCCATTGTCAGTGTGCCGATCCCTGTCGCCGGAAGCGGCGGAAGAGGTCCAGGCCGATGTGGCCGGTGAGCCCCACCATCACCGAGATGGTCAGCCACTTGAAGAAGAGGCTGACCCAGTAGACCAGCCCCGCTTCCCTCTTCGTGGGGTCCACGTGGATCTTGCCCTTGGCGTAGTTCACGTTGGCCCCGGTGTGGCACTTCCCGCAGGTCCTGGGGATGTTCTCGATGTGCACCGCGGAGCTGGGGTCGTCGGACGGGCGGATGTCGTGCACGCCGTGGCAACTGGCGCAGTTTGCCACGGTCTTCCCCCCGTACTTGATGGCGATCCCGTGGAAGCTCCGCCCGTAGGTGGCCACCTGTTCCGTCTTGATCCCGTACTTCCCGACCACGGCGACGGAGGCGTGGCAGCGGGAACAGGTCTCGGGCACCCGGGTGATGTATGTGGAGGACTCCGGGCTCTCGTGCGCCCGGATGGTGTGTTCCCCGTGACAGTCGGTGCAGACGGCCGAGTCGCGTTTGGCACTGGCGAACGCCTTCCAGTGTACGCTCTCGCGATAGTCGCCGTACACCGCCAGGTGACAGCGACCGCAGGTCTCGGGGATGTGGGCCTTGTTCATCTGGGACGCGGGATCCTTGGGGTGGCGGATGTTGTGGTTGCCGTGGCAGTCCTGGCAGACCGGGGCCTTGGTGTTGCCCGCGGCTGCGGCAACGCCGTGGACGCTCTTGGCGTACTCGACGTAGATGTCCTTCTGCGGGGCGCCAACGGGGTTGCCCTTGAAGTGGCAGCGGATGCAGCTCACCCGCTTGATCTCGCCCTTGTGGGGGATGGCGGTGATGTCGCTGTGACAGTCGGTGCAGGCCCGCGCGGCGTGGACGGATTCCTTGAGCTGCTTCTCGTCCACGAACAGCGAGAGCACCCGGCCGCTCGGCAGCGTCTTGAACAGCGTCGGCTTCCCGTGGCAGATCAGGCACTTCGTGAGGGCCTCGGCGCCACCCGCCATGAGCAGGATCAGGATCGCCCCCGCCAGACCGGCACCCAGGCCCTTACTCCCCCACATCGATCACTCCTGCCTTTCCCATCCGGTCGTACTCCGCCCGGTGCCGCTCCTTGAGGTCCGCCAGGCGAATGCGTCCCGTGATCCAGGACCAGTCCATGGGGAAGACCTCGGGACGCAGGTGGACATCGTACAGGTGCCACACGAAGAGCAGCAGGAAGATGACGACGCTTTCCCGACCGTGCAACACGGCCAGGAGGTCGAACGCCCACTTGGGCATGACGGCCATGGCCTCGGTGGCGAACCAGAGCAGGAGGCCGCTCAGGACCATGCTGACGCTGGCGACGAAGAAAGCGTAGTACTGGAACTTCTGACGGTAGTCGAACCGGTCGAAGGCCGGACGCTCTGCCGGGCGGCCGAGATTCAGGCGGACCACCTGCCAGAAGTCCCGGGCGTCCTGGCGGCGGGGTCGCAGGTGCATGAATTGGGCATGGCCCCGTTCCGTGAACAGGATGTACAGGAGGTGATACCCGCAGACGCCCATCAGGACCGCCGCCGCCCAGCGGTGAATCAGCCCGCGGCCCTGGACTCCCCCCTCCAGCCAGAGCAGCCACCGCCCGATCCAGACGTCGTGGAAGAGCAGGCTGAAGCCCGTGACCAGCAGGACCAGGGTGCTGGCCATGAGCAGGACGTGCTGCAGCCGCTCGTTCAGCGTGAACCGCAGGACGGTTGGCCCGCTGGCGTGGGAGGGTGTCATGGCTCTCCGGCCCTTCGGTTTGATCCTGCCTGCTTCCGGTGCTGCTGCCGTCGCCGATACCCGTAGACTTCGACGGCCATGTACCCGAGGAAGCAGGCCATGAGGAGGCCGATGAACCATGTGTAGAACGTTCGGACGTAGTACACGCCGGGCGCGCTCTCCTTGGTCTTCTCGATGTGGACCCGCCCCTCGGCGAACCTGGCCCCCGCCCCCGGATGGCACGTCCCGCACGTGGCCGGAAGGTTCGCCTTGGCAACGCGGGAGCGGGGGTCGCTGGACGGCCGAACGTCGTGGAAGCCGTGGCAACTGGCGCAGTTGGCCGCCTCCAGGTTTCCGAACTGTGCGGCGATTCCGTGGAAGCTGTCGGCGTAGGTCTCCCCCCGCTTGGTCGCCAGGCCATACGCCTTGACGATTCGCTCGGCCGCGTGACAGCCCCCGCAGGTCTTCGGGATGTTCCGGGGGGCCACCCTCGAAGCCGGATCCGTGGGCGCAGCGATCGTATGCTCGCCATGGCAGCCGGTGCAGGTCGGGGCGTCCTTGACCCCTGTGGCGAGGGCCGCGGCATGAATGCTGTCGCGGTACTCGGCCAGGATCCCCCGGTGACACCCCCCGCACGTCTCGGCCACATTTGCGCGGTGCACGGAGGAGCCGGGGTCGTCGGCGGGCTTGAGATCGTGCGTCCCGTGGCATCCCGTGCAGGTCGGGGCCACGACGAGCCCCTTCTTGGTCACGGCCTGCCCGTGCACGCTGTCGGCATAGGCCCGGATGAGGAGGACGTTCGGCATCTCCGCATGGCGGGCGGTGATCCGGGTGTCCGCGTGGCACTCCATGCAGATACGCGCCTGGCGGAGGGGCTGCACCCGGGAGGTCGGATCTCTTGCCCCGGCGATGTCGTGGCCGCCGTGGCAGCGCTGGCAGATCGGCACATCGGCGTCCGCCTTGGCCAGCCCCTTCCCGTGGATGCTGCCCGCATACGCCTTGGCCTCCCGCTGGTGACAGGTGGTGCACTGGGCCCGCGAGAGTCTCGCGTCATGGGGGAGCTTGGCAATCCCCGTGTGACAGGCCGAGCAGGCCACCTTCGCATGGCGGGACCCCGCCAGGAGGGCGGGATCCACGTACATGGTCCGGCCCCGCTCGCCGGGCTGGACCCGGGTGAGGGCCGGGTCCCCGTGGCATCGCAGGCACTCGCGATCGGTCAGGCCCGCCGACCCCCTGATCGCCGCCGTGCCGCCCTCGGGCCACAACACCAGCAGGCCCGCGAGGGCACCTACGGCCATCAGGATGCGGCCCGCGGATGTCGTATGGCGCATCGCTGACACCACAACGCGATCAGCGCGCACCATATGCAGTACCCCACACGCCAGACGCCATATGCCGGAGGTCGCCTGTCGCCTTCCGCCTTCCGCCTCACGCCTCACGTTTCACGCCTCACGTTTCACGGTCACAGTTCCCCTTGCTCGCGCAGTCGCTCGTACTCGCGGGGATGCTCGTGACGGAGACTCTCCTCGGAGATCTTCCCGGTCAGCCAGGTCCAGTTCATGGGGTACACGTCGGGATTGAAGATCACCGCGTAGAAGTGCCAGACCAGGATAGCCAGGGTGGCCAGCCAGGCCTCGTAGTAGTGAACCAACGTGGCCAGGTCCAGGATCCACTTGGCCAGGAACCGGAGCGTCAGATTCTCGAACCACAGCATGAAGCCCGTTCCCGCCATGATCACGGAGCCCCAGATCACCGCCCAGTACTCCGCCTTCTCGATGTAGCTGAAGCGATCGAAGGCCGGCGGCTCGGCCCGGAGGCCCAGCAGGTACCCCAGGTTCAGCAGCGCCTCCTTGACATCCTGGTACCGCGGCAGCATGGCCACAAGCTGGCTTCGCCCCCGACGCGTCGGTAAGTAGGCAAGATGGAAGAGACAGGCCAGAACCATGACCAGGGCCGCGCCCCGGTGGATCCAGCTTCGCAAGGCATACCCCTTCTCCAGGGTCACGAACCAGGCGAAGAGCCAGGTGTCGGGAAATTTGAGGGCGAAGCCCGTATAGACCAGGACGATGAACGAGACCGCCAGCAAGCCGTGTTGCCAGCGCTCCGAGAGCGTCAGGCGCTCGACCCAGCGTTGTGCCCCGCGCGGTCCGGCGTTGAGGTCGCCGGCCTGGAGGGTGGCGGAACCGCCGCTGCGCCGGCGATACTCGCGTCGGAGCTTCCGCAGAAAGTCCAGGCCGTTGTGCACCCCCATCCCCGAGATCGTGACCACGATCAGCAGGAGGTAGAAATTCCGGACGTAGAAGAGGATCGGCTCGTCCCGGGCGGTGAGGGCCACGTGCACGGCGCCCTTCGCGAAGTTTTCGCCCGCACCGGGGTGGCACTTCCCGCATGTCGCCGGCAGGTTGTCCTTGTGAATGGCCGACCTCGGATCGCTGGAAGGACGGATGTCGTGGAAGCCGTGGCAACTGGCGCAGTTGGCCGCCACCTTGGATCCGCCCCGGACCGCCAGGCCGTGGAAGCTGTCGGCATAGGTCTCCAGCCGCCCGCCCGGGATCCCGTACTTCTCGCTGATCCCCTCCGCCTCGTGGCAGTTCGTGCAGGTCTTGGACACCGCGGCCACGTTCACCCGGGACGCGGGATCCCGTGACGCGCGAATGGAATGTTCGCCATGACAGTCGGTGCAGACGGGCGACTTGGTTACCCCCTGGGCCATGGCTGTCCCGTGGATGCTCTCGATATACGCTCGACTCTCCCCGGCGTGGCACTTCGCGCAGGTGCTGGGGATATTCTCCCGGTAGATGGAGGACTTGGGGTCATTGGCCCGGCGAAGGTCGTGGCTCTCGTGGCAGTCGTTGCACGTGGCCGCCGGCTTGCCCGCCGCCACGGCCCGGCCGTGCACGCTCTTCTGGTAGAGCTGGTACGCCTGCGGGATCGGGATGTGCCGGCGCTCCACCAGGGCACGGTCGGCATGACAGCGCCCGCACGTTTCCGCCGTGCGGGCGTGAAACGTGGGCGATTCGGGGTCCAGGTGGCTGCGCAGCCGGTGCGCCTCGCCGTGACAATCGAAGCACAGCGAGGCGTCCTGGATCCCCCGGGCCAGCGCCCCCGCGTGGACGCTCGTGAGGTATGCCCGGGTGACCGGGCCGTGGCAGGCCTGGCAGGGTTCCGCCCCCAGCGTGGCGGCAGGAGCCACCGCGTGACTCCCATGGCAACTCTGGCAAGAAACCCTGGCCGTGCTTCCCGTGCGCCCATGGATGCTGGCGGCAAAGGCGCGGGCGGCGCCGGCGTGGCACGTCTGGCAGGCGACAGCAGGAAGCTGCTCGGGGTGGGGAACCTCAGAGATCCCGGTGTGGCAGGCCGTGCACTCCAGGCGACCATGCACCGATTTCTTGAAAAGCGCCTCGTCCGTGAAGAGGGAGACCGGCTTCCCCGCAGCCTGCTTCGTCAGGTCCTTGTCGCCGTGACAGCCGAGGCAGTCCTGGGTGGTGGGCCCCGCCGCCGCCAGCGCGCCCCCGACGATGGAGAGGCCGAAGAGCAGCCCCAGCAGGATCATCATCCCCAGGATTCGTCTCATCGCACACCAAACCGATCCAGAACTCGAAAACCGCCTGAAGGGGCAGCAACTTGTGTGCCGTCAGGCCCTCCCATTCTGGACCGATTCCCTCGCAACAGTCCGATCCTCCTGGTGATGAATTTCACAACGTTTGCCCCCGTTCCACAGAAAGGCCACCCGACAGAAACTGTCAGGAACCTGAGAAGATTCCCGCAGAGTTGTCTCAACCGGATTTGGAATTGTGCCTTTTCCCGCTGATCCCGGAAGATTTCGCCGGGATCAGGCGGCGGGAGATGTCGGCTGCGCAGGCCTCTCCGGGGGAATCGGGCGGGTCTGAAAAAGCCCGAAGCCCACCCCGCCCTTCGGCGGGGTGGGCTTCGAGAAACAGGGAATTCCGGAGAACGAGGAAGGCGTCAGCTCTTCTTGTGGCACTTGGTGCAGTTGGCCTGGTCCTTCACGCTGAAGGCGGTCTTGCCGTCATGGCAGGTCCCGCACGCCTGGCCGGTGTTCATGTCCGCCATCTTCAGAGCGGTCCGCTGCCCCTTGGCCATCTTGAAGACCTTCGTGTGGCAGTCGGTGCACTTCGGGCTCTTGGCGGCGTGCTTCTCGTGGCTGAAGACCACCTTGCCAGAGCCCTTGCCATCGAAATCGAAGTCCGCGGGACCCTTGGCCTGGGCCCAGGCCTTCTGTGCCACGAGGGCACCGAAGAAGGCAATCAGCCCGATCACCGCGGCGAGAACCAGAGTTGACTTCCACGTCAGCCTCACGCGACTCACCTCCTTTCGGGTACCGAATATCCCCACTCACCCGTCGGTCCGCGTGTCGAATCTTTGACGGCCGGCCTTGTCCCCATATTCACGATCTCATTCAATGAAACATTGAGCGCCGACAACTGATAACCGGTGGTCCGTGAACACTGGAACGCAAGATTGCCGGTTTTCCATGGTCCGTTTCACGTCTTCCATTACGCCAGGCCGTTAGGCCTGGCGCCGGTCAATCTCCCGGATCTTCAATACCAGGCCCACGATGGCCACCAGGATGATGCCCACCGAGATCCAGAGTCCCCGGTGCCGGAACGTGAGGTCCTCCATCACCTTGACGCCCTTCGCGTGCATCTTGTTGGCAATCTGGATCCCCTCGTCCGTCAGCGTCTTGATGGCGGCGGGATCGATGAGATGGACCGTCGCCCGCGTCTTGAGCAGGGAGTCGGAGGCGCCGCGCAGTTCGAACTTGGCCTGGCTGACCTCCATCCCGGCGTGCTCGGCCCGGTCCAGGATCGCCCCGGCGCGCTGCACCGCCCCGCGCAGCTCGTCCAGCGAGGCCCGGATGGCCGCGGCCTTCTGGTACCCCGGTGATTTGGGGTCATGGCAGTTGACGCACACCGCCTTCTCGTCGGTGCCCACCATGGTGTCGGTGGTCTTCATCACGTCGTGGTTGCTGTGGCAGGTCACGCAGGGGGCCAAGCCTATGGCGGCGAAGGCCTTCTTGTGGGGGCTCTTGTTGAACAGGTCCGCGGTCAGGCTGTGGCACGTCCCGCAGACGTTGGCCACCGAATCCACGCCGGGCGGTGTGGCCCCGTGATTGCCGTGGCAGACGTTGCAGGTCGGCGCCGACAGGTCCCCCTTCTTGGTCAGGGACTCGTAGTGGATGCTTGTCTTGTACTTCTCCACCACGTCAGTGGCGATCTTGTAGCCCTGCATGTACTTGGCGTCGCCGTGACATCGGCCGCAGGTGTCCACCACCTTCACCGGGTACGTCCAGGCCTGTTGATCCTTGATGGCCCGGATCTTGTGGACGTCGTGGCAACTGATGCAGGTGGCGACCTTCTGGTCCCCCTCCCGCAGCTTCTTCCCGTGGACGCTGGTAAAGTACTCCTGCACCTGGTCCACCCGGATGGTTGGGTTGAACTTCTTCATGTAGGAGGCGTTGCTGTGGCACTTGCCGCAGAGCTGGGGGATGGCCTGGTGCTTCGGCTTGCCGATGAACCCCTTGGCCGGATTCATGGATCCCTGGGGATCGAAGCTCTTGGGGTCGCCCCCGTGGCAGTCCTGGCAGAGGATCCCCTTGGACAGGTGGATGTCCTGGGGAAACTTCTCGGCGGGCGGGGTCACCCGGGGATCGCCGATGCCCTGGTGGCAGTCGATGCAGGCGTTCCCCTCGGGAAGCTTCTGTGCCGCCACCTGGCTCCCCACAAAGAGGACCGATCCGGCGAGGAGCGCCGGAGCCAGCAGGATCCATGCGCCCCGCATCCTATTTCCCCCCCGGCGCCACGTATCCCAGCACGCTCAGCACCACGATGTAGGTCACGATGCCCACGCCAATCCAGAAGAACAGCGGGCTCTTCTCCCCCCGGGCCGTCTTCCGGTCCAGGAACGGGACCAGGAGCAGGAACAGGCCTCCCAGGCCGAAGCCCAGGACCCCCACCACCTCGCCATCAATCGGGCCGATCTTGGCCGGGATGTACTTCAGCGTCTGGAACATGTACATGAAGTACCACTCGGGCCGGATGCCCGCCGGGGCGGGCGCGAAGGGATCCGCCTTGACGCCCAGCTCCCACGGGAAGTAGGCCGCCAGCGCCCCCAGGACCGCCAGGGCCGAGAGCCACCCCACCAGGTCACGGAGGAGGAAGCTGGGGACGAAGGGCATGGTCCGCAGCGGCTGCCCGCTCCGCTCGATCTCCGGCGGGACGCTCATGCCTTGCTTCTGCACCAGGAACAGGTGCAGGCCCAGGATGGCCGTAGTGAGGAGCGGCAGGATGGCGACGTGAAACCCGTAGAACCGTGACAGGGTGGCCCCGGTCACGTCATCGCCCCCCCGCAGGATCCGGGCCATGAGGTGCCCCACCACGGGGACCTGCCCGGCCACATCGGTCCCCACCTTGGTGGCGAAGTAGGCCAGCTCGTTCCACGGCAAGAGGTACCCGCTGAACCCGAAGAACAGGAAGATCCCGAAGAGGGACATCCCGCTGATCCAGGTGATTTCCCGCGGCTTCCGGTAGGCCTGGGTGAAATACACGCTGAACAGGTGGATCATCATGGTGGCGACCAGCAGGTTCGCCGACCAGGTGTGGATGGAGCGGATCAGCCAGCCGAACTCCACCTCGGTCACGATGAACTGGACGCTCTCGAACGCCTCCTCCGCGCTGGGCCGATAGTACAGGAGCAGCAGGATCCCGGTCAGGACCTGGATGATGAAGAGGAAGAGCGTCATCCCCCCGAAGTAGTACCAGACCGTATGCCGGTGAACCGGCACGACCTTGTGCCGGATCAGCTCGCGGATCCCGGAGAGATCGATCCGCTCGTCCACCCAGGCGTTCAGACTCTTGAGCACCCCGGCCAAGGAATCCGCCAATCGCCCCATCCTCAGGCCCCCTTGCTCACCACGATCTGGTCCCCCTTCACATTGACCTTGTACGGCTCCAGCGGGCGCGGCGGCGGGCCGCTCACGTTCTTGCCGTTCAGGTCGTAGATCCCGTTGTGGCAGGCGCACCAGATGTCCTGCTTCTCCTCCCGGTACTGGACAGTGCAGTTCAGGTGGGTGCAGGTTGCGGCGAACGCTCGCAGATCCCCCGCCGGGGTCTTCACCAGGATGCCGGGCTGGCTTCCGAACTTGAAGATCCTCCCCGAGTTGGCCTTGATCTCGGAGGGCTTCCACGGGACCGGGACGCTGGCGATGGTCGGCTCGCCGCTCTT
>METI01000228.1:30092-30388 GCA_001771285.1 candidate division NC10 bacterium RIFCSPLOWO2_12_FULL_66_18
AGGTACCGGATGACCGGGTAGAGCATCCAAACGGCCATGGCCCCGAACCCGCTCCCCAGGAGAAAGTTGACGAAGCCCCGTCGTGAGCTTGCCAGCGGTTCCATGCTCCCTCCGTCGAAATGACCAATGACCAATTTTCAATGACCAATGGGGTGCCGGCAATGCGCGCACCGCCACCGGAGGTCAGATCCAGTGTATCCTCGATTGGTCATTGGGAATTGGTTATCACCCGGCCATAAGGCCGAACGCCTCCCGCGCTGCCGTAACGGTTGCGTCCAGATCCTCGGGCGTGTGGG
>METI01000229.1:0-4851 GCA_001771285.1 candidate division NC10 bacterium RIFCSPLOWO2_12_FULL_66_18
CCTTTCCCTGCCTTATCCCGCACGGGTTTATACCGCATTTTGTCGCCGCAGTCCGGTCTGGTCGGGTCTTGTCGGGTCATCCCGACAGTGGGCCGGAAACAGACCTATGGATATAGCTATGCATGAGGGCGGGGAATCGAGCCGAGCCGGTCCAGATCCGAGGGGTCCTCCCCGAGCTGGTGGTCGTCTCGACGTGGCTCGACCCCTACCTGAGCCTCAAAGCCCTCGCCGCCTACTCCGGCCTCAGCACGCGGACGCTCCGGAGCTTCATCAACCGTCCACCGGCCGAGGCGCTGCCTTGCTATCGCGTCACCGGGGGCAAGTTGCTCGTTCGGCGATCCGAATTCGACGCCTTCATCGCCCAGTACAGGACGCAGGGAAGACCCAGCCGGGCCCGCGTCGCCCGGGAGCCGGGGATCGGATAAACGCCACATGGAACACATAGTTCCTCGCAGCCCGACATCCTGCTTGCCTGGCACGAGAAAGACATAGGAACCTGAAGGTGCTGAGACATCCCAGGCAAGGAGGGCAACGATGGCCAAGCTCGAGACGCGGAGACGGAGCAGCCCGGTGGCCCGGGGTCTTGTCCGACGGCTCCAAGCGGAGGATCTCGACCTGTCCCCGGACCTGCTGCGGGAGATCGTGCGCGACCAGATGCGTCGATGGGCCCGGAAGGGTGGGAGAGCCCGCGCGAAGGCACTGTCCCCGGCCCGACGCCGGGAGTTGGCCCGACACGCCAACGCCGCTCGGCGCGCGAGGAAGGAGGCCCGGTGATGGGCGCCACCTACCATCGTCGAGGAAAGAAGTCGTGGCTGGTCACGGTCTACGCCGGAGGCAAGAGTGTCGCCAAGATGGTCCACAGCGCGGCCGACGCCAAGGAGTTGGTCCGGATGATTCACAGGCAGGAGCTGGCCGGGATCAACGTCCTCGAGGCCATCCGGAAGGCCCGCGCGTCGGCGCCCGTGGCGCCCAGCTACCCGACCCTCCGTGAGGCGGTCCCGGAGTGGATCGACAGCCAGGTCCGGGCGGGGGAGCTTCGACGGAGCACGGTCCGGATGTACACGGGCGCGGTGACCCGGTGGGTCTTCCCGCATGTCCTGGCCGATGGTCGGAAGCTCGGCGATCTCCGACTCGATGAGCCGCCATTCTCGACAATCGATTCGGCGGCGCCGCATGTCGCGCTTACTCGTTGCGGTCGTCGTCGTGTGCCTGTGCGCGGGCGAGGCGGCCGCGGTGGACCTGTGGCGTGTCCCGGGTCGACACGGAGCACGCACGGTCGGTCGCGGATCGGCTGGAGGGGGCAGAGGGCGAGGGATTCCGCCGTGCGGACTTACGGGTACCCCCAACGCGACACAGACGGGGGCCGCCGATGTGGCAGGGGGACAGCCGCCCGTGAGTGGATGACGGCCACGATCCTCGCCGTCGAGAACAATACCCAATTCCCGACCCTCACGCGGAGCCCCCGCGCCGCTGTGGAGTTGTAGAGCGTATCGGTCGAGATCCCACCGAGGAGCCCCGAAGCTTCCCGAACGTCGACGAGTCGGTCCTCAGGGTCTGCCCTGTTCGTCGCTGTCGCGTCCATCGGCCGCAACGCGGACTCGCCGCGCCGCGATGCATTCGCCGTTGGTGGCGCAGCATCTCTACCGACCTGGGGTGTTCAGCTCACGAGAGGCGTCAGGCTGACTCTTCGTTCTTGACCAGGGTTCTCCTCGGGCGCACGGTGGTTCTGCCGATCATCTGGGGAGGGCTCGGGAGTGCCACCGGCCCGGCGGGCGTGGACGTCAGCGCGCGGCTGGAACGGTGGGCGCGATAGGTTCGTCGCGCTGGGTTCGTGAGAACTGGGGCGGCTCCGCGGACGCCGTTATGGGGTAGCCATCGGTCCATAGCCTGCCTCAAAGAATCTCCCTCCTATAGGGAACCACAGCGCTGTGCCTGCAATTACGTAGACGGCGATGTTCATCGCGACCGCGATTGCAAAGAGGCCCCGCCATGGGCCGTGGTGAAGCCCTCGACTTGGGGGCCCCTATCTCACACTACCCCCCGGAACCGCCTCGTTTCACTCAACACCGAGCGCATCGCCGACTCGGTGACCCAGCAGCGATCGGACCTGGCCTTCGGACGCCGTCAGCACGGCTGGGCCGTGTTTGGAACTCGACCTGAGTCGCGAGGATTGCGTGCATTTTCCCAAGGGCCGACGTGCCGTGCCGCCGTGCGCGTCCGCGGCCCACACCTACTGTAACTGTCCCTCCATCGAGGAGCGCTTGCATGCGCATCACGATTCTCGCCGCTGGCTCACGCGGCGATGTCCAGCCGTATGTCGCCCTGGGCACGGGCCTGCGGGCTGCCGGGCACACGGTCCGCGTGGCAACCCACGCGATGTTCGAGGATCTGGTCCGGCAAAGTGGTCTGGAGTTCGCGCTGGTCGAGTCCAACCCTCAGGCGATCCTGGACCAGATCCGGCTGGAGAGCGGACGCAACCCGATCCGGGTTCTCCGGAAAATGGTCCGACTCTGCGTCCCTCTCGTCGCGCGAACGCTCGACGAGTGTTGGCACGCCTGCCAGGGGGCCGAAGCGATCGTCTCTCCGCTTGCTGCTCCGGGCGCCCTCGACATCGCGGAGAAGCTCGGCGTGCCGGTCTACCTGGCGGACCTGAAACCCAAGCGACGCTCACGCTACTACCCCGCCCTGTTCTTTCCGCGCCTGCCGCTGGGCTCCGCCCTGAGCCCGGTGTACAACCGCTTGACTCACGCGATCATCAGAGGGATCGCGCGCGGGATGGGCGGCCGTGTCATGGCCGCGGTCAGCCGCTGGCGCATCGAGACGCTCGGGTTGCCGGCCCGCTCGACCGCCGAGTTCCTTCGTGCCCGCGATCGTGTCCCCACGCTCTACGCCGTCAGCCCGACCGTCTTTCCGCGGCCGCTGGACTGGCCGGCATGGGTGTACGTCACCGGCTACTGGTTTCTCGACCAAGCGGAGAGCTGGCAGGCGCCGCCGGAGATCGATGCATTCCTCGCCGCCGGGCCGCCACCGGTCTACATCGGCTTCGGCAGCATGAGGGGCCGCGATCCGGCCGCCACCACGGCGATCGTGGTCGAAGCGCTGAGCCGCGCCGGGCAGCGCGGCGTGCTCCTGACGGGCTGGGGGGGACTGGACCAGGCCGCGATGGCGAGAGCCGTCGCCGCGCACGGTGGGGCCGTCCTGGCCGTCACCACGGTGCCCCACGACTGGCTGTTCCCCCGCATGGCCGCGGTGTTCCACCATGGCGGCGCTGGCACCACGGCCGCCGGCCTTCGGGCGGGCGTGCCCTCGGCGGCGCTGCCCTTCTTCGGCGACCAGCTCTACTGGGGCGCGATGCTGGCCCGGTTTGGCGTCGGGCCACGACCGATCCTCCAGAAGCGCCTGACGGCCTCGCGCCTCGCCGAGGCGATCACCCGCGCCGTCACCGACCCTGATATGCGTGCCCGAGCCGCTGCCATGGGCAAGCACATTCGCGCCGAGGACGGTGTGGGAACCGCGGTGGCCGTGCTCCATCGCCTCCTGCCCTGCCACGGGACGCCGCCAGGATCGTGACGCGAGCCGCCAGCCGCGTGCGCGTGCTGACGCCGAGCCGCAGCGCACTCCCGCGGTCCCCTGGAGCGCCATGATCCAGTCGGCGGGCGGTCCGGTATGTATGTCCCGGGCCCCCTGTCGAACTACCTTATCCGCGGCGGCGTGTCCTCCGAGTGGTCCCTGCAAGCCCAGCGAGGCCGATGCCGAGGAGAAGAAGCGTGGAGGGCTCCGGACCCCCCGTGGCGGGGCGGTAGTCGGCAACGATCCGCCACGCGGTGTTCGAGACGTTGTCGCCGTCGAGATCCGGGAACGACGTCGAGAGCTGCGCCTTGCCAGAGTCGAAGTCGCCGAGGCTGAGCGAGGAAGGCAGCGTCGTGTGTCGGGGTAGAAAGTGCCGGGGGGCGGAATCAGGAGCGTCAGCTTCTCGGTGAGCTCCAGCGGATCCGAGCCGTCGCCACACAGCAGAGAGAACTGGAGGGGTAGCTCGAGGTCGTTGGCACGCTGGAGTCTCCGGTGGAGGGGCATTCATCCAGTATCAGACGGGCGATCGCGAGGCCGCCCATCCTACGCCGCAACGACTGGGACGAAGGCGAGCAATGCTTCCGGCGAGCGATCGAGATCGCCGGCCGCCGGGCCGAGCGGTCGCTCGAGCTCAGGGCGGCGACAAGCCTCGCGCGGCTCCTCGCGAAACAGGGCCGGCGAGACGAGGCACGCCTGGCGCTGGCTGCGGTGCACGGCTGGTTCACCGAGGGCTCTGCCACCGCCGATCTGAAAGAGGCCAGGGGCCTCCTAGAGGAACTGGCGTGAATCCCCTTCCGGGGCCGTGCCACACCCCCGGCTTCGGCATGCACCCCGCTCGTCGCTCACTGCCACCTCGGCCTCGGCAAACTGTACCGGCGCACAGGTAAGCGCAAGCAGGCGCAGGAGCGCCTCACCTCCGCCACGACGATGTACCGCGAGATGGACATGGGGTTCTGGCTTGAGCAGGCGCAGCTGAGATGAAGGAGCTCGCCCGATCGAGTGGGTGCCGGTCGAGGAGGCAGGCTCGGGACCGCGGCGCGCGTAGTGCATCGATGCCAGTAACGTATTACACTCAAGCAATGAAGACGCTCACCGTCCGCCTGCCAGAAACCCTGGTCGCCGAGATCGAGGCCGAGTCTCTCGAGCGCCGGCGCTCGAAATCCGACATCGTTCGGGAGCGCCTGGCCCTGGTGACCCGACGACGCTCGCGGCCCGTGCCCCCGGCCATCGCAGATCTGGTGGGCTCGGTGGCGGGGTTGCCGGTCGATCTGAGTCGGCGGA
>METI01000229.1:4885-5371 GCA_001771285.1 candidate division NC10 bacterium RIFCSPLOWO2_12_FULL_66_18
CTTTGCCCTGGCAGACGTGCGAAGCGGCTCTGTCCGAAGCCTTTCACCTGCTCGGGTCGCGCGGCCGACCCGCGCTGGCTGCACTTCTGCGTCGCGGCGCCGTGGTGCCCGCCTTCCGCCTCGCCGACGAGCAGGGTCGTGTCCTGGATCTGATGCAGAAGTACGCGGACGTCCCGATGAGCCTGGCTGACGCCTGCCTCGTGCGAATGAGCGAGACGATGACTGACCCGGTCATCTTCACCACCGATGCGGACTTCCGTGTGTACCGGCGTCACGGCCGACAGGTCATTCCCTGCAGGACCCCATACTGAGTGCGTCGATGCCGCCTGCGTCGCCCCGGACCTACGTAGCAGCGGGTTGTGGGACACCGTACCAGGCGAGATCGTCACGGTATCTCGGATTCCCCCATCCCGAGCGCGAGCAACTCAAGGCCGATCTGACGCTGCAGATCTACCGCCTCATCAAGCAGCGCGGCCTCACGCAGGC
>METI01000230.1:0-177 GCA_001771285.1 candidate division NC10 bacterium RIFCSPLOWO2_12_FULL_66_18
CCATACCGACAAGCTGAGGATCCGAGGATGCGCTGCCCTTCCGGGCCGCTTCCACGCGCATGTGATCCTTTGTCGTCGGGGTGGCGGTTCCCGCCTTCACAGCGGCTGGCGCGTCGGCATTGCAGGCAGCGAAATTGGCCTCCGTCGGCGTCTCGGCAGACACGGTGACCGCCGCGG
>METI01000230.1:215-4639 GCA_001771285.1 candidate division NC10 bacterium RIFCSPLOWO2_12_FULL_66_18
CTCCTAGCCTTTAGCATGTAGCACCTCTCTCTCGCCGGTGGAGGCGTCAGTTCAGCCGAGCGCGCAGGCGATGAAGCGTCTTCGCCACGTGGCGGTCGCTCGGTGCCAGCCGCACGGCGCCTTCGAACTCATGAAGGGCCTCCCACCAGCGCCCCTGCCGGAGGTAGATCTGCCCCAAGTTCATGAAGGGGAACTGCCGCGGTTCGTAGCGTTTGGCCTGCTTGGCCTTTTCAAGCCACGGGATCGACTCGTCCAGCTTGTCCCGCTGCATCAGGTAGACCCCGATGTCGTTGTACGGATTGCCGAACTCGGGGTCGATCTCGATCGCCCGGAGACACTCTGCGGTGGCCTCCTCCAATCGGCCCTGGAAGCTCAGGGTCCACCCCAAGAAGGTATGCGCCTCGGCCGTGGGATGCGCCTCGATGGAGCGCTGGTAGCGCTCGATCGCGCGGTCCAGCTCTCCCTCCATCTGGTAGCGGTAGGCCTCCTGCCACAGCTTCGTCGCCTGCCTCAGAGTCTGTCGTTTTTCCATTTCGCCGACCCCTCGTCACCCGCTAGGGCTGAACCGGGACTTGTGCCGCGCCCCTTCCCAGCAGTAATCCCGTCGTTGGTTGTCTGTCCCCTCAGCGAGCAGACTCCATGGTTGGACCTGACTCGAGGAGAGAGCGACCGGTCACCGGCTTACTTGCCCTCGCCGATCGACACGGTGAAGTTGATCATCTCCTCCCGGTACGGTGACGGGATATAGGCGAGCTCGAGGCGGATCTCCTTCAGCTTCTTCGCTTTCAGGGCCTCGGCTGGAAACTCGACATCCAGGGACTGGGTCGCATCCTGCCCAGGCTCGAGCTGCTCCTTGCCGTACGTGGTGAACTTGACGGTCGGTTCGGTCCGCGCCGCCTCGAGCTTGATGGGCTGCCCCTGGACATCGATGTACAGGATCTTGCCCGCAAGAAGACGGACGGTCTGATTCGCTGAAGTATTCTTCAGCTTGAGCGTCCCGGTGAGTTTCGCCGGGGAGACGACGCGGCCGGAACCTTTCTCGACCCGCTCCGTGACCTTCATCTCCGTGACCTCGCCCGTAACGATCCCGGCCTTCACCGTCACCGACGCCGGCGTCACCGTGTAGGTTTTGTCCTCGATCACCGCGGCCGTCCCCGACGGCCCCTGGGAGCAGCCGAAGGTCATCGCCACCCCCGCGGCCAGGATCGTCACCCCTATCCATTTCGACATCGTCGTCTCCCTGCCAAAACGCTGATCGTCAGCGTTCGTCGTCACGTGTGTCTGGCATCGAGCCCCTGCGTTCCGGCTCGTCTCGTCACTGGCTCGCTCCCGCGCTCTCCTCCCTTCCGGCGTCTCCGTCGCCCGCGACAACTCAGCGCCCGCGGGAGTTCCGGAACGGAGATTCCTCAGTTCCCCCGCAGTCCGGCTCGACCCGCCGCGGTTCGCTGGACGCGCACCGCCTTGGCCTGCCGCTCAATGTTGGCGAGGAGGGCCGAGTGATTATCTCGCTTCAGCCCCTCGCCGATGAGGGCCCGGAGGACGATCTGAAGGCTCACCGGGAGCTTGAGCGCGGTCGTCGCTTTCCCCGCCATGACCCGAGCCCGGTCCAGCACGTCTTGGGAGAGACTGAGAAGAACTCTGGATTTCTGTTCGAACATCACGACCTCCTCCCGACCCGGGTCACTCCAGCCCGGAGGCCCACGCGGGCCGGTTGTTCTTATATATGTTCTATTTCTTATATAACTTATAGAATGATATAGCTATGGAGTCAAGCGAGATGTCGCGGAGGCAAGACCGGAGCGCCGGGCTACTGCGCCCGAGATCTTTCAGTGCTTAGAGAAGCGCCCCGGAATAGACCACCGCACCTTCAGGTTGTAAAGCAACGTTTCGGAGGCCGGCACGCAGCGACGGTCATCACCAGCAATCGTGCCGTCGATGAGTGGGTGGCCCTGTTCGACGATCCCATCCTCGCCAACAGCGCGCTCGACCGCTTCGCCCATCGCGCGCACCAGATCGTCATGGAGGGGCCGAGCCTGCGCGCCGCCCGCGCGCCCAGCCCCACCCGAGGTCCGCACCGCCCGACACAAGGCGGAACGGCAGGGGGATAGCGCGGTATGACCCGGCTCGAGATCGTCGCTCCTCGCGCCTCTACGGCCCTCGCCCTCTCACCAGGCGTCGGCGCAATCCGCCATCAACCCAGAAAGGACTTGCTCACGCGGACCATGACGGCGTAAAAAGTCGGGACGAGACCGCCGGGGTGGCGGAATGTTTCTGAAAAGCCCTGGCGGAATGGGCGTCCGGCCCGGGACAGGTTGCCCACCAGCTGGTCGATCCGAGGCTTCAGGTCGGCCATCGGGAGAACAGGCTTCCTGCCTTCTCGTGCAGAAACCGGTGACAACCGGTGACAGCGGTGACACGCCAGTGTTTATGCGGGTTGTCACCGCTTCTGCACTGAGCGTTCTTGCTCGATGCACGAAGTGGTGACACGTCCGCTATTCATGCGGGTTGTCACCGCTTGCACCGCTTGTCACCGGATTGGAGCCGGAAACGCTGGACTGGGTGGTGCCGTCGGGCTCGTCGCCGGTGTCGGCCGCCCCGCCGGGGACGCTCTCGTAGACCCGGAGCACGGCGCCGATGTGGGTCAGGCACGCGAGCGCGCACTGGTCGCGCAGCGCCTGGGCCTCGCCGTCGGTGGCGCGCTCGAGGCGCGCGACGGGCTCGCTGCTCCGCCGGCGCAGCATGATGAGCGGCAGCGCCCGGTCCTCCAGCGTGTCCTTGAGCCCGGCGATGCCGGCCAGCACGCGCGGGGCGTAGACCTCGTAGGGCTCCTCCACGAAGCGATCGCCGCGCTTCTCCAGGCGGGTGACGACGCCGCCCCGCTCGAAGCCGACGTTCAGCACGGTGATGAGGGCGTCGAAGCGGTCCTTGTCGCCGCGGAGGGACTCGACCTCGTCGAAGAGCTGGACGCCGCCCGCGCGCGGCCCCGCGATAGAGCTGGGCCTCGGTCGGGTGCGCGGTGACCGGGGAGGCGTTGAAGCACGCCCTGGCGAGGAGGCCGAGGAGCCGGCTCTTGCCGCAACGCTTCTCGGCCGAGCGGATCGAGAGGTACGGGAAGATGCGGAACGCGCGATAGCACCAGGTGGCCAGGGCCCAGGCGGCGACCCAGAGCGCGGTGCGCCGATCGCGCAGGACAACGTAGCGCGCGAGGAGCGTGTCTGCCGCGCCTCCTTCGCGAGGCGGCGTCACTCCTTCATTGGCGCGCGAGCTCGTGCAAGAAGGTGACCACGAACTTCTCGTAGAGGTGCAGTCCCTCCACGGTGAAGTACTCGTTGGCGATGTGCTCACGCCCCATCCGCCCGAGGCCGAAGCCGATGGCCGGCAGGTTGAGGGGGGGGTCGCTGAACACCGCCATGGGGATGCCGGCGTAGTAGATCGGCCAACAGACGGTCTTCACCCCGTGCAGATCGGCAGCCCGGATCGCCGCCTGGGTGATGGGGGCGTGCAGCGACGTCTTCGACGGGTTGTAGCAGCCCTGGATCTTGATCTCAACCTCCGGGAACCCGTGACGGTCGAAATGCTTCCGGAGCTTCCCCAGGATCTCGTCCATGGTCTGGTCGGGGACGAGCCGGATGTCGATCTTGGCCAGGGCCCGATCGGGGAACATGGTCTTCACATAGGCCCCGGTGTAGCCGGAGCTGTAGCCGTCGATGTTGATGTTGGGCCTCATCAGGAACGTCTCGTACAGCTCGCTTCCCGACCGGCCGCGCTTGAACCGGTGGATGCCCAGATCACGCTTCGTCTGCTCCTCGTCGAAGCTCGCCTTCAGCTGCTCGAGGAGCTCCCGATCCTCTGCCGAGGGGGGTCGCACGTTGTCGTAAAAGCCCTCCACGAGGATGTTGCCGTCCCGGTCCTTCAGGGTCGCGAGGGCCTGCGCGAGCCGCCACGCCGGCGAGTCAACCCACAGATCGTGGGGGGCGAACAGGGGGCCCTTGGCCGGTCCTCCCCACTCGCCGCCGCGGATCTCGAGCTCGCCGAACGCGATGCCGCGGTTGCCGAGGTAGAGGACCTGGTCGCCCTTGGCGTTCTGCGAGGGGTTGAGGTAGTAGGCGACATCGGCCTGCTTGAGCTCGTCGAGGAAGCGCTGGCGGAAGGGGCCCACGAAGTTCATGCTGCCCAGCTCTTCCTCGCCGTCGAAGGTGAAGATGACATTGACCGGGATGTCGCCGCGGACCGCCCGCAGCGAGCGGAGGGCGTTCACGAAGCCCATGATGGGGCCCTTCTGGTTCCGGGCGCCCCGGGCGACGATGCACTTGCCGTAGAAGTCCGGCAGGTCGATGGCCCGGGCGTCGAGGATCTCCGCGGCGAAGGGGGGCGCCGCCCAGACCTCGTCGTCCACGGGCATGACGTCGTAGAGCGAGTAGGCG
>METI01000230.1:4659-6465 GCA_001771285.1 candidate division NC10 bacterium RIFCSPLOWO2_12_FULL_66_18
ACCTCGGCGCGCTCACAGCCGAGCTCCTTGAGGATATCGCGCAGCATCGCGGCGCACTGGCGGACGCCGCCGTCGACCCCGGGCGGCACCAGGGAGACGCTCGGCTGCTGCAGGAAGCGCCGCGTGGCGGCCAGATGCTCCTCGAAGTGACGGTCGATGTGCTCGTGGACGTCGGCGTATTCGGCGACCCCGCCCTGTGCGCTCATCGCGTTCCCTCCGGTCACTTCCGCTTCCACGCCCTGAACATCAGGGTCGAGGTGCCCTCGTCAGAGGTCGGCTCCCAGTCCATGACCGCCCGGTTGACACCGTAGATGTCCATCCCGTGGAAGAGGAACAGCCACGGCGCGTCGTCGTGGGCGAGCCGGCTCGCCTGCGAGTAGAGCTTTGTGCGTTCCCCCTGGTCGAGCGTGTTGCGAGCGGCGTCGATCAGGCGGTCGAACTCGGGGTTTGCCCAGCGCGCGAAGCGCTGGCCGGAGCGGAGCAGCGGGTAGAGGATCCCGTCGGCGTCCCAGGTGCCGGCCCAGCCGAGCATGAACATCGGGGCCAGGCCGTCGGGCCACTTGTTCACGTAGCTCCCCCATTCATGGACGGCCGCCTGGGCGCGGACCCCGATCTTCTGGAGCTGACCGGCGACGGCCTCCGCCACCTCCTTGTCCTTGAGGTAGCGGCCGTTCGGTGAGTTAACCGTCAGCGCCAAGCCCTGGGCGTATCCGGCCTCCGCCAGGAGCCGTTTGGCCCGCTCCGGGTCGTAGGGAAACGGCTTGACCTCGGCGTCGTAGCCGAACATCACCGGAGTGAGCGGACCGCCGAGGGCGAAGCCGTTGCCCTCCAGCACGTTCTTGATGATGGCCTCCTTGTCCACGCCGTAGTTGATGGCCTGCCGGACCCGTCGGTCCCGCAGCGGCCCCTCCTTGAGCGTTTCCAGGGTGATGTGGATGTTGAGCGCGCCGGGGACCTTCATCACCCTCGTGCGGGGGTTGTCCTCGATCTGCTTCACCAGGCTCGGCGGCACCCCGCGCGCGACGTCGACCTGCCCGGTCACCACCGCCGCGATCCGGGTCGTCTCGTCCGGGATCGGCTTGAAGACGATCGTCTTCACCTTCGGCGCGCCCCGCCAGTAGCCTTCGTTCGCCTCGAGGACCAGCTCGTCGTCCTTGCGCCAGCGCACGAACTTGAAGGGACCGGTGCCCACCGGGCGGGTGGCCACATACGTATCCCCCTTTTCGCGCACGTACTTCGGGGGGACCATCGGCATCGCGAATGCGAGGTTGGTGATGAGGGTCGGCAGCGGCTTTTTGGTGATGATCCGGACCGTGGAGTCGTCGACGACCTCGACGCGTTCGATGTCGGCGAACGCCCATCGCCAGCGGGCCTTCTGCTCCGGGTTCAGCACGCGCTCGATGGTGAACTTGACGACTTCGGCGTTGAAGTCCTCGCCGTTGTGGAACTTCACCCCGCGCCGGAGCTTGAACTCCCACGCCGTCGGGTTCAGCGCTGTCCACGACGTCGCCAGCGCGGGCTCGTGGGCGAGCCGGCCGTCTTTGACGAAGCGCCGGACGAGGTGATCGAAGATGTGATGCACCACGGCGAAGGTGAAGTTCTCCGCGTGCATGTGGGGGTCCAGGGTGCTCGGGTCCCCTCCCTGGGCGATCACGATCTGCCCCTCGGGCGCCGCCTGGGCCAGCCCGGGGACGGCGGCGGTGACGATCGCGACGGCGACGACAAGACGGGTCAGGGTTCGCATGATGTGTCGCATGGGTATCTCCCCGGAATGCTGATCGCGTCGAGGTGAAAGCCGCGCGCGGC
>METI01000231.1 GCA_001771285.1 candidate division NC10 bacterium RIFCSPLOWO2_12_FULL_66_18
CCACCTCTTGGCCTGGCCTCACACCGGTTTTGGCGCCCACGTCAGTCGGGGGATTCCTGCCGATCTGGTCAGTTGGAAGAACGTCGCTCGCTACCTGGCCCACCCGCCCATCGCGCTGGATCGCATCCTAAATGGGGACGTAGTTCACTTATTTCACTTATTGCTTTGAGCCCACCTTTCCTCCTCCCTCAAGTCCCTGGGTTTGATGCAGAGGGTGTATGGGCGGCATCCGCGACCCGGCCGTCTTGTCCTTGTCAGGAAAAAGCCCTCCCCATCAGTAACGCCTTGGCGTGCTGTTACGGTTCATTGACCCCGTCCCGGAGAGCGCCGTCATCGCATTCATCGAGCAACCAGAGGTCATCGAAAAGATCCTGACCCACCTCGGCCTTTGGCCTGCACACGCGCACAGCCCCCCGGCGGGGTACCCGTTGCCATTTCTCTGCAACGGGTCGTCGCAGCATAGGCGTCCTGCACGGCCTCACCGAATGGTATCGTCCGTCCGGGTCCGCCCCGTATCCCCCCCGTCCAGCTCCCTGGCCCGTCCGTCGCCCCCGCCACCTCTCGGCCGACCAGTTTTCGCTTGACACCGCGCCCCCCGGCTGCGGTATGCTCCCCTTCGTCTCGGCGGGGGCCGGGCCTGCGCTGATCGCGTGCCCCCAGTTGGGCCGGGCGGCCCAAAAGCAAATTCCATCACCTGCGGGGGAAGGCCTCAAGTATGACGCAGGAATTCGTTGTCTTGGTGGACGAGCAGAATAACATACTGGGCACCATGCCCAAGGGCGAGGTGCATCGAGCAAGCACGCCGTTGCATCGGGCTTTTTCCTCTTTTATTTTTCGCGCGAGCGATAAGCAGGTATTGCTCCAGCAGAGGAGCGGCAGGAAAAAAACCTGGCCCCTCATGTGGTCCAACAGTTGTTGCGGCCATCCAGGCCTCGGCGAATCCAACCTCGACGCCGCCCGGCGCAGACTCAAGTACGAATTGGGACTTGATCCGACGCTCCTTGAAGAAGTGGCCCCTTACCGCTACTGCTTCACGAAGGACGGCATGATGGAGAACGAGACTTGCCCAATCTTGGTGGGCATTGTCGAGCATGAGCCGGTGATCAATCCGGATGAAGTAGAGGCGGTGCGGTGGATGGAGTGGAAAGCATTTCTCGAGGAGCTCGAACGGAATCCGAAGCAATATTCGGAGTGGTGCATCGAGGAGGCGAGGATTCTCGAAAAGACGCCAAGATGTACTGAGCTCATAGGACTCTCAAATGTGGGTCGCATTCCCCATTGAGGAATCGCGCTGGATTTGCTGTCCTTGGCCAGAAACACCCCTCGGTGCGTGATCTCCAGAAGCGCGCGTGGACTCCACTGTCCGGACGGGAGGTAGGTGATGAGTGCCCCGAAGATCCCCGACACGTACACGATCAACTCGACGATGGCCGTCTCCGGCGGCCTCGACCTGGACCTGGACAACATCCGCATCAAGGAGATCGCGCCCATCTCGCTCACCAGCACGAGCACGCTGACCAGCGACAGCAAGCTCACGAGCACCAGCAAGGTCGACATGGGGCTCGACGACATCCGCATCAAGGAGCTGCCGCGGATCGACCTGCACGTCGAGACGGCCATGAAGCCGACGCGCATCCACTTCCCCGTGAACCTCCGCTTCGGCCTGTGCACCCTGGGGATCGAGCTGCTGGCCTTCTGCGTGTGCGGCGAGAGCATGGTGATCGTCGAGGACTACGTTCCACACAAGACCGAAGTCTGCGCCTAGGCAGGGGGAGGATTGGCGGCGCGCCCTGCGCCAAGGGGGATCGATCCGTGGAAAAGCACACAGCACCGCCCGGAGACGCGTGGCGGCTCGGCGCCGGGCCCTTCATCTTCAGCGGCGTGCCGCCGATGTGCGCGGGCGACCTCGAGCTGGTCAACGACTCGGACGAGAAGGTGAAGGTGCGAGCGATCCCGGTGGTCGGTCACCGGGACCGGGCGCTGGAACGCTTGGGCCTGAGCGAGCTGCGGGTGGGTGCCCGCCTCGCCCCCCACGATCGCACGCGCGTCCGGGCACACTTCCTCCTCGACCCCCACACCCCGCCCGGCACGTACACGGCCGATCTCTCCTGCGGCGGCCAGCGCGAGCCGGTCGTCGTGCACGTCTTCGAGAGGCTCGGCCTCCAGGTGGAGCCGGATGTGATCCGGCTGAGGGGTGCCGGCGGCGACGTCCTCACGACCCTCGTCGTGGTCACCAATCGGGGCAACGTCACCGAGACGCTGCGCGAGCTGGCGCTGATCTTCCTGGAGGAGCGGAACTGGGTCGGACGCTCCCTGGTCTACGCGCTACGCGAGACCAAGCAGGACGAGGGGCATCAGGCTTACCTCGACCGGCTCGTCCACGAGCTGCGGGCCACCCTCTCGCGCCCGGCCCGCGTGACGCTTCGCGGCGGGGTCTCGGAGATCCAGCCCGGAGAGACGCGCGAGGTTCAGCTGGAGATTACGCTCCCAAACGAGCTGATGAAGGGTCGGACCTACGTTGGGTCCACCCCGTTCATGAGCACTGAGCTGTTCTTCGAAGTGGAGTGCAACGGCGCGAACAACTCCAAGAAACGGAGGCCGCGATGAGCCACGTATCGGTGAAGCCCGCATCCGCCGGGCAGCCCTCGCTGGAGGAGCTGTTCGCTCTCGGTTCCAGGCTGCTGGCGACGTCGATCGACAGCGCCCGCATCATCCTGCGGCAGGCAGCGGGCCTCCTCCCCCCGATGCCCGACTTGCGGACGCTTCGCCCCAGGGATATGTGCGAGATCCCCGAGACGGAGTGTCCGCCGCGCTGCGTGTGCGAGGTCACGTGGGAAGCGAGCCCCGGCGAGACGCCGGGACTGACCGTCCGGCTCACCAACGCCTCGAAGGCCGCGCGCACGTTCCACCTGCACGCGACCCCGTTCACCGGCACGGGCGGATCTCCGGGCACGATCACGCTCGCGCCCGTTAGCCTCTCGCTGCCGGCCGGGCACGCCGGCGTCGCCAACGCGACGTTCACGGTGCCGAGCGTCCCGGCGGGCGACTACGAGGCGGAGATCCTCGTGCAGGGCGCGTACGAGCAGTGCGTGCGCGTCAGGCTGAAGGTCCGGTGCGAGAAGACGTGCGGTGAGGAGCGCTGCACCTGCGAGATGGTGCAGGGCGATCCCCCCGTCCGCATCCGCGCCCACCACTGGTACGATCACTTCCAGTGCACGGAGTCCTGCGTCGAGCCACTGCGCCGCCCGCCCGACGCGGACCACCGGATCGGGAAGCTGTAGGCACGGTAGTAAATCTGGATGATCCCGGGTGACGCGGCCTGAGGCCGTCGCGTGACGAGGAGAGTCCTCATGATCGCCAGAGATGCGTCCGGCCGGAAGTTCCCCGAAGAGTTCGTCGAGCAGCTGAAAGAACTGGTGGCGGCCAACGTCGCGGGGAACGCACAGCTCGTGACCCGCTTCAACGACTTCATCCGGGACGCCGCGAAGGCGGTCGGCACCGGCCGCGCGGGGGAGTCGGCGGACTCCGCGGCGCTGCTGTCCCGGTGGATCGATTTCAACCTCACCTCGTACTCGGTCGTGAGCACGCACGGCCTCGCGCTCTTGAACGGGCTCCTGTCGGCGGCGGAGAACGCGCTCATCCCGAAGGCGCCGTCCGCTCCGGGGACCCGCCCGACCCCGGAGCCCCGGGTCGAGCTGCGACTCGAGGGGCGGCCAGGAGACCGGGTCACGTCGGCATTCCTGGTCGAGAACCACTTCGACCGCCCCCTCGACGTCGCGTTCGAGTCCGGCGACCTGATCCCGGCGACCGGTGCATCGCTGCCGGCCTCGCGCATCGCCTTCGAGCCAGCCACGCTCGCGATCGCCCCACGGGGCCAGGCGGTCGTCCAGGCGGCCGTCACCATCACGCGCGACTTCGTCGTCGGCCAGACGTACACCACGACCATTCGCCTGCTGGGCTTCCCCCCCAAAGAGGTGGGACTCTCGGTCACCGTTCTCCCGCCGGCTGCGGCCGCGAAGCCCTCCGGCCCACCCCGCAAGCAGACCAAGCCAGCAGACAGGCGGCGGGCCCGGTCGTCGAGGTGACCTCCGGCTCGGCGAGGCCCGACGCCGCCCCGCCAGGGCTCGACGTGGGCCCCTTTCTCACCGGTCCGCCAGGTCCGTTCCCGCGCGTGCCGCTGTCGGACGTCCTGGAGCGGCGCTGGCTCCATTACGCGTTCATCACCACCGACGAGCAGCAGGCCCTGATCGCCAACCTGGCCACCCTGGGCGCTGAGGACGGCGGCGAGCCGATCCGCACCACCGTCCTGCTCGCGTACCACCGTGAGCACGGCTGGGCGTGCAGCCAGTGGCACGCCTACCTGCCGCGCGAGCCATGGACCTCGTTTCGGAGCCCCGGGCCGCCGACCACCTTCCCGCGCCGTCCGGACTTCGAGCTGCAGTCGCTGGCGGGAACGCCGGCGGTGGCGCTGCATCTCACCAGCACGTCGACCCCGGCGCCGGCGGGCGTCTCGCACTTCCATCGCACGCACTGGAAACGCTGGCAGGCGCAACCCGGCGTGCTCGCCGCCGGACGCTGGGACGACGGCATGGTCCCGGCGCGCGAGACGGTGGCGGTGGGCTACCACGAACGGGTGCACGGCCGCTGGGCGTGGCCCGAGATGGGCGGCTGGGTGTTCGGCTTCTGCAACCAGCTGGGCGACCGCCTCGACGGCCCCCCGAGCTGGGCCGTGGTCTTCGCGCTGCTCCAGCCCATGGACGAGGCGCGCGACCACACCGCCATGGTCATGGTGTGGCGGCGCGGCCGCATGGTCTTCTTCGTCCCGCGCCGCGCGCTGCGGGTCAGCGTCGCCGGCCAGCTCGCCCGCGACCGGGTGGTCACGGCCCCGTCGCTGGCGCCGCTGCTCGGCACCTTCGCCACCGCACCGATCCCGGCAGTGTTGTGCATCGACGGCTATCAGGGAGGCGACTGGATCCAGCTCCGCTTCCGCTGCCGCGACGCGGCCCGGCTGGTCGTGCCCTCCGAGACGAGCCTCCAACCCTTCTCCGTGCACGAGGTCATCGGCGACATGGAGGTGCGGCTCAGGATGAACGGCTCGAGCCAGCTGTTCGCCAGTCCGGGCATCGTGGAGTTCGCGGGCGGCGCCGCCGAGAGGTCCTGGAGTGCACTCCGGTAGGCTCCGCTACGGCGCGCCCCTCAGGCCTGCGGGGCTGGAGGGCGAGGCAATCAGCATCGAGAGCGCCGCCGACCTGCTGGCTCGCACCGTCGAGGCGCTCGTACGGCGCGCGCCGTCCATCGCCGCCGACGCCGCCCGCGAGCTGGGCTCCATCATGCTGGCGCTGCACTTCGGCGACGGCACTCATGCCACGCTGCAAGCGCGGCACAACTCCCTGATGGTGACCCGCGCCCTGGCGCAGGGGCCGGTGGAGTGCTTCTTCGACGACCGCAGCCTGCTCAGCTTGTACGACCTGGAGCGGCGTCCCAGCCAGATACTCGAGCAGGGCGCGTTCGACGTCCGCGGCACGGCGGAGCAGGTGCTGGCGGTGTGGCGCACCTTCCAGCTTCTCGCTCAGCGCGCCGCCGGCCTGCGTTCCGTGCAGGCCCTATGGCTGGCCTACCGGCGCAGTCTCGGTCTCGACGTCGCGGTGGGGACGGGCGGGTCCGGTCCCGACCCCGGTCCGCTGGGCGAGGTGCCGGACGCCGCCGGCCTGCTGCGTGGCACCGAGCCCGGAGCGGCGCGATCGGCGTCGGTCGCCACCACGCGGGTGCTGTGGGACCGGCGCGCCGGCGAGGGCTGGTGGACCCTCGAGGGCCCGCGGGACGCCGATCTCTTCGACATCATGGAGACGTGCCGGCGGCTGGCGGCCGACGAGATCCTGACGCGCATTCCCCAGCGGCATCCCGTCGACAGCCTCTACCGGCTCATGCGCGAGTACCCGGCGCGCGGCGGGAAGGGCCTCCGCCCGACCCTCTGCATCGCCACCTGCGGCGCCTTCGGGGGCCACAGCGAGGATGCGGTGCGCATCGCGGCCGCGGTGGAGATGTTCCACAACGCCTTCCTGATCCACGACGACATCGAGGACGAGTCGTTGAATCGCCGCGGCAAGGGCTGCCTGCACATGGAGCACGGCATCCCGCTAGCGGTCAACGCCGGTGACGGGCTGAACCTGCTGGCGGTCGAGACGGTACTGAGCAACATCGACCGGCTGGGCCTGGCCCGCACCCTCGCCCTGATCGACGAGATCATTCGCATGTGCCGCGAGTCCATCGAAGGCCAGGCCATCGAGCTGGGCTGGATCAGGCGGCGACACATCCCCAGGCGGGACGCCGACTACATCCACATGGTCACCAAGAAGACCGGCTGGTACACGTGCCGGTCTCCGTGCCGGCTGGGGGCGATCGCCGCCGGGCACACGCGGCCGCGCGAGCTCGACCTGCTCGGCAACGTGTTCGGGCAGGTCGGCATCGCCTTCCAGATCCAGGACGACATCCTGAACCTGGTCGGCGAGGAAGACCTGTACGGCAAGGAGCCGCTCGGCGATCTGCTCGAGGGGAAGCGCACGCTCATGCTGATCCACCTGATGCGCAGCGTGTCCAAGCGCGAGTGCAGAGAACTCCTCGGGTGGCTCGGACGCCCCCGCAGCGAGCGCACCCTCGCCGAGTCCCGCCACGTCCTGCGCCGCATGGAGCGCAGCGGCTCGATCGAGTACGCGCGCGCGGTGGCGGCCCGCCACGCGGCGCGGGGCGCGAGGCTGTTCGAGGAGACCCTGGGCTTCATTCCCCAGAGCGAGGACAAGGCGATCCTCGGCCAGGTCATCCATTACGTGAACACGAGGCTGCTGTGAGGGCATCCGTGAACCCCGCCGACGTGCGGCTCATCGAGCACATCCAGCAAGCGACCCGGGGCGCCTGCATGCTGCTCTGCACCCTGGCGCGGCGTGGCAAGGCGCTGGAGCGCGACCAGCCGCAGCGCGCCGCGTTCCTGCTCGCCGCGGTACGGCCCCATCCACTGTACAAAGGCGGGCGGCTCACCTTCGACATGCTGGAACTCGAGGACCTGATGCTCGACGCGCCGCCGGTCGGTCCGCTGAACGACCTCCAGCTCACCCAAGTGCTGAGCGCCGTTGCCGGGGGTGGGCACAATCTCGCCGAGGCATTGCTGCGGTTCGGATCCGACGGGCGAGACGGCGGAGCGCGGCCGGCGACGGCCGCTGGGGAAACCGATCTCCCAGCTTCCATGGCAGCGGGGGCCGATGTGCCGGCACCGGCTGCGCTCCTGCCCCGCGTGCGCTTCGGGCCCGCGCACGACCCGGTCACCGCCGCGGTTGGTTCCCCTGCGCGCGACGGCGGCCCGGAGGCGGCCGAGTCCGGGCCGGCGCTGCTCTCCTCCGACTACCTCTATGACTACGTGGTGCTCGGGTTCCTGGACGTGCTCGGCAGAGGCATCGACGCCTAGCCCGCATTATTCACGAACGGACCGGTGAATTCTTCGGATCAAATGACCAATGACCAATTTCCAATGACCAATGATTGTGGGCGCGCACAGCGCGCCGTCACGGAGCTTCACGGAACTCCCATCCGCAATTGGTCATTGGCCATTGGGATTTGGTCATTCCCCGCGATTATTCGCGAACATGTTCGCGAATAATCCGGGCTAGGTGTGTTGAAGGGGACGTTGCCTCTTTGTTCTCCTTCTGCAAGGCCCCATGCCCTGCCGCCCGCTTCTGACACTCGGTAACTCCGGTCTGTGTGTCTCTCAGCGATAAGCAACCCTGCCTCAGCTTGACACTCCTTGCCGCCACAACAGAAGGCCGGATCGGCGGTTGCCTTTCGGAACCTCCCCCAATAGAATGACGGCGCCTCGTCTTTTCCGCCATCTGCCGACAGTCACCCAAGGAGCAAACCGTGACCACGCAAACATTCAGCGCCGCGGGGGTCCGCTGGGACCTCGGCGACCTGTTCGCCTCGTATGATGACCCGCGAATTGACACAACCCTGACAGACTGCCACAAGCGGGCCCAAGCGTTTGCCCAGCAGTACCGGGGTACGATCGCCGTTGCCGGCGGGCCGGGACCGGAGCATCTGCAGGACGACATTCAGGAACTGGAAGGCCTGGAGGGGGAACTGAAACGGGTCATCGTCTTCGCCGACCTGCTGTACGCCTCGGATACCGCACGGCCGGAGTGCCGGGACCTCAAGGAACGGGTTGAGCTGGCGGCGACCGAGATCAGCAACCTCGTCCTGTTTTTCGATCTGGAATGGATGGACCTGTCTGACGAAGCGGCCGCGCGTCTGCTCGACCATCCGACCCTGGCCGGATATCACCACTACCTTCGACAGGCGCGACGCTGGCGACCTCACAAGCTCTCGGAGCCGGAGGAGCGCCTCCTCAACGAGCGGGACAACACCGGGCGGCGGGCATTCGCACGCATATTCACCGAGCTGACGACGAGCCTCCGCTTCCCCATGGACCGGAACGGCAACACTGACGTGCTCAGCATGAGCGAGGTCCTGGCCCTGGTGTACCACAAAGAGCGGGAAGTGCGGCGACGCGCCTATACCACGCTGTTCGCAGTGCTGTCGAAGCACGACCTGGTGCTCACCTCCACCTACGAGACTCTGGTCCAGGACCATCTGACCATGGACCGGCTGCGGGGCTTTCACCACCCCATGGCGGAACGCCACCTGGAAAATGAGATTGACCCGCAGGCGGTCGAGCAGATGATGGCCGCGACCGAGGCGCACTACGGCATCGCCCATCGGTACTTTCGGGTGAAGGCGCGGCTGCTGGGCCTCCCCGCGCTGGCGCTCTTCGATCAGTACGCGCCGGTAAGCGATGCGCTCCCGGCGTGTCCCTTTGACCGAGCCCGGGACATCGTCCTGGAGGCGTTCGATGCGTTCTCACCCAGCTTCAGGCAGATTGCCCGGCAGTTCTTCGAGGGGCGCTGGATCGACGCGGAAGTGCGCCAGGGGAAGCGGGGCGGCGCCTTCTGCGCATCCACCACGCCGGGGCTGCACCCGTACATCCTCTGCAATTACACGGACAACCTGCGGGACGTCGTGACCCTGGCGCACGAGCTGGGACACGGGCTGCACGCCTTCCTGGCGCGCACGCAGACACTGTTCAACTACGATACGCCGCTCACCACGGCCGAGACGGCTTCGGTGTTCGCGGAGTTTCTGGTGTTCGATCACCTGGTCCGGACGCAGAAGGATCCCCAGGTGCGGCTCGCCCTGATCTGCGGCAAGATCGAGGATACCTTCGGCACGGTGTTCCGCCAGAACGTGCTCACGCGCTTCGAGCAGGCGATCTTCGAGCGACGGGGGAAGGGGCGCCTCACGGCCGAGGCCATTTGTGAGGTCTGGATCGAGGCCAACCGCCCGTATTACGGGGACGCGGTGGAGATGACGGACGGCTACCGGTGGGGATGGTCCTACATCCCGCACTTCATCCATACCCGGTTCTACTGTTACAGCTACGTGTTCGGAGAGCTCCTCACGCTGTCGTTGTACCGGCAGTACAAGGAAGAGGGGGCTCCCTTCGTGTCGCGGTACATTGGCCTGCTGGAGGCGGGGGGCTCCGATTCGCCCGCCTCCCTGCTCAGAACCCTCGGCGTGGATTTCCACGACCCGGCCTTCTGGCAGAAGGGCCTCGACGAGATCCGGGGCCTGGTGGAGCGCGCGGAAGAGCTGGCAGGGGAGCTGAGGAGCTGAGGAGCTGAGGAGCACGGGAGCCATGGAGTTCTTCGACGCCCATGCCCACCTGGCGTCGGCGGATTTCGCCCAGGACCTTCCTGCGGTGCTGGCGAGGGCCGATGCCGTGGGCGTACGCGGCATCGTGGCCGTGGGAGAGACCCTGGAGGAGGCGCAAGAAATCCTCGCCCTCGCGGACCGGCACCCTCCGATCAAGCCGGCCGCCGGTCTCTCTCCAACCATCCTGGATCCGACGGCAGCGGATGCCGTCGTGGCCTTCATCTGGGCGCATGCCGACCGCCTGGTCGCAGTGGGGGAGGTCGGGCTGGATCACTGGGGAGTCAAAGACGAGGCCGAGTGGAAGGTCCAGGAGGAGATCCTGGGGAAGTTCGTGGCGGTGTCCAACGAGCTGGTGCTTCCCTTGAACGTCCATTCCCGCTCGGCCGGACGCCACACCATCGCCTTCCTGAGGGAGCGGGGGGCGCGGCACGTCCTGCTGCACGCCTTTGACGGCAAGGCCGCGACCGCGCTGGAGGGTGTCCAGGCCGGTTACTTCTTTTCCATCCCTCCCTCCGTGGTACGTTCGGCGCAGAAGCAGAAGCTGGTCCGGCACCTGCCCCTGGAGTGCCTCCTCCTCGAGACGGACTCCCCCGTGCTCGGGCCCGATCCCACCGTGCGGAACGAGCCGAAGAACGTGACCGTCGCGTGCGAGGCTGTGGCCGGCCTGAAGGGAGTCACGCCGGAGGAGATCGCCCGGATCACCACCGAAAACGCCCGCCGCCTCTTCCCACGCGCCTTCGCCTGACGGACCTGACGGAAAGGACAAACCGCCAAGACGCCAAGGGCACCAAGGGGCTCTGCGTCTCCCGCTCTCGATCAGTGTATCGGTTCCCGAACCGTCCCGCCGTTCAGTTTTTCTCCTTGTCGGCTTGTCTGTGCTCATCCAGCCATAGCGGTCTTGGCGCCTTGGCGGTTAGCGGTTTCTCCCTGACCGTGGCAGGGTCAGGGCACTCAGACACCCGACCAGGGCCACCCCGCTGGCGAGCAGAAACGCACCCGAGAAGGACTGGGTCCAGTCGGCCAGGCCGCCGGCGATGGGCGGGCCAATGGCCTGCCCCACGCCGAAGATGATCGTGATGAACCCGAGGGCCGCGGCCGCCAGGGAGGTCCGCACGTAATCGCCGACCGCGGCCGCCATGATCGCCGGGATGCTCCAGGCGGTGAGCCCGAAGAGGATTGCAGAGGCCAGGAAGCCGGGCGCGCCCCGGGCCAGGGCGAAGGTGGCGAAGCAGGCCGCGTGCAGCCCGAAGATGATGGCCAGGCCGAACCGCTTCCCGATCCGGTCGGCCAGAGCGCCCCAGAGGATGCCGCTGGGAATGCTCAGGACCCCGATCAGGCCCCAGAGTTGCCCCGCGGCTGCGGACGAGAGGCCCCCCTCCTTCACCAGGTAGGCCGCGAAGAAGGTGGCATAGATCACGTAGGAGAAGCCGAAGCAGGCGTAGATCGCTCCCAGGACCCAGAGGCCGGGGTTCGCGAAGACCTCGCGCCAGCGGGCCGGGCCAGCCGATGGGGGGGGAGGGACTCCGCTGGCCCCGTACGGGTGCTGGCCGATCTCCTCCGGCCGGTTGCGAAGGAGCGCCAGCATCAGGATCCAGACCACGCCCACCAGGGTCGCCAGGAGGAGCCACGCGTGGCGCCATCCCTCGGGTCCCGACCATCGGAGGATCACCGGGATCAGGAGGCCGCTCAGCATCAGGCCCAGCCCCGATCCGCCGGTCTGGATCCCGGCGCCCAGCCCGCGCCGGTGGGGCGCGAACCAGAGCGTGGGAAGCGCCATGGCCGGGATGTAGACGGCGCCGCTGGCCAGCCCGGTGAAGGTTCGGGCGGCCAGCGCCGACGGGAATCCCGAGGCCAGCGAGGTGGCGCCCAGGCCGATCACCAGGCACGAG
>METI01000232.1 GCA_001771285.1 candidate division NC10 bacterium RIFCSPLOWO2_12_FULL_66_18
GAATTTAGCCGCGATGTAGGGGTCGCGGCTGGGATGCCATTCGTCATAGTCAATGCCGTTCAGGATGCCGTGGAGATCCTTGGCCCGGGCCCGCAAGACGCCCTCCAGGCCGTGGCCGAACTCTTCCGTCTGGATCTCCTCGCTGTATTTCCTGCTGACGGTGGTGATCAGGTCGGCGAAGACCAGGCCCGCCTTGAGGAAGTTCACCTTGCCGTAGAATTCGATGCCGAAGGGGTTGAACAGCTCGTGTCCCAGATCCGCGGCGGCCAGGGCCTCCGGCCCGAACAGGCCCTGGTAGCCGAGGTTGTGGACGGTGAACAGCACGCCGGCGGCATGGAATTCGCGCGCCCCATGGAGCGTGGTGCGGAGATAGGTCGGGATCAGGCCCGTCTGCCAATCGTTGCAGTGGTAGACGTCGGGGATGAACTCCAGGACCCGCGACAGCTCCAGCACGGCGCGCGAGAAGAAGGCGAACCGCTCGGCATTGTCCGGGTAGTCTCCGTCCCTGGTCTGGTACAGGCCCTCCCGGTCGTAGTAGCCATCGTGCTGCACGAAGTAGACCGGGACCGGGCCGATCTCGCCCTGCCAGATGGCGGCGATTTCGGTCCGGCCCGCCACGGGGACGGGGAGCGAGGCCAGCATCGGGCGAAGCCGGTGCTTGGCCGCATCCACCATGCGGTACTTGGGGAGGACGACGCGGAGGTCATGGCCCAGCTTCGCCAGGGCCTTGGGCAGGGCCCCCGCCACGTCGGCCAGGCCGCCGGTCTTGGCGAAGGGGGCGACCTCGGATGAGGCCAGTACGATTCGCATCATGGCACCTCGATGAGGACGCGAGTAGAAAAGCGGAAGCTGGAAATCGGAAACTGGAAATTGGAAACCGGCGGAGGGTGGCGCTGCGACCTGCGCCACTCAGTCGCTCCGATTTCCAGCTTCCATTGTCCAGTTTCCAAGGATCCGTGGGCCGTACACGCGGACAGCAGTGCGCCAGGCCACGTTTTGGCGCTGCCACCAGGGAAGGCGGCGCACGGCCTCCACGCGGTGAAAGTAGTGATCCGTTCGACCCCGCCAGTCGCTGCCGTACATCAGCCTACCGCTCCCCGCCGCGCGAAGAAGCGCCCGGAGGGCGCGGGGCTCCCCGTCTCCCTCCAGTTCTGCATGTTGCAGCGCCTCCACCTGCAGAAAGAGGTTGGGGAACCTGCGGAGCAACCCTGGCATCTCGGCGTGCCAGCGGCCGCCGGCGTGCAGGCAAACCATTTTCAGGCGCGGATAGGTCCGGGCCAGGACGCCGATGGCCATGGGTCCGCGGGCCTCTCCCGCACCTGGCTCGCCCCCCGGGTGGAACTGGACCGGGAGGTCCCGCTGCCGGCAATACTCGTACAGCGGCGCGAAGTCGTTCATCCGAGGATCCAGGTCGAAGCAGGGGAACGCGGTTGTCACCCCCAGGATCAGGTCGGGGTGGTCCTCGCACAAGCTCCGGACCCGCTCGAGCCCCTGACGGGGCGACAGCGAGTCATAGTAGGCCAGGCCGTACAGCCGACCCGGATGCTCTGCGGCCAGCCGGAAGAATTCGGCCGGCTCCTCGTGGAGGACCACCAGGCTGCTCGTCACGCGAGCCCGGTCCATGTCCTCGATCAGGTCGGAGAGTTTCGCCGCCTCCCCCCGGGGGAGGTCCGGGCCGGCTTCCGGCAGCCCCCCACCCGACCTCTCTGAGAGACGGGGGAGCTTTCGGGCCAGCGGCACGTCGTAAGCGTGGATGTCTATGACACCTCGCCCGGCGTGGCCCGGGATCCCCGGGAGCCTGCCCACGCGGTTCCTCCTCCATCAAGACGAAGGGGAGGCGAAGGATGCTCCGGTCCGCCTCCCCGTTGAACTGGTCCATCCGAGTGGCATCCACCTGGCCCGAATTTGCCGGGAGCAAGATACCAAGGGCTCCCGGTGCTTTCAAGTGGAATCCCGCCCCGTCTGACGGGGGGATGGGAGGCACGGGGCACGGGTCGCCCTGCGCGCCCCAAGCCCTGGGGCGCGGTTGGCGGTGATGCGCCAGGTAGGCCGCGGCCGCGAGTCCGGGCAGGGACACGGGCCCAGATGGCACCCCGCGGGTTCAGGGCGAGCCGGGGGGCGCCGGAAAACAGTCCGACGGCCATCCAGTTTTCTCTTGACAGCGCGGTCGGGTACGGGTTAGAAGCCGTTCGATATGGCGCAATCAGTTCCCGTATCACGCAACACAGCTCGCCTCGAATCGCCGGCCTCCCGCTACTCGGTGAAGGCGGTAGACAAGGCCCTCCGCATCCTGGAAACCCTCGGAAAGAACTCGGCAGAATTGAGTCTGGTCGAGCTGACTCGCCACCTCAACATCGAGAAGAGCACCTTGCACCGCCTGCTGGCGACCCTGGACGGAAGGGGCTTCGTTCGGAAGGACCCTGCTTCGCTCCGCTACTCGCTCGGCATCAAGATGCTGGAGCTGGGTACCGCGGTCACGGCTCGCAGCGCTCTGGGACGCGCCGCGGCCCCCCTGCTGGACCGGCTGGCCGTCCGGTACCGGCAGACGGTCAACCTGGCTGTCCTGGACGGGCTGGAGATCCTCTATGTGGCCAAGCGGGAGTCCCCCGAACCCATGCGGTTGACCGTCGAGGTAGGGCGCCGGCTTCCGGCTCATAGCACGGCCCTGGGCAAAGCCATGCTGGCCTTCCGGCCGGCCCTGGAGGTCCGGCGGCTCCTCAGCCGGAAGAGGAAGCTTCAGCAGTACACGCCCCGCACCATCACCAGTCCCCGCCGGCTTCTCCATCATCTGGAGGAAGTCCGGCGCGCCGGGTTCGCCGTGGATCGAGAGGAACTGACCCTCGGCATGCGTTGCCTGGCGGCGCCGGTCCTGGATTTTACGGGGTGCGCGATCGCGGCAGTGAGCATCACTGCCCCGGCTGCCCTCCTCAGCGAGGATCGAGTGGCCAAGCTGGGGCCTCGGCTGATGGCGGAGGTGGCCGAGGTGTCCCGTGCCCTGGGCGGTCCGGGGGACCCCCGCACGATGCCCGGCTAGATCCGCCGATCCTGCACGTGGTCTCGGTGGCGAGCAATGCTACGCGGTGGAAGGGCCTCCCCCTGACATGGCGCGCGAGGCGGCCGCGTTTGCGGGAGGCGGGACGACGAGCTAAATGGGGAGGCTATCGAACGGATGAATATGCGAAGAAGTACGGCGCGCAGGGTGCCAAGCTGCTCGAGCTCCTCCGTGCCAGCCGGCAGTAGGCAGATCCGGTGGTGGAGGATAGGATGGCGGAGCACAAGACCAGTAACCTCGGACTGAATCGGACGCAGTCGGCCGCGGCTCGGCGAGACGTGCCGGTCGCGGGCGCGCAGGCCGGCGGGGCCTGGGGCAGCGACGCCGTCGCCGAGGTGCTGCGCGCGCTCGGGCTGCCCTACGTGTGCCTCAACCCTGGGTCGAGCTTCCGCGGCCTGCATGACAGCCTGGTGAACCATCTCGGCAACCGCGATCCGCAGATCCTGCTGTGTCTGCATGAGGAGCACGCGGTGGCGATCGCGCACGGCTGGGCCAAGGTGACTGAGCGCCCGCTCGGCGTGATCGTGCACGCCAACGTCGGCCTGATGCACGCGACGATGGCGATTTACGATGCCTGGTGCGACCGGGTGCCGGTGGTCGTCCTGGGCGCCACCGGCCCGGTGGATACGACCAAACGCCGGCCGTGGATCGACTGGATCCACACCGCGCGCGACCAGGGCGCACTGGTGCGGCAGTTCACCAAGTGGGATGATCAGCCGGCCTCCATCCCTGCCGCGCAGGAGGCGCTGCTGCGCGCGGCGCAGATCGCGACTACCGCGCCGCGCGGCCCGGTCTACGTCTGCCTCGACGCAGCGCTGCAGGAAACCAAGCTGGAGGCGCTGCCCCGCCTGCCCGACGTGGGGCGCTTCCGGCCACCGCAGCCGGCACAGCCGGCGCCTGAGCTGGTGGACCAGGCGGCGGACTGGCTGTGCGCGGCGAGGAACCCGGTGATCCTGATGGGGCGGGTGTCGCGCGGCGAAGGCGCCTGGCAGGAGCGGCTGCGGCTCGCCGAAACCCTGGGCGCCACCGTGCTCACCGATCTGAAGGTCGGTGCGGCCTTCCCCACCGACCATCCATTGCACGGCGCTGCGCCCGGCATCTTCCTGTCGGCCGGCGCGGCGACGGAGCTGAAGGCCGCCGACGTCGTGCTGAGCCTCGATTGGGTCGATCTGGCTGGCACGCTCAAGCAGGCCTGGGGCACCGAGGAGGTCGGCGCCAAGGTGATCCAGGTCTCGGTGGACCAGCACGTTCACAACGGCTGGAGCATGGACCATCAGGGCCTGGCGCCCATGGATCTCTATCTCTTGTGCGAGCCCGAGGCCGCGGTGCCGCTGCTGCTTCAGGCGGTGCTGGCGCGCGACCCGCGCCCCCAACCCAAGGCGGTCAAGCCATCCGCTGCCGCAGCCGCGGCGGCCGACGGCAGGATCACGGTCGCGCTGCTGGCCGGGGTGCTGCAGCAGGCGGTGGCGGGCGAGCCGGTGTCCCTGATACGCCTGCCGAACGCCTGGTCGGGCGAGTTGTGGCACTTCCGCCACCCGCTCGATTACCTTGGCTACGATGGTGGCGCCGGCCTCGGGTCCGGCCCGGGTATGGCGGTCGGTGCGGCGCTGGCGCTCAAGGGCAGCGGGCGGGTGCCGATCGCGATCATGGGCGACGGCGACTACCTCATGGGCCTCACGGCGCTGTGGACGGCGGCCAGCGCGCGCGTGCCGCTGCTCGTGGTCGTCGCCAACAACAATTCGTTTTTCAACGACGAGCTGCACCAGGAGCGCGTCGCAAAGGTACGCGGCCGGCCGGTGGAGAACCGCTGGATCGGGCAGCGCATCGCCGATCCCGACCCCGACCTGGCGCTGCTTGCGCGCGGCCAGGGGCTGGAGGGCATCGGCCCGGTGGAAAAGCCCGAGGCACTCGCTGCGGCGCTCGCCGAGGCCGTGGCCATGGTGAAGCAGGGCAAGCCCTGCGTGGTGGACGTGCGCGTCGCGCCCGGCTATCCGCCGGCCATGGCGAGCGCCATAACGCGCAGCCAAGGGCAGAACTGACCAGGAGAGTTTATTCACGAACGGACCCGTGAATTTTCCGGATCAAATGACCAATGACCAATTTCCAATGACCAATGATGGTGGACGCGCACAGCGCGCCGTCAAGGGGCTTCACGGAACTCCCATCCGCAATTGGTCATTGGCCATTGGGATTTGGTCATTCCCCGCGATTATTCGCGA
>METI01000233.1:0-3454 GCA_001771285.1 candidate division NC10 bacterium RIFCSPLOWO2_12_FULL_66_18
CTGATGCACCGCATCGCGGCGCTGGGCGCGAAGTACGCGGTCCCCGTGCTCTTCCATCTGGAGGCCGAACCCGAGCAGACCCAACAGGCTGTTCGCCTGTTCGAGGCCCACCCGGAGACCACATTCATCTGGGCGCATAACTGCGGTCGCGCGAGCGCCGACCAGATCCGCCAGTTGCTCGGACGCTTCCCCCGATTGATGTGCGACCTTGGGGGGATGATGGTCGCGAGCGAGCGCGGCGGTTACGGACGCTATTGGCCCAAGCACACACCCTACATTCACCTCGTCCAGGCCGACGACGGCAAGGTCTACGCGGAGATGCTCCGGCTGTTCGAGGATTTCAGCAGTCACTTCCTGCTGGGTACGGACACCGCTCACACGCCGGCGCTCCGCTCCTACGAGGGATCCCGGTGACGTCGCAAAGAGGCACTGGGGTGGCCGTGGAAGTGACAAAGGAGTCCCGAAAAAAGGTACAAAAAAGGTACCGGACACCTTTTGAGAGGTAACTGCTTGATTTCCTTGAAACCGATTTTCGATTCTTGGTGAGGCGTATGGCTCATGCAGGAACGGCCGCGGACGAGTTCGCCGTCAGGTATTATCGCTGGTCGCTGGAGGATTGCCGGCGCGAGATCCAAGAGGATTTTCCGCTGCTCCGGACGGTCAAATCCAGCCTGGTGATCCGGGCGCTGGCATACCTGGAGTCGTTTCCCGGCGATGATCGACTCCGCGTGGCGACGGCGCTCGTCAGGCGGTGCCACCGCAAGGCGCTCGAGATGACGGGAGAGTCCTGGACCGCCCACGACGAGGCAATCCATTGACCACAGAATCCGCTGTGCAGACCCTCGACCCCTGATGGAAGGCGTCTCGGTCTGTGGGTGGCTCGGCGTCGGTGGCGGACACACCCAATGGAATCAACTGACCGAGGCCGATACGCCGGCGGCCGCCCAGGCCCTGGCGCGGATCTGCGCCCACTTCCTGCGGGCGGCGACTGGACTGGTCGCCGGCCTGTCTCCTGCGGCGGGCTGATGGACGAACACGAGTCGCTCTACAACCAGACCGCCATGTACTTCGAGTTGCGTTGCTTCCTCACGGAAGACACGTTCGTGGAGGGGCGGCTCGTCGTGGAGTTGACGAGGACGTTCCTGGCCGATCTGGTGTTGCCGCCATGCCGGCCCACCTGGCTCTGGACCAAGCGGGCAAAGGACGACGCGAAGCTCAACACCGGGGACTTTTCCGAACGCCGATGGAACGCCGCCGTGAAGAAGGTCCTGGCCGGTGAGTACAGCGCGCTCACGATCTTCGCCGCGAACCCGGACACGCCGACGGAAAAAATTTCGTTCTCCACGCACGTGAACCCCCTCGGACCCGAGGGGTACTCGCTCCCCCTCATCGGTACCATCCACGTCACCTGCAGCGTTTCCTACCTTCGGCTCCTGGCCGCGTCCCTGGAAAAGGTCGAGTCGCTGTTGCGGCTCGGGACGGCCGCCTGGAACGGCGTGCGGGGCGGGGCGGCCTATGGATACGGGAATCTCGCCTTCATCCCGACGCGGGTCCCCATCAACCCTCACGGTCCTCAACACCCCGGCTATCGGCTTCCCTGGGACCGGGACACCCCGCCAGCAGAGCCTCCTCATGCAATCCCCGTCGCCTGGATCGGCTCGGACGTTGATGGAAATCTCGAGCGGATGTTCTGCACAGGCAGAGGGATCAAGGGAGCGTTCTGGGCCAACTACCTGAGCGCGGTCTCCGTGAGAATGGCAGGAGGCGAGCAAGCGATCAGGGCGAGCCTGCCCGGGATCCGGATCGAGCCGCTGCACGCCGGCGGGTTACTCGTCGTGGCGACCGACAGCCCGCTGCCGGAGGATTCGGAGGAGAACCGCCAACGCTTCCTCGCCGTCCACCGGGTATTGCAGCCGGCCTTTCTCTCGCGGGCGGAGACGTCCGAAAACAAGCGGGCCCTGCTCGGCTATTTCTACCGCGAACACCCGTGATGGGGGTTACTGGGAGGCGTGACGTGCATTACTTGCTGTTCTACGATGTCGTGGCGGACTATGCCGAGCGGCGCGTGGCGTTCCGGGCGGCGCACCTCGCGCACGCGCGGCGCGCGGTCGAGCGTGGGGAACTGATCCTGGGGGGGCGCTGGCCAACCCCGTCGATGCCGCGGTACTCCTCTTCCGCGCCTCCTCCCCGGCCGTTGCCGAGGCCTTCGCGTTGGCCGATCCGTACGTGACGAACGGCCTCGTCACCCGATGGCGCGTGCGCGAGTGGAGGACGGTGGTCGGCAAAGACGCCGCCATGCCCCTCGTCGGTCCTGGGGCTTGAGCTGAGAGGTGTCCGGTACCTTCTGGCCGGTCGTTAAGCTACTTGGAGCTGAATCATCAGGTCAGACCGGACCAGGAGATGCGCGGCCTCCTCAGGGGGAAGCCGAGATCGCGGAAGACATTTCCGCTCCATCGCGCCATGTGGATACGGATCTCCTGAACCCCGGGGCCAACGCTGGGAATCGGCTTCCAGTCGTGGGGAATGAGCGACCTGAGGCTGCGAAGGGAGAAGTCGTCGTTATGGCAGGTTGGTTGAGCCCATCAGATACTGGTCGATCCCCCGGGCGGCTTGGCGGCCCTCGGCGATGGCCCACACGATCAAGGACTGCCCGCGCTGCATATCCCCCGCCGTGAAGACCCCCGGCACGCTCGTCATCCAGGTCTCGTCCCGCCAGACGTTGCCCCGCTCGGTGAGTTTCACACCGAGCTGATCGAGCATCCCGCCCCGCTCCGGCCCCAGGAACCCCATGGCCAGCAGGACCAGGTCCACCTCCATCTCGAATGCGCTGCCCGGGATCTCCCGCATCGTGGGCCGGCCGTTGCCGTCCGAGACGAATTCCACTCGCAGGGCGTGCAGCCGCTCGACGCATCCGTCCCTCCCCGAAAACCGTGTCGTGGAGATACAGTAGTCGCGAATCCCTCCCTCCTCGTGCGCCGCCGACGTCCGGAAGATGTTCGGCCAGAGGGGCCAGGGGTTGTCCGGCGCCCGCTCCTTGGGCGGCATGGGCAAAAGCTCGAACTGGTGCACCGACGCGGCCCCCTGCCGGTGGACCGTCCCCAGGCAGTCGGCGCCCGTGTCGCCCCCGCCGATGATCACCACCCGCTTTCCCTTGGCAGTGATGAACTCCCCTTCCGGAGTCTGATCCCCCTCGCAGCGCCGGTTCTGGAGCGGCAGATACTCCATGGCGAAGTGGATCCCCCGAAGCTCTCGTCCAGGGACCTTGAGATCGCGGGGAAGGGTGGACCCGCCCGCCAGCAGGATGGTGTCGAACTCGCCCCGGAGGGTCTCTACGGGGACGTTCACCCCGACGTTCGCGTTGACCCGGAAGGTGATCCCCTCCTTGCGAAGAATCTCGAGGCGCCGGTCCAGGACCCGCTTCTCCATCTTGAACTCGGGGATCCCGTACCGGAGG
>METI01000233.1:3468-22026 GCA_001771285.1 candidate division NC10 bacterium RIFCSPLOWO2_12_FULL_66_18
GTCGGCCCGCTCGAGGACCGTGACCCGGTGGCCCGCGCGGTTCACCTGCTGCGCGGCCGCCAGCCCGGCCGGGCCGGAGCCGACGATGGCCACTGTCTTCCCGGTCCGGCTGAGCGGCGGCTCGGGCGTGATCCACCCGGCCTCGAAGGCGTGATTGATGATGGCCAGCTCGATGGCCTTGATCGTGACCGGGTCATCGTTGATTCCCAGGACACAGGACCCTTCGCACGGGGCAGGGCACAGCGTCCCGGTGAACTCCGGGAAGTTGTTCGTCGCGTGCAGGCGGTCGATGGCCTCCCGCCAGCGGTCCCGGTACACCAGGTCGTTCCAGTCCGGGATGATGTTCCCCAGGGGACACCCCTGGTGACAGAAGGGAACGGCGCAGTCCATGCACCGGGCGCCCTGCTGCTGGAGGGTCGCCACCGGCCAGGGAAGCATGACCTGCGTCCAGTCCCGGATCCGCTCCTCCACCGGCCGGTAGGGCTGCTTGGCGCGCGTGAACTCGAGGAAGCCGGTGGGCTTACCCATGGGCCCCCTCCATGACCGCCCGCTCCCAGGGGATGCCCTCCACCTCCGCGCGTTTCATCGCGGTGAGGGCCCGCTTGTAATCCCGCGGCATCACCTTCACGAACTTGGGGAGCATGCGATCCCAGTTGGCCAGGACCTTCCTGGCCCGGGTGCTCTGGGTGTACTCGGCGTGCTTCCGGATGAGGTCCCGGACCAGCCCCCGATCTTCCGTCGCCTCGAGGGGTTCCAGGTCCACCATCCCCTTGTTGCACCGCCGCTCGAAGTCGCCTTCCTCGTCCAGGACGTAGGCGATGCCCCCGCTCATGCCCGCGGCGAAGTTGCGCCCGGTCCGCCCCAGGATCACCACGCGGCCGCCGGTCATGTACTCGCAGCCGTGGTCGCCGACCCCCTCCACCACGGCAAGGGCGCCGCTGTTTCGCACCGCGAAGCGTTCCCCGGCGACGCCGCGGAAGTAGGCCTCGCCGGAGGTGGCGCCGTAGAGCACCACGTTGCCTACCAGGATGTTCTCCTCGGGAACGAAAGTCGCCACCCGCGGCGGGTAGACGATGATCTTGCCGCCCGAGAGCCCCTTGCCCAGGTAGTCGTTGGCGTCGCCCTCCAGGACCAGGGTGATTCCCTTGGGGATGAAGGCGCCGAAGCTCTGCCCCGCCGACCCGGTGAAGTGGATGTGGATGGTGTCCTCCGGCAGCCCGTCCCCCCCGTACCGCGACGTCACCTCGTAACCCAGGATCGTGCCGACCGTCCGGTTGACGTTCCGGATGGGCAGGCGCAGGTGCACCGGTTCGCGCCGTTCCAGGGCGGCGCGGCAGAGCGGCACGATGGTGGTCATGTCGAGGGATTTCTCGAGGCCGTGCTCCTGCTCCCGCACCTTGCGGATGGCCACCTCGGGGCCGACCTCGGGCCGGTACAGAATCGAGGAGTAATCGAGCCCACGGGCCTTCCAGTGGTTCAGCGCCCGCTTGACGTCGAGCCGATCCGCCTGCCCGATCATCTCGTCCATGGTCCGGAAGCCAAGTTTGGCCATGTACTCCCGGACCTCCTCGGCGATGAACCGGAAGAAGTTCTCGACGAACTCCGGCTTGCCGGTGAACCGTTTCCGCAGCTCGGGATCCTGGGTCGCAACGCCCACCGGGCACGTATTCAGATGGCAGACCCGCATCATGACGCAGCCCATGACCACCAGGGGGGCCGTGGCGAACCCGCACTCCTCGGCCCCCAGGAGGGCCCCGATGACCACGTCCCGGCCGGTCTTCATCTGGCCGTCCACCTGGACCGTGATCCGATCGCGGAGCTTGTTCATCACGAGGACCTGCTGGGTCTCGGCCAGCCCGAGTTCCCACGGAAGGCCGGCATGCTTGATGCTGCTCAGAGGTGATGCGCCGGTGCCGCCGTCGTGGCCGGAGATCAGGACCACGTCCGAGAAAGCCTTCGCCACGCCCGCGGCAACGGTCCCTACCCCCACCTCGGCAACCAGCTTGACGTGAATTCGAGCCTTCGGGTTACTGTTCTTCAGGTCGTGAATGAGCTGTTTTAAATCCTCGATTGAGTAAATATCGTGGTGCGGAGGCGGTGAGATCAGCCCCACACCCGGGGTTGAATACCGGACCTTGGCGATCCAGGGATAGACCTTCTGGCCGGGAAGCTGGCCGCCTTCGCCCGGCTTGGACCCTTGGGCCATCTTGATCTGAAGGTCCGTGCAGTTGACCAGGTACTCGCTGGTGACGCCGAAGCGTCCCGACGCCACTTGCTTCACCGCACTGCGGCGCCAGTCGCCGTTGGGATCCCGCTTGTAGCGAGCCGAATCCTCGCCCCCTTCTCCGGTGTTGGACCGGGCGCCCAGCCGGTTCATGGCGATGGCCAGCGTCTCGTGCGCCTCTTGGCTGATCGAGCCATAGGACATGGCGCCGGTGGCGAAGCGCTTGACGATCGATTCGACCGGCTCGACCTCCTCCAGCGGAATCGGCTGCTCGGCGAACTTGAACTCGAAGAGCCCCCGGAGGGTGCACAGGTTCTCGCTCTGGTCGTCCACCAGGCGCGTGTACTCCTTGAAGATCGTGTACTGGCCGCTCCGGGTGGCGTGCTGGAGCTTGAAGACCGTGTCCGGATTGAAGAGGTGGTACTCCCCATCGCGCCGCCACTGGTACTCACCGCCCCACGGGAGGTCGGGCTTCGCCACCAGGCGGTCGGGGAAGGCCGACCGGTGGCGCCGGATCGCCTCCTCGGCGATCACCTCCAGGCCCACACCGCCGATCCGCGACGCCGTCCAGGTGAAGTACTGCTCCACGAATTCGCGGCTGAGGCCCACCGCCTCGAAGATCTGGGCGCCGCAGTAGCTCTGGATCGTGGAGATCCCCATCTTGGAGATGACCTTGAGGATCCCCTTGTTCAGCGCCTTGATGTAGTTCTTGACCGCATTCTTGTGGTCGAGGCCCGGCACGATCCCCTGGCGGATCAAGTCGTCCAGGGTCTCGAAGGCCAGGTAGGGATTGACGGCACCCGCCCCGTAGCCCAGGAGCAGCGCGCAGTGGTGGACCTCCCGCGCGTCCCCCGACTCGATCACCAGTCCGACCTTGGTGCGGGTCCCTTCCCGGATCAGGTGGTGGTGCACGCCGGCCGTGGCCAGCAGGCTCGGGATCGGCGCGTGCTCCAAGTCCACCCCCCGGTCGGACAGGATCAGGATGTTGTAGCCGCGCTCGATGGCCTGGCTGGCCCTGCGGCACAGCTCCTCCAAGGCCCGCGCCAGGCCCGCCCCGCCGTCGGCAACCGGGAACAGCATCGACAGCGTGAGGGATCGGAACCCGTGGGCGGTGACGTGGCGCAGCTTGGCCACCTCGTGGTTGTCCAGGATGGGGAACCTGATCTTGATCTGGTGGCAGCTCTCCGGTTCCGGCTTCAAGAGGTTTCGTTCCGGGCCGATGGTGCTCTCCATGGAGGTCACCAGCTCCTCCCGGATGGCGTCCAGCGGCGGATTGGTCACCTGGGCGAAGAGCTGCTTGAAATAGTCGGAGAGGAGGCGGGGGCGGTTGGACAGGACCGCCAGCGAGGTGTCGGTCCCCATGGAGCCCACCGGCTCCTCCCCCTTCACGGCCATGGGAGCCAGCAGGATGCGCAGGTCCTCATGCGTATAGCCGAAGACCTGCTGCCGCTGGAGCACCGTGGCGTGGTCCGGCTCGTGGACGTGGGGGGGCTCGGGCAGCTCCTCCAGCGCGACCAGGTGCTGCTTCAGCCACTCCGGATAGGCATGCAGGGTGGCATAGGCGTGCTTCAGCTCCGCGTCGTCGATGATCCGGCCCTGGGCCGTGTCCACCAGGAAGATTCGTCCGGGATGGAGGCGCTCCTTGAGGAGGATGTTCTCCGGCGGGATATCCAGCACCCCCACCTCCGAGGCCATGATGACCAGATCGTCCTTGGTGACGTAGTAGCGGGAGGGCCGAAGGCCGTTGCGATCCAGGACGGCGCCGATCACCGTGCCGTCGGTGAAGGCGATGGACGCCGGGCCGTCCCACGGCTCCATCAGGCAGGAGTGGAATTCGTAGAAGGCCCGCCGCTCCGGGCTCATGCTTTCGTGGCCGGTCCAGGCCTCCGGGATCATCATGAGGATCGCGTGGGGCAGCGGCCGCCCGGCCATGACCAGGAACTCCAGCACGTTGTCGAAGATCGCGGAATCGCTCCCCCCCTCCAGCACGATGGGGAGGATCTTCTGAAGGTCGGGGAGCAGGTCCGATTCACACAGCGCCTCGCGCGCGTGCATCCAGTTGATATTCCCGCGGAGCGTGTTGATCTCCCCGTTGTGGGCCAGGTACCGGTAGGGGTGCGCCAACGGCCACGAGGGGAAGGTGTTCGTCGAAAACCGCTGGTGGACGAGCGCCAGCGCCGATTCCACGGCCGGATCCACCACGTCGGGGAACATGGTCTCGATCTGATCCGCCGAGAGCATCCCTTTGTAGATGAGCGTGTTGGAGGACAGGCTGGGCAGGTAGAAGCGCTTCCGCCCGGGCATGTCCGAGCCGTAGATGGCGTGCTCCACCCGCTTCCGGATCACATAGAGCTTCCGCTCGAACGCTGGATCGTCGAGGAGTGCCGCGTCCCGTCCGATGAAGATCTGCATGAAGATGGGTTCGACGGCCCTGGCGCTGGGTCCCACCGGTGAGTCGTCCGTGGGAACGTCGCGCCATCCGAGGAGCGCCTGGCCCTCTTCCCGGATGATCTCCTCGAAGATCGCCTGGCAGCGGGCCGCCTGGGACGGGTCGGTGGGAAGGAAAACGAGGCCCGCGCCGTACCACCGCGGAGCCGGCAGGGTGATGCCGAGCGTGCCGCACTCGCGGGCCAGGAAGGCATGGGGCATCTGGATGAGGATACCCGCCCCGTCTCCCGTATTGACCTCGCACCCGCATGCGCCGCGATGGAGCAAGTTCTTGAGGACGGTGAGCGCCTGGGTGACGATCCGGTGGGACTTTCGCCCCTTGATGTCCACCACAAACCCGACCCCGCAGCTGTCGTGCTCGAATTGGGGATCGTAGAGGCCCTGCGTCGCCGGAAATCCTGGCATCCCCATGTCCCGTTCCCTGTCTGTCACGCTGATCTCCTCACGCGCCCCTGTCCTGACGATTCCGGACCGGCGTCCTTTGCAAAGTCGCGGTAGAGTACCCCAGTGTCAAGCATAAGTCACGCGAAAATTAAAATATACTTTGCATTAAAATATCTTATGTTGTAAAGTCCCGGCCATGACCCTCGAGATCCTGAAGCTTTACTGCGACATCGTCCGGCTGCGCAGCTTCTCGCGGGGCGCAGCCGCCAACCAGATCTCCCAGTCCGCCGCCAGCCAGGCCATCCAACAGCTCGAGGCAGAACTCGACGTCCTCCTCATTGACCGGAGCAAGCGACCCTTCATGGTCACACCGGAAGGCCGGACCTTTTCCGAGGGCTGCCGCGGCCTGCTCCAGGCTTTTGAGAAGGTTCGAGCCGAAATTGCCTCCACGCGGACCCAGGTGACCGGGAGCGTGCGCGTGGCCGCCATCTATTCGGTCGGGATTCACATCCTGAGCGACCACATGCAGAGTTTCATGTCGCTCTACCCCCAGGCCAAGATCCGCCTGGAGTACCTGCACCCCCACAAGGTGGTGGACGCGGTCCTCAACGACGAGGCCGATCTGGGGATCCTCTCGTATCCCCCTGCGAACCGCTCGCTCACCGTCCTTCCCTGGCGATCCGAAACCATGGTCTTCGTCTGCCACCCCACCCATCGGCTGGCCCGGCGCAAGATTATCACCGCGGCCGACCTGAACGGCGAGAACTTCATCGCCTTCGACGCAGACCTGCGGATCCGCAAGGCCATCGACCGCTGCCTGCGCCAGCACGACGCGAGGGTCAACGGGATCATGGAATTCGATAACATCGAGACGATCAAGCAGGCCATTGCCATCGGCGCCGGGGTCAGCATCCTGCCCCGGCCGACGATCCTCAAGGAAGTCGGGAACCGCACGCTGGCCGCTGTTCCCCTGGCGATGCCCGAACTGGTGCGACCCCTGGGGATCATTCACCGGCGGGGCAAGCTCTTTCCCCCGACCATCGCCCGCTTCCTCGAACTGCTCCGGCAGCCCGAGGAGGGGCCGACCGAGACCTGAGGAGCCCATTACCCCTGTGGTCTCGTGCGGGGGGGAATGGTTACCGTTCGCTCATGCGAAGGATGCGCTTCCAGAGGACATCCGGGACGGGCATGACGGACAGTCGGGGGAGTCGGACCAACTCGAAGGCCTGGAACGCCCGATCGGCCTTGATGGCGCGGAGGCTGACGGGCTGCGTCATCCTGCGGACCGGCGCCACCTCTATAACGACGATCTTGGGATCCTGTCGCGCGGGATCGGGATAGGGGTCACTCACCGTCTTCCCCAGCCCGACGGCGGCCCGCACATCTCCGGTGTGGTAGATCAATAGCGCATCACCCTTCCGGATGGCACGCAGGTATCTCAGGGCCAAGGGATTGGTCACGCCATCCCAGACCGTTTTCTTCTCGCGGAGCAAGTCGTCGAACGAGTACTCCGAGGGCTCCGTCTTCACGAGCCAGCGGTTCGCCACGACCACCCTCCTCTTCCGGCAATTGCCGATCCGAGTATAGCAGGCTGGCCGCTACGCCGCGAGTCCTCCCTGCCGTGGGTGTTTATTCCACTGGGGCGGCGTCCGGCGGAGTGGTGCTGGACTCCTCCGGTTCTGGCAGGGCGTAGCTGCTCGTCGCGTGGGCGATCAGTCGCTCCCCACCGTCCGCCATGAGGAGGTGCACCTCGCCATAGGCCAGGCGCCTGCCCATCTTGATCACCCGTGCCTGCGCCAGGACATCTCCGCCCACGGCCGGTCGGAGAAAGTTCATCTTCAACTCGCTGGTGACCGCCATAGCCTTCAGGCCGATCTGGCTGAGGATCGCCATGTAGAGGGCGGCATCCGCCAGGGTCATCAATCCTCCGCCGAACAGATAGCCCCCCGGCCGAAGCCATCGGGGGTCCCGCTTCCAGCGGGCTACCGCGTACCCGGGCCGTAATTCCTCGCAAGAGATTCCCATGCTCTTGACGAACGGGGCGTGCGCGTCAAGGAAGCGGCACAGATCCGCATGCGTGGGATGCGCGTCCATGATGCCTGCCCTCCTCAGCCCGGCCGGCGCGCCGGCTTTCCCGATATCGGCGAACGGGAGGATAGCGATTCTCTCTCCCGCCCGTCAATCCTGGACGTCAATCGGCGCGCGAGGCCCCGCGCCGCCAATGAAAAAACCCGCCGACCGGTGGGTCGGCGGGTTCACGCCGGGTAGGCGCCGGGGCTCACATCCGGTACTTGCCGAAATCCTCGGGCTTGAGATTCTCCAGCCACTCCTTCCACTTGTCGGTCTCTTCCTTTTCCTCGGAGATCTCGACGCTCTTGGCCTGCGAGACCACCTTCTCCGTCACGAAGATGGGGGCGTTCACTCGCAGGGCCAGGGCGATGGCGTCGCTGGGCCGGGCGTCGATGTTGATGACGTCGCCGTTGTGGTTCAACTCGATCACCGCGAAGAAGGTATTGTCTTTCAGATCGTTCACGATCACCTGGCGCACCGTCACCCCCAGCCCGTCCAGGATGCTCTTGAGCAGGTCGTGGGTCATGGGGCGGGGCGTGGAGACTTTCTCCAGCTCCAGGGCGATGGCGTTGGCCTCGAAGATGCCGACCCAGATGGGGAGTGCCTTTCGCTCGTCCACGTCCTTCAAAATGATGATGGGCATATTCGTAATGGGATCCAGGGCGATCCCTCGCACGGTCATCTTGATGAGCATGGGGCCCTCCTTACCTCCCCTGCTCCTGGAAGAGGGGGGACAGCGTGTCATAGCCGACTTCCAGGTATTCCGGCATCACCTTGGTGTCCGCCAGAACGGGCATGAAGTTCGTGTCCCCCAACCAGCGTGGAACCACGTGCAGGTGGACGTGCTCGGCAATGCCCGCCCCGGCGACCTTCCCCAGGTTGAAGCCAACGTTGAACCCCTCGGCGCGGAGTGCGGTCTGGAGGATCCGGGTGCAGCGTTGGGCGGCCTGCATGATTTCGAGGGATTCCTCGGGAGAGAGCTGGCCCAGGTCCGAGCAGTGTCGGTACGGCACGATCATGAGATGGCCGTTGGCATACGGATAGAGATTCATCACCACGTACGTCAACGGCCCACGGCAGAGAATGAGGTTCTTCCGGTCGGCACCCTCATGCGGTTTGTCGCAAAACAGGCACCCATCGCCGCGTGTCCCGCCGATGTAGGCCATGCGCCACGGCGCCCAGAGCGTCCACGTCATCACGGCCGCCGTGGCGATCTTGGCGATGGAGTGGGCTGCTCATCCTCCAGGCCGAGCCGATAGATCGCGATGGAGCGACCCACGCCCTTGAATTTAGCATCGCCCACATACTCTAGCAAGACATTTCTTTGGAGCTGCTCGTCGAAAAATCGGTGTCCGCCCCCGCCCGCGTCCGCCAGCGGCCGGCAGTCCACCAGTTTCAGCAACTCCTCCACTGTGTCCTGGCTGACGACGACCCCCGTATTGTAGAGGGTCCCGTCCTCGTCCACCCAGACATCCCGCGTCGCCACACCGGCCTTCGCCGTCGCGGGCGGGGGAGCACCGATCCATGCTTCGTCATCGAAGCCGGAGGCCTGGGTCTTGCCCGACCCCGAGAGGCGGCCGGCGATGTTCACGTTGCGCCCGATGACCGTGTGATCCATGGTCCGGTCGTCCACGATGAAGTGCGCCACCTGGGCGCGCCCCGTGTGGACGCTGATCCCCATCTCGAACTGAGTGCGCCCGCCCGCCCGCAGCTCCCGCATCATTCCCTGCAGCGCCAGGGCGGTGCGCAAGGCGTTCAGCTCGTCCTGCCGGGTGAGGCGCGCGGCGCCGAACGTGATCATCACCCCGTCACCGGTGAACTTGTCGATCTTCCCGTGGTACTTCTCGACGATGGAGGCCAGGGGATCGAAGACCTCGTAGAGGTGGTGGGTCAGCTCCCGCTCCGAGACCCCGCCCTCCGAGGTGCGGGTGAAGCCCCGCAGGTCGGCGAAGAGCACCGTGATCTTGCGGGCGAGTCTCATGACTTCGCTGTCCGGGAGGAAACGATACAGCCGCCCCTCCTCGAAGCGCTCTCGGCGCTGGGCTTCCGTGTGCTCCTGGCCCGCCATGTCCACCGCCTGGCGGATCAGGTCCGCCGCCTCGCTGCGTTTGACGGCCTGCAGCAGGTCCAGGTAGTCCATGAACAACTCGCTCCACCCCTTGCGGGCCGTCGCCTCTGCCTTCAGGATGGCGTTTCCCAGGAGCTTCATCCCCAGGCCGCTGAAATCCGCCAACAGGTACATCAGGACCCGGCTGTTGAAGAGGATTCGCGTCGCGGCTTTCTCGTCGTCGTACAACTCGGGACGGATGGACGGGAAGTTGCGCCGCAGCAGCTCCAGCAGCCTGGCGTCCTTCCGCTGGAGTCCTTCCCGCAGGCGCTCGCGACAGGCGGAGTGAATCTCCTTGAACTCCCGGAAGCTCAGGCGGAAGCGCTTATTCTGCTCGACCAGGACCTGGGCGAAATTCAGGCGGGCCAGGCTGACCTCGGTCAGAGGCAACTGGTCGTCCACGATGCACTCGATGAGCCTGTGGTTGAAGCTGGATCCCAGGTTGTAGCGAAGCTTGTCCCCCTTCTGGCTCCTGACCCGCGCCCAGAGCCTGCTCCGGGCGTTCCGATAGGTGCCCTGAAGCAGGTGATGCATCTGATATTTGATGTCGATTTTGATCCTGGGCTGCGAGAAGAACTCCTGGATGACTTCGGCGGCATCCTTGGAATGGGCGAGCCAGAACAGGTTCAATAAGCCCAGGCGCCGCTCGCGCTCCAGGATGTTGGTGAGGATGGCGTCGAGGATCTCCTCGAAGCGGCTGGCGGGGCTCCCGGCGCCGCCCCAGCTGCCGGGGCCTGCCAGGCCGGAGTCTTTCGTCCGCGGGTCCGCCAGTGCCCGATAGGCGGCGTCCACCAGCTCGCGGAAGGCGTTGCGCAGGGCGGGGTGCAGCTCCACCAGCAGGCCATCGCTCTGGCCTGGCACAAGCTGGTCTTCGGGCAGTTCGGGCAGCGGGCTGCCGAACAGCTCCTCCAGCTCCTGGATCGTGCCCTCGATGAAGCGCGGCGCCAGGTCCGCCCGGCTCTCGAAGAACGTCCGCATGGAACCTCGAGGGAAGACCGGATCCACCCGGCTTCCCCGGCAAGGAAAAAGCAGGGCAACGCCCTGCTCTTCGGGTGAGACGCGGGCCCGCGACTACGAGTCTACCAGGGCCTTCAACTCCTTGCCAGGTTTGAAGTACGGGACGCGCTTGGCCGGGACCTGGACCGGCTTACCGGTCTGGGGATTCCGTCCCTGCCGAGCCCGGCGCTTCCGGACGCGGAAGCTGCCGAAACCGCGGAGTTCGACCTTGGCTTCGTTCTTCGCCGCCAGGGCCTGCGAGATGCTGTCGAAGATTGTATCAATGACGACCTCGGTGTCCTTCTTCGTCAGGTTGACCTGTGTGGCGACCTTCTCCACAAGATCCGCTTTGGTCATGGAATCCACCTCCGTTTCGTAACGCGTCCGACCTCTGATGCCTGGCAAGTCCGGGGCGGCCCGGGGGGCTCCCACAGCCCCCGACACGTCCTCCGTCCGGTCATTGCCAGAGATATTGGATGGTGATCGTCGGTGTGGTTCCGCCCGCGGGCAGAATGGGACCGAGACTTTCGGTCACCAGGTCCCAGAGGGAGAAGCGGCGGCGGCGCTCCTGGATCACCTTCGGACGACCGGCGATCCCCACCAGCTTCCCGGCGCGCAGGATGGCGTCGGGGAGGTCCCCCAGCTCGTCCACCAAGCCCAGACCCAGGGCCTGCCGCCCGCTGAAGATCCGACCGTCCGCCAGGGGCTCCACGCGGGCCCGGTCCAACCGGCGCGCCGTGGCCACCGCCTCGATGAACTGCCCGTGAACGTCGTCCATCACCCCCTGGAGGATCTGTCGCTCCGCGTCGGTGAGGTCCCGGGTGATGGATCCGAGATCCTTGTTCTCCCCTGCCTTGATGACCGTGGTCTTGATCCCCACCTTCTGGAGCAACCCGCCGATATTCGGGATTTGCAGGATGACCCCGATGCTCCCCGTGATGCTGCCGGGATTGGCGACGATGCGGTCCGCGGCCGCGGCGATGTAATAGCCGCCCGACGCGGCCACGCTGCCCAGCGACGCCACCACCGGCTTCCCCGTCTCCCGGCGAAACTTCAGGATCTCCTGGTAGATCTCCTGGGAGGGCGCCACGGCCCCGCCCGGGCTGTTGATGCGCAGGACCACCGCTTTCACGCTGGACAGATCCCGGTAGCGGCTGAGTTGCTCGATCACGTCCCGCGCATCCGTGATCACGCCCTCGATGGGGATGACCGCCACACGGTCACCGCCGAAGGGCAGGCGCGGCCCCAGGAACGCCGCCGCCAGGCCCACCGCGACCAGGAACAGCGCGAGTCCGATGAGCAGCCTGACCGCCAGCCGCCTCCCAGTCCTTCCGGCCACGCTGCCTACTCCTCGGCGCCTTCCCGGCGCCGCCGCTTTCGTCCGCGCGCGCCCTCCTCGTCCACGGGGACCTCGCCCTGGCTCTCCAGGAAGGCGCGCAGACTGAGGCCGATCTTTCGCTCCTCGGGATCCAACTTGATCACCTTGAGGGTGAGCTCCTGCCCCACCTGGACCACGTCCTCAGGTTTGTTGACGCGATCCTGGGAGAGCTCGGATACGTGCAGGAGTCCCTCCACGCCGTCTTCCAGCTCCACGAAGGCACCGAAATCGGTGGTCCGGACCACCGTGCCCTTCACGTCCATGCCCACCCGGTACTTCTCCGGCACGGCCGCCTGCCAGGGGTCCTGCTGGATCTGCTTGAGCCCCAGAGAGATCCGATGGTTGGCCTTGTCCACGTGCAGGACGATGGCCTCCACCTTCTCGCCCTTTTTCAGGATCTCGGAGGGGTGGCGCACCCGCTTGGTCCAGGACATATCGGAGATGTGGATGAGTCCGTCGATCCCCTCCTCCAGCTCCACGAAGGCGCCGAAGTCGGCCAGGTTCCGGACCCGGCCCTCGACCCGGGTGCCGACCGGATACCGCTCTTCGATGAAGTTCCAGGGGTTGGGTTCGGCCTGGCGCATGCCCAGGGAGATGCGCTTGTTCGCCCGGTCCACATCCAGGACCACGACGTCGACAGCATCCCCGATGGCCACCACCTTGGAGGGATGCTTGACCCGTTGCGTCCATGACATCTCGGAGATGTGCACCAGGCCCTCGATCCCCTCCTCCAGCTCGACGAAGGCACCGTAGTCGGTGAGGCTGACCACCTTCCCCTTCAGCTTGGCCCCCACGGGATACTTCTGCTCCACTGCCTCCCACGGGTCGGGCAGCCGTTGCTTGTAGCCAAGCGACACCCGCTCGGTGGTTCGGTCGAACTTCAGGACCACCACCTCTATCTCGTCCCCGACCTGGAAGAGTTCCGAGGGGTGGCCCACGCGTCCCCAAGACATGTCGGTGATGTGCAACAGGCCGTCCAGGCCGCCCAGGTCAACGAAGGCGCCGTACTCGGTGATATTCTTGATCTTCCCCTTGATCCGCTTCCCATCCGTGAGGCCGGTCAGGGTCGCCTCCTTGAGGTGCTTCCGCTCTTCCTCCAAAAGCTCGCGGCGGGAGAGGACGATGTTGCCCCGCTTCTGGTTCAGCTTGATGATCTTCATCGGGAAGGCCTTCCCGATGAGCTTGTCCAGGTCCCGGACCGGCCGCAGGTCTACCTGGGAGCCGGGCAGGAAGGCGCGCACCCCGATGTCCACGATCAGCCCGCCCTTGGTCCGCCCCAGGATCATGCCGGTCATGGCCCCGCCCTCCTCGTACACCCGGGACAGCTCGTCCCAGATCTTGATCTTCTCGGCCTTCTCGCGCGAGAGGACGATGAGGCCCTCGCTGTCCTCCTTCTGCTCCAGGTAGACGTCCACCACGTCGCCGACCTTGACCGTGACCTCGCCCGACGGCGTCCGGAACTCCCGCAGCGGGATCAACCCCTCGGACTTGTAACCGATGTCCACGAGGACGGCACCCTCCTTGATCTCCAGGATGGTGCCCTTGACGATCTCGCCCTCGACGATGTCCCTGACGCTCCGCTCGTAGATCTCCTGCATCTCGGCCGAGGGGCCCGAGTTCTCCCCCTCGTCGGGATCCGTGGAATACGGGGCTTCCGATTGCACCGGCTGTGATGTCATGCGATCCCATACCTCCTGCGCGCGGCTGTGAATTTGGAGCGGCTGCCCCACCCTCTGCCGGCGGGATGGCGGCAAAAGCTTGCTGAGACGACCATGCCGTCTCAGCGCGAAACGGGAATCGGCTTCTCCGTGGATGGGCGGAGCGCGGCAATCGCCTCCATGAGCTGACGGCCGAACTCCTCAACGGCCTCGCGGTCCGCCCGCGCGTCTCCGGCAAATCGAAGCGGCGGACCGAACCGGACCCGCAACGGCGCCCACCGGACCCGGCGGCTCCCCCGGGGGAGGACCTGCTCTGCCCCCCAGTGAAACACCGGGACGACCGGCACCCCGGAACGGGCAGCGACAACGGCGATCCCGGGCTTGGCAAGTCCCAGGGTCCGACCGTCCCCCCGGGTGCCTTCGGGAAACATCAGGACCACGTGCCCGTGTGCCAGCAGGGCGAGCGTGCGCTTCAGTGTTGAGGGGTCAACGCGCTCCCGCGTGACGGGGTACGCCTGAACTCCGCGAAGAATCCACCCCACAAGGGGGTTTCGGAACAGCTCCTTCTTGGCCATGAAGTGGGCCCGGCGGCGGATCGAGATCCCGACCAGCACCGGATCCACGTAGCTCACATGGTTGGGTGCCAGGATCGCCGGCCCGGTCTGGGGAACATGCTCTAGGCCATCGACCCGTAAGGCGAAAAAGGCGCGGGCGATCCAGCGGCTCAGCCAATACCCGATCGCGTAGATCATCCCGTGCGGTCACCCCACGGAGCGCCGCGACGGAGGGTGATGATACACAGGCACTCCCACCGAGGCAAGGAAAAAATTCCCTATCTCCAAAGAAATTCAGGACTTATCCGGTTTCAGGACATGCTGGACCGCCTCGAGCATCACCCGCAGGACCCCGTCGGCGTCTCGGGCGGTGGAATCGATCCGGATGGCGTCGGCGGCGACGGTGAGCGGGGAGGTTTCGCGTCCCCGATCCCGCTCGTCCCGGCGGGCCACCTCGACCCGCACCGCGTCCAGGTCGATCGGGGTCCCCGTCTGCCGCAGATCCTGGAAGCGGCGGGCGGCCCGCACCGTCAGGTCGGCGTCCAGATAGAATTTCAAATCGGCGTCGGGAAACACCACAGTCCCGATGTCCCGGCCGTCCATGACGATGCCGCCCTCCTTCGCCATCGCCCGCTGGAGCGCCACCAGACGCCTCCGGATCTCCGGAAAGGTGGACACCACGGAAGACGCCTCGTCCATCTCTGGCGTCCGCAGGGCGGCCGTGACATCCTTTCCGTCCATCAGGACCCGGGGTCCCTCCGCTGCCGCCACCACCCGGATGTCCGTGGCGGCCGCCAGGGCCACCAGGCGCCCCCGATCATGGAGGTCCAGGCCGGCCTGTCTCGCTTTCCAGCCCATGGCGCGGTACATCGCGCCGCTATCGACATAGATGTAGCCCAGGGCCTGGGCCAGGCGGCGCGCGGCCGTGCTCTTGCCCGCACCGACGGGGCCGTCTATGGCGATCACCAGACGCCGCTTCCGCTCATCCATCGCGCGTAGAAGCCACCCAACCATTGAACCGCAGATTACGCAGATTTCGCAGATTTATTTTCGGAAGAGTCTCGTCGGGATAATCTGCGTAATCTGCGAAATCTGTGGTTTCTGGTCAGTCTCCGACTTCGCGGATGTCGCAGCCCGGGGCCACCTCCAGGAGGAGGCGCGCAAAGCCCGGAAATGATGTCTCGACGCAGGCGACGTCCTGAATCCGGGTTTCCCCTTCCGAAAAGAGGCCCGCAACGGCCAAGCTCATGGCCATGCGGTGATCCCCGCGACTGGAGACGACGGCCCTGCGCAGGCGCCGCCCCCCCACGATGCGCAAGCTGTCCCGCTCCTCGACGACCTGAACTCCCAACTTGGCCAGTTCCCCGGCCAGGGCGGACAGCCGGTCCACCTCCTTGACGCGAAGTTCGGCCGCCCCCGAGATGACGGTCTCCCCCTCGGCGAGGGCGGCGGCCACCGCCAGGGCCGGAATCTCATCCAGGAGGCGCGGGATCAGATCGGGCCCGATCGTCGTCCCCCGGAGGTGCGTACCCCGCACATGGATGTCCGCCACCGGCTCCCCCCCCTCGCTCCGCTCGCGCTCCTGAGTGATCGTCGCCCCCATCGCGGCCAGCACCTCCAGGGCGCCGGTGCGTGTCGGATTCACCCCCACGTCCCGAAGAATCACCTCGGCCCCGGGTCGAGCCGCCGCGGCCACGATGAAGAAGGCGGCCGAGGACAGGTCTCCCGGGATGGAGAGGCTGGCCGCGGCCAGGCGTGCCTTCCCGGGCACGCTGACGGTGGTCCCCCGCCGCTGCGGGACGACGCCGAAGGCCGTGAGCATCCGCTCGGTGTGGTCCCGCGAAAGCGTCGGCTCCGTCACGCTGGTCTCGCCCAAGGCCTGGAGGCCGGCCAGGAGAATAGCCGATTTGACCTGGGCGCTGGCCACGGGAGTCTTCCAGGCAATTCCGGACAGCCTGCCTCCCCGGATGGCCAGCGGGGGGAACTGGCCGGCCGCGCGACCCAGGAGCGTCGCGCCCATGGCCGCCAGCGGGTCGACCACCCGGCGCATGGGACGGCGCCGCAGCGAGGCGTCGCCGGTGAGAATGCTGAAGAACGGCCGTCCCGCCAGGAGACCCGCCAGAAGACGAAGGCTCGTCCCGGAATTCCCGGCGTCCAGGATCGTCTCGGGTTCGCGCAGGGCCTCTGGTCCCTGGCCCAGGATCCGCACGCAACCCTCGGGCGGTTCCACGATCTCCGTTCCCAGGGCGCGCAGGGCATGCAGGGTCGCCAGGCAGTCCTCGCTCCGCAGAAACCCGCGGACCTCCGTCGTCCCATGAGCCATGGCTCCCAGCAGGAGGCTCCGGTGCGAGATGGACTTGTCGCCCGGAACGCGGATGGCACCCTGCAGCCTCTCGGTTCCATGCAGCACCCAGGATCGCATCGTGTCGCGTTCACCCTTTGTCATTCGACATCCGTCGTTCGATAGTCGCGCGGGATTTCCGGTTGGCCCAGCCGCGCGACGATCTTCTCCGCCAGCGGCTCCACCCAGTCCCAGCCGCGGACCGTCACCCACAGGGCTGCTGGCTCCCGCCGAAACCAGGTGAGCTGTCGCCGGGCGTAGTTGCGGGTGGCCCGCTGCATGGCCGCCGGCGCCTCCGCCTCGGGCAATCGCCCCTCCAGATACGCCACGGCCTGGCGATATCCCAGCGACTTCAGCGTCCGGAGATCCGACCCGTAGCCCGCGGCCAGGAGCCGGCGGACCTCCTCCAGGAGTCCGCCATCCCACATGCGCCGGGCGCGCTCGTCGATCAGCCGGTACAGCTCCTCCCGCTCCCGATTCAAGACGAGGAGGGCCGACACCGCCACGCGCGGTCGTTCCCAGAGGTCCGGCCGGATTTCCGAGGGGGGCCGCCCCGTCGTCTCCAGAAGCTCCAGCGCCCGGATGATCCGGAACAGGTCCTTGGGATGCACCCGCGCGGCCGTGGCGGGGTCGAGAGGGCGGAGGCGGTCGTGCAGCGCCTGGGTTCCCAGCGCCTCCGCCTCCCGGGTGAGACGCGCACGGATCGCCGGATCGCCGCCCGTCCCGGCCAGCCGCCCCTTCAGGAAGGCGCGGAGGTACAGGCCCGTCCCCCCGACGAGGATCGGCCGGCGACCCCGTCGCCGGATCTCCTCCACCAGCGCGTGCGCGCGAGCGGCGAACACAGAGGCGGAGAAGGTCTCCGTCGGATCGCAGATATCCAGGAGGTGGTGCGGGACGGCCGCCCGCTCGGCAGGCGACGGTTTGCCCGTGCCCACGTCCATCCCGCGGTACACCTGCATGGAGTCGGCGACGATGATCTCGCCCCGCGCATGCCGGGCAAGGGCCAGACCCAGGGCTGACTTGCCTACGGCCGTGGGGCCCGTGATGATGAGAACGTCGTCGGGTGGAATGGCAAGAGGCTCCTGCAGTGGAGGTTCAGGGAAGGGACGTGCGCTGCTCGATACGGAAGCGGAGGTCGTAGCGATACCTCGGGAGTTCCACGGGGACCACCCAACTGATCCGGACAACCAACCGGGATCCCTCCCGAGTGAACTGGATGTCCTCCTCGGCAAGATTGAGGCCCGCCTCCCGCACCCGGCGCGAGAGGTCGGCCCTCGCCCTGTCCTCCCCGTTCGGGCTCGCGGCGGCCATGGCTGCCTCCTTCACCGGATCCTGCAGGCTCAAATAGGTCCAGTAGGGCGGGACGAACTTGACGGCCAGGTAGATTCCGATCGCCACCAGCAGGAGGAACAGCAAAGCCCCGAGGCTGATCCTCCCCGGGGCCATCCCGTCTCCTCGTCGTCCCTCGGATTGCCAGGAACCGGTCACGTCCCCGTCGTTCAGCGCAAGCCCTCCCGGTGCAGGTCGCCGGCTACCGGCGGCCTTTCAGCCAGCTCATCATCCCGCGCAGCTCCTTCCCCACGACCTCGATGGGGTGGTTGGCGTCCTTCTTGCGCATGGCGTAGAAGCTGGGGCGGCCCGCCTGATTCTCCAGGATCCACTCCCGGGCAAACTGGCCGTTCTGGATCTCGTCCAGGATCTTCCGCATCTCGGCCTTGACGCCGTCATTGATGACCCGCGGGCCCCGGCTGTAGTCGCCGTACTCGGCCGTGTCGCTCACCGAGTAGCGCATGTAGGCCAGGCCCCCCTGGTACATCAGGTCCACGATCAGCTTCAGCTCGTGCAGCACCTCGAAGTAGGCCAGCTCGGGCTGGTAGCCGGCGGCCACCAGCGTCTCGAAGCCCGCCTTGACCATCGCCGACACCCCGCCACAGAGCACCGTCTGCTCGCCGAACAGATCGGTTTCGGTCTCTTCCTTGAACGTCGTCTCCAGGACACCTGCCCGCGTGCAGCCGATCCCCTTGGCGTAGGCCAGGGCCGTCTCCTTGGCCTTGCCCGAGGGATTCTGGTACACCGCGACCAGGGCCGGGACCCCCGAACCCTCGGTGTACACCTGGCGCATCATGTGACCCGGCGCCTTGGGGGCCACCATGGAGACGTCCACCTCGGGAGGAGGCACGATCTGGTTGAAGTGGATGTTGAAGCCGTGGGCGAACATCAGCGTCTTGCCCGGCGTCAGGGCCCGAACAATGCTTTCTTCGTAGACCTGCTTGTGGGTCTGGTCGGGCAGGACGATCATGAGGACCTGGGAGGCCTCGGCGGTCTCCTGGACCGTCCCGACCTTCAGGCCGTCCGCCTTGGCCTTGTCCCAGGACTTACTGCCCTTGTACAGGCCCAC
>METI01000234.1 GCA_001771285.1 candidate division NC10 bacterium RIFCSPLOWO2_12_FULL_66_18
CACCTTCTCCACGAACCCCGTCATCGTCAAGTACCGGGAGCTGGCCCGGTTCTATTCCACTCCGAAGGAAGTCAAGTTCTTCCTGGCCCGCTTCGGACCGTACGCTCCCCTCGTTTTCATCCTGCTCCAGGCATTGCAGGTCGTGTTGGCCCCGATCCCCGGCGAGGCCACCGGATTGCTCGGGGGGTACGTATTCGGAACGGGCCTGGGATTCCTCTACTCGACCGTCGGGCTCACGCTGGGATCCACCCTCGCCTTCGGACTGGGCCGGTGGCTGGGCCTGCCCCTGGTTCGGCGCCTGGTCTCCGAAGAGGTCTACCACAAGTTCGACTTCCTCGCCCGCACCGGCGGGGAGTTGGTGACCCTGCTCATCTTCCTCATTCCTGGCTTTCCCAAGGATTACCTCTGCTTCCTCCTGGGCGTCAGCGCCCTCCCCTTCGGGACATTCCTGGTCATCACCACCTTCGGGCGGATGCCCGGGACCTGGCTCCTCTCCATCCAGGGGGCCAAGGTGCGGAGCGCCCACTACACGGAGTTCGTCATCTTCCTCACGATCGCGGCGGCCGCCGCCCTGCTGGCGTACATCTACCGGGAGGCGATCTTCCAGTGGATGCGCCGGCGCCACGGGGCGGATACGGTCGAGGACAAGCGAGACCGCATGAGCCTGTAAGCGCCTTCCTCCCTGCTGAGATCGCCGAGCGCCTCCGAGCACGCCAGCCCTCAACGTCGCCCCCTGCAGCGTGGATCGAAATTCCCGGCCGACCTTTCACTGTTTCTTCCCGTCAAGATTTCGGGATGAAAGAATCTCCTGGCACGCCTGGGGGCCTTGCCGGTCCACCCGCGTTGTGCGGACCGATCCGTCCCCCAAAAACCCGTTGCCCGCGACCGGGGTTTCGGGTACAGTCGCGCCCTCAATCCACCGATCCATCCACCGGGGCGGAATGTTGGTCCCGACGGAACAGGATCACTCTAACCCATATCAGCCGGGAGGGGAGCCATGACGACGGGGGCGGAGCCCCAGAAATTCCTGGGGCATGTCGAGTTCAAGCGGGGGCTCGAGGGGGCCATCACCAACGAGACGCGGATCGGCTACATTGATGGCGAGAAGGGCTGGCTGGTCTACCGCGGCTACAACATCGAGGACCTGGCGGAACACTCGACCTTCGAGGAGACGGCATACCTGATCATCTACGGGCGGCTCCCCACCCGGGCGGAACTCACCCGGTGGACCGACCGCCTCGTCCAGGCCCGGCCGATCCCGAGCTACCTGATGGATGCGCTCCGCAGGCTCCCGAAGGAGGCGCATCCCATGGCCGTCCTCCGCACGGCGGTGTCCATCCTGGGATGCCACGATCCCCTCGCCGACAAGATCGACATCCCAAACTGCGAGCGGATCGGCGTAGACCTCATCGCCAAGATGGCCACCATCGCGGGTGCCGTGATGCGAATGCGGAACGGACAGGAGCCGATCCCCCCCGATCCCAAGCTGTCCCACGCCGCCAACTTCCTCTACATGTGCACCGGCAAGGTCCCCGACGACTTCTCCGCCCGGGTCATGGACGCCAACCTGGTCCTGCACGTGGACCACGGCATGAACGCCTCCACTTTCACGGCCATGGTCATCGCCTCCTCCCTGAGCGACCTCTACTCCGCGATCTGCGGCGGGATCGCAAGCCTCAAGGGACCCCTCCACGGCGGGGCCAACGAAGAGGTGATGAAGATGCTCCTGGAGGTGGGTGGACCCGACAAGGCCGAGGCCTGGGTCCGGAAGGCCATCGCGGAAAAGCGGAAGATTTCGGGGTTCGGCCACCGCGTCTACAAAGCCTACGATCCCCGGGCCAAGGTGCTGGGCAAATTCTCGGAGCGCATCACGAAGCTGTGCGGCCAGGAGCGGCTCTACCAGACCGCCAAGAAGATCGAGGAACTGGTGGTCCCGGCTCTGGGGGGCAAGGGGATCTTCCCCAACGTGGACTTCTACTCGGGCACCATCTATTACAGCATGGGGTTCGACTACGCGATGTACACGTCCATCTTCATGGTGGGCCGCATCCCCGGCCAGGTCGCCCGCGTCCTGGAGTACCTGCCGGACAACCGCATCTTCCGGCCCCGGGCGGTGTATGTCGGCGACCTGAACCTCACCTATGTGCCCATCGAGCAGCGCGGCTGATCCGCCTCTGGCGGGGCGGCAGGGGGGGGTGCGGCGAGGGGGAAACCGAGCATCCGGCCCGAGAAGGAACGGCAAGAGCCGGTCCGGGACCCCCGGTTTGGGCGAAGATGGAAACCCGCCTGGACCGGAGGCCCGCACGTCGGCGGAACGTGGTCAGATCGAGAAGAACAGGAAAATCCCCAAAGCGATGACGGTGATTCCCGACCCGATGAGGATCAGGGGTGCCGGGTTCGTCAGGGGAAAGATGATCGGAACCGCCACCACGACGCTGCCCAGGAAGGCGATGAACAACGAAATGAGCCGTGGGAGGTTTGACTTCTTCGCCTCTGCCATTGTTTCCTCCATTCCCCGCCCGAGCCCGATCGTTCCTACGGTATGCTCTGGTCCCGCGACCTGGACACGAACTCGTGATCCCGTTGCGCCCCCGCCCCTGGCTTCCGATTCTCCCCCGCCGTCAGCGACGAAGGATCCTTTACGCCGGGGGCGGATGAGTCTCCCCCACCTCAGACTGTCCACCGCACTACCGCTTCAAGACTCTCTTCGAGCCGCTTGATCGCCACCAGGAGCCCCTCGAAGGGGGTCATCACCTGGTCCCAGTCGTCCGAGGCCATCCCGGCCGTGATGGCCCGCACCAACTCGTCCCTCCGCGCCAGGAGGTCGCGCAGGATGGCCGCGTCAACCGGCACCGTGTGCGGAAGCGCAGGCATGCCGGACCCTCCATGAAGTCAGCGGACCGTGACAGGGGGCGGCGCCGTCGTGAACTGCCCGACCGCCATCGCCCAGAGCCGCAACCGCCAGAAATCTGCCAGCGCCTGATATTCGTGCAGGACATCTTTGGCATCCGCTCGGTCCTGCCACCAGCGGTTGGGATCGTACGGATCGTTCGGAACAGGATGCATGATCAGTTGAATTCCCGGTTCTAAGCCGGTCGCGAAGATCTTGTACGCTCGGGTGGTGTGGCTCTTGTTGGTCACGATAATCAGTCGCTTCGCTGGGTGCGATTTCAAGAACCGGACCACCGTCAGCATCTCCGCCCGGGTACTGTCGGCCCGCTCCGAGATGGTCAGGATCACGTTCCGGGGGACGCGGAGCGCTTCCAGGATGGTGATGGCAGTCTCCTGGCTGTCAGGAAACCGGAGACCCACCCGCAACAGTTCCTCGGTTCCGCGCACTGTGGGCTCCCTGGTCAGAAGGATCTTGGGAGCGAAGCCTTCGTGGTACAGGCGGGCCGCCTCCGGGACCCGGAGGACCGTTTGGCCAGACAGCACCAGAATCAGATCGGCCTTGCCCGGCGGATGCTCGGTGATCAGATACCGCCCGATCGCAGTGAGAAGGTACGGCCTCCCGAGGTAGACGGCCAGGATCAGGACAAGCAGCACCGCGAGAAGGCGGCCGAGCCGCCAGATCAGGCGCAGCATGCCTGCTGACGTGCGGGCAGGTCTCCCTGCCAAGGAGCCAGCATCCCAACCCCCTTATGTCTGCGCCAACGGCAGTGTCCGCAGGTGCTGCTCCATCTCCAGGACCCAGGCGGAGGTGGCGGCCATCTGCCCCAGGAAGCGGTCCAGGCGAGCGACGGTGGCCCGCAGGAGGGCCTGCAAGACCTTCGCGGCCAGCGACGGGTGGTCCGCCATCAATGCCTGGAATTCCCTCCGCCCGATCTCGAACACCCGGCTGCGCCCGACGCTTCGGACGGATACGGGCGAGGGATCATCATTGAAGAACGTGAGGAAGCCCCCGACGTCTCCGGGCCGGAGGGTCACCAGGACGGTGGCATGCTCGCCCCGGACCCGCTTCACGTACTCCAATTCCCCCTGGAGGACCACATAGAGGGTCCGGCGCTGCCGGCGCGTCCCCTCGGTCCCCAGGAGCTCTCCATCACGATAGGTCCGCAGGTCCGCTAGGGCTGCCAGCCGGCGCAGCTCGGGGGGTGTGAACTCCCGAAAGAAGCCCAGCCGACGCAGGTGATCCGGATGCAGGGCAGTGGCCATGCCTCCACGAGGACTCATGCCGATACGATCATGACAATCGGAGCGACCCAGACGACGACCCTGGGGCCGGGCGATTTCTCTGCCTTTCCCACCCGCGATCCCCTTTCAAAGTTCTCGATTCCACCCATCGCCAGCCTTGGCCTGATTCCTGCAATTCGGTCAGTGCCGACGCCCAGATTACCGGAAATCAGTCACTCCGACCCCGGTAAGGGCGGGGAGGGTCCGATGAAGACACGGGAATATCTGGCAATCAAGCGTCGGATTGACGACTTCGAACTGTCGGAGCACCTCACCCGGACGAAGCTCATGCAGGGGGCCCGGGCGGGGGATACGGCGGCCCTTTCCATGCTGCGAGAGCGCTACGGCCTCCGGCTTCCCCTGGTGGAAGATGCCCTGAAGGGCTCCCTTCCCTGGAAGGGGACGCGGAACAACAGAAACTGAGGCCCGGCTGGGCCGCCACCCTGTCCTCCAGGAGGCTGTCATGTACGCGACCGTGCTGGGAATCATCCTGCTCTTTCCCTGGTCCATCCTTGGCATCATGCTGGTCGGTGCGGTGGGCCGGCGGATGCGCAAGGCTGCCGTCCGCTCACGCTGAGCCTTCGGAATTCCGGTTCGCCGACAGCCACGCCAGCCAGATCACCAGCCCGATCAGCACGAACATCGAGGCGATCGCTGACACCAGGATCAACACCTGTTCCATTCCGCTTCGCTCCATTTTCGATTTGGGATTGTGGATTGCCGATTGCCCTCGGAATCCCTGACCTTCGGGCCTTCGGCCCAAATCCGAAATCCAAAATCCCAAATCCGCAATCAGCCTTTGACCGCCGTCACCAGCCGCGTCGAGGCCAGCCGGTAGACCCCGGACAGCGTGCCCACCGTCTTGTCCACCTGCTGGAGCAGGACCGAGGCGAACCGCCAGGCCGGCCCCACATCCGCAGGCAGACCGAAGAGGATATCCTCCGGCAGCAGGCAGTGGAAGATGTTCGCGCCCCGGACGCGGACCACATGCAGCCCGACTTCGCCGAGGATCGCGCGCAGCTCCGGCTGCGTGAAGGTCTTGCACGGGATGTCCCGCCAGACCCGGAGGTGTCCCACGCCGTGGGCCGCCCGGGCCAGGGCCCGTTCCTCCGGATTGTGCAGGAGCATGTCCAGCTCCCACTTGCCGTCGATCTCGAAGGTCATGAGCCCGCCCGGGGCCAGCACCCGCGCGCTTTCGGCGAAAACCTGGCGGTAGGCATCGTGGACATGGGAGATCACGTCGCCGTAGGAGAAGATGACATCCACCGACCCGTCCTCGGCCGGAAGCGCCACGATGCTCTGCTGCAGGAATCGGACGTTGCGAACCCCGGCCCGGGCGCAGCGCGCCTTGGCCTGCCGGAGCGACTCGGCCGAGATGTCCACGGCCCAGACTTCATCGGCGCAGGGCGCCAGCAGGACCGTCTGCTTCCCGGTACCGCAGCCCAGGTCCAGGATCCGCCGGAATCGGCGGCTGCGGATGAGGCGGGCGATCTCGGCCTGGTACAAGGAGTCGCAGGCCGCAAAGTAGAGCGACCGGTCGTAACTGCTGCCGGTCTCGTCGTAGAAGGCGGCTACGCGCTGTTCGTCCATCAGGTGGGTCGCAGTGCGGCTGTGCTGCGTGTCACTCCCGCCCCCTGATCGCGTCGGCCGGGCCTGTCCTTGCCGTTCCCCCGGAGGCGATCAGGCCTTCTCCTCGCCCGCCAGGTGCGCCCCCACCACCGCCTCCACATCCTCCTTGTACTTCAGAAGCGCGGTGTAGATCCGGCGCGTGAAGTACTCGCGCCAGCCCTCGGGAGGCTCCGGCAGGCTGCTCTGCAGGCGCGCCGTTTCTTCGAGGACCTGCTGGCACTCCTGGCGGAACCCGGCAATGACCCGATCCACCTCCGCCTGGATCTCCGGCCTGACCACAGGTCCCCCACCTCCCGGACGCCTGTCAGGGCCGCTGGCACAACCCGGGGAACCGCACCTTCCGCTCGAAACAGCGGAGGCACAGCCCGACCTGGTCCGCCACCGACCGAGCGACGCAGGCAAACCGCCTCCCGCAGCTCCCGCAGGTGCGGGTGACGGCCGCCGGCCCGCCCAGCGCACCCGGGCGGTTCGCCGTGCGCTTCATGCCTCCGCGGGGAGTCCCTTCCGCGCCTCCTGGAAGGCCGCTGCGGTTGCCTCGAGCTCCGCCAGGAGCCGCAGCAGGTCCGGGACCAGTTCCGGCTCGTCCAGGAGCTCGCCGTGCCGGACCTTGTGCAGGGTCAAATGGATCTCCTGCCGCATCGCTTCGAGGACCTCGAGATAGGGAAGGTTCCGCAGACGCCGCTCGTCATCGAAGCGGTAATGGATCTCCCGCCCGGCGGCCAGTATGGCCACGCCCTCGGCCGACGCCGGCTGGACCGCACGCGGGGGGCCGTTCGGGCCGTGCTCCAAGAGCTCCAGGACTCGCCCCTCGGGCGCCACGACCGCCTCGTACCGGGAGCCCGTTTCGCCCACGCGATCCCCGCCTCCGGCCGCCCGTCACTTCCTGTCGGCGAACAGGATGCCTTCGCGGGCCAGGTTGTGCGCCGGCGCATCGTGCAGGACGATGTGCACCGCCTCCGGCTTGGCGCCCGCGGTGCGCACGATGGCCTCGGTCACGGCCTTGACCATCTCTCGCTTCTGCTCCACGCTCCGCCCTTCGCGCAGCACGATCGTGACATACGGCATCCGGTCCTCCTGTGATGAAATCGACGCGACCACCACCCGCCATCGGGTTGTCTCAGTCCGAGCAATCCCCCTGGGGATAGAGGAAGCCGCAGTTGGGGCAGGGCCATTTACACCCCAGCGGCAGCTCGGGAACCGGGTAACCGCAGCGGACGCACCGCCTCTCTTCGTCGGGGACGAGGGAAGCGTTCCTCGCCCCCTGTGGGTCCGGACCCTCGCCTTGCTCAGCGGGACACATCCGCGAACGCGCCCAGAAACCCCAGGAGGTCCGCCATCTCTCCCTCCTGGAAGACGGGATACGGAATGCCACTCTTGTCAATGCGGTCCAGCATGGCCGGGGCGTGGTTCCACAGGGGGGCGGCCAGGGGAACCGGGCTTCCGAACTGGCGGAACCGCGCCACCAGGTCGGGGGCGACGCGCGCGCCCTCGCCGGCCAGCGCGTGGCACTTCAGGCATCCCTTCTGTAGCAAGAGCACCCGCCCACGGTCAAGATTCGTCGGGCGTTCCAGGCCGGGCTGATTCCCGAGGAAGGTCAGGAGGTCAGCCATCTCCTGGGTCTGGATCGTCGGCCAGGCCAGTCCCCGCGCCAGAAAGTGCTGCCGCATCCCGGGGATGTGGTTCCACAGGCGGCGCAATACCTCGGAGGCCGGCTGGGGTGGCGCGGGCGACAGGAAGGACGGCCCGGGCTTCTTCCCGCGGGGCTCCCCCGGCAGGGCGTGGCACGTCCCGCATCCCTTGGCCAGCGCCACCTGCTCTCCCGCCTGGCGGGCAGACGCCGCGTCGGCGGCCTGCGTCCCGCTCGGGTAGAGCAGGCCCGCCAGGAGCAGCGCGAGGGCACCGGCCGCGCCGAGCCGCTGCGGCCTCACCCCTTCCGACCCCCGGCCTTCTCCAGCGCTGCCGTCACCTTGGCGGCGAGCTGCGGATACTGGCGCAGGAAGTTCGCCGTCATCTTCAGATCCAGGAGGTTCCGCCTCACCTTCTTCAGATCCGTCACGCCACGCCTCCTCGGGTCACAGCCCCAGGGCCTTCGCCAGAGCCTGCACCCGCGGGTGCGGGAAGCGGAGCTTCGACTTCAGCAGCCACAGGTCGGATCGCCGGCCGCGACCGCCCGCACCACGTCACATCGCTCCGGGCAACGGGACCAGGACGCCATTGCCGTCGCACCGATCGCAGGGCACCAACCCATCGCCCCCGCACGCCTCGCAGGGGGCCATGCCGCCGCCGGACTGCCACTCCCCGCCGCTCCCGCCGCAGCGGGCGCAGCCGGTCGTGCCCTCCCCTCCACAGTCAGGACACAGCACGCTTTGCATGGCTCGGCGCCGGCCGCACGGTCGCCAGTCAGCGTGCGCGGGAGATCACGATGTCCGCCCCGCGCGCGCCGACGGCCACCCGATCCGGGTGTTCCCCCTCCAGATCGCCGGGCTGGGCCGGACCCGCTGCCCCTGCCCTGCTCAGGCGGGCACTCACGCTCACCTCGCCCTCGAAGGGCGTCCCGGCCATCATCATATCCCTCGGGCCCATCCGATAGGGCAGCGGGAAACTGGGTCGGGCAATGCGCTTCACCGCGAAGGGAGGCCCGGGACCCTTCCGGGCAATGATGAACAGGGTTGCCTCCTCAGTCAAGCGCGCACGAAGCTCCGGGGCGATGGTGACCGTGCCCGCGATCGCCGGCCCCTCGGCATCCGGGGGCGCGGTTTCCGGCCGGGACGCCTCGGTTGCGGGCCCCGTAGGCGGCGCCGTCTCCTGCGGCGGATTCAGGCTGGTGTAGAGCACAGCGACGGCGATCGCCGCCAGGCCGACCAGGGCCACAGCCGACAGGACCCCGATGCGAATGCCGCGACGGGCCACCGGGCCCTCGCCGCTCCCCCCGGGGGCATCCACCCCCGGCGGACGCGCCCCGATTCGCGAGCCCTCTTTCCTGGAAGGATGATCTGCGCCAGCACCCATGCTGCGTGACCGCGGACCCCAAACGCCTCCATCCGGCGCCCCGGTTGGTTTCCGACGGGCGGTCGTCCCAGACCGTCAACGCCCAGATGGCAATCAAGGTTCCCGAAAGGGATCAGGAGAGGTGGAAAGAGGAATGGAGGCAGCCAGGTCCGCCGCGATCGCCTCTGCGACCTCGCGCGCCGTTCCGGGCCGCTGCTGAACCGGGCCCCAATGCCAGCCCGCCAGGTACGCCTCAGTGTCGGTTGCCCCCACCTGCATCGCGGCCTCGTCTATGGCGTCGTGAAACCGCTGCGGAAGGCGTACGCTCACCTCGCCGGTGGCATCGGTGGCCTTCACCAGGGATGGGATCTCGCGCCAGTACAGGACCTGGTAGTTGGCCATCGCCATCCCCGGGCGCGCGGCCCGTCACCGCGACTTCAGGTACCGCTCCAGGGCGACCTCCACGACCTCCGAGACGGTCGCCCCCTCCCGCCGTGCCCGGTCCCGCACGTGTTGGAGCATGGCCCGCGGGATCTGTACCGTCGTCCGGGTCAGCGAGGTGGCGCCCGGGCCGTCCGGTCCCCGGATCGCCTCGGTCTTCCGGACGTGGGCCTGCAGCCGGGCCATGGCGATGTCCTCGGCGTCCAGGGGAACCACTGGGCTGCGGGGACGCCGGGCGGACGTGGCCCGCCCCCTTCCCCGCGCCGGTTTGCCCTTGCTCATGCGCCTCTTCCCAAGACGGCCCTACCACCACAGTCCGGCCATGGCCCAGATAAAGCCGGCGATGCCCAGAAACCCGAGCACGAGGAACGGCCAGAACTCCCGCAGGCCCCGGACCCGCCGGCCGATCGCGTGGCGTGCCATGTCCCTGCCTCGCCCCGGGACGATCGTGACTCAGCTACTGGACGGCCGGGCGCTGGCCCGCGAAGTACTGTTCCCAGGCCTCCTTGCGCTGCTCGAGGTAGCGCCGCTCCTCCAGGCTGAGCCCCACCAGTTCCGGCAGGGGAGCCATCATGAAATAGAACGGCTCCACCGCGACGTACTGCGTGAGGTTCCCCACGAAGTTGACGCCCAGCGAGATCATGCGGAGCGGATGGGCCAGGTACTCCGGGTGCTCCGCGCTTACCAGGCCGCCCAGGTCCTGCCGGGCCGCCGTCGTGGCACAGCCGGCCAACAGGCCCACCATCAGGAGGCCGATCGCCAGGATCCGCAGACACCGTGTCTCCATTGCCAGTCTCCTTTCTGTCGCCTGGCCTATCCCAGGACGCGCGCCAGCCAGCGCGCCCCCAGGAGGAAGCCAGCCCCGCCAGCCAGGATCAAGAGCCCGACGCCCCAACGTCCGTGGAGCACAAAGAGCGCCGCCAACCCCAGCACTGCCAGCACAATTGTGGCGCCCCAGAGCCAGACGGCCCCCTTGAGCGTCACGTGGGATCGCCGCTCACCGCCGGACCCACCCCCGAAGCGTGGCGAAGACGTGGGTCACGATCGAGACCGCCGCTGCCACGACCGACACGTAGACATAGCCGGCGGGCGGGGCCGCCCCACTGAGAATCGCCAGGCCCAGCCCGGCCGTCCACAGCAAGAGCGCGGTGGAGAGCACGCCCAGTCCGATCATGACGAGTCGCATGCGGTCCTTCGCCCCGGGCCCCCGGACCGGCCAGACCGCGTCCAGCGCCACGGGCACATCCGAGGAACGAATCCCGCCGGTCCCCCCGGTCTGCGGCCGGGCCGGCCCCCCCGGACCCTCGTACACCGGGCAGTCCCGCTGGTGCCCCCAGTAGGCGCAGGCGATGCTGCGGGGATCGGTGGCCGGCTCGCCCTCCTTCACCAACAGGCGGCACCCCGCAAAGATGGGCAGCGTGTCCGCCGCAGGCTTCACATACCGGTGCCAGTCCGGCACCGTGTACCGACACAACATTGGAGTTCCCGATCCGGCCGGAGCACCTGCGCGCCCTCACCACGCGCTGGAATCCCGCCTGGGGGATCCCGATCTCGCCCGCCCCCGTTCCGGACGACCGCGGCCGGGTTCCCGTCATCCCAGGCTGTCCAGGGCCTCGTCCAGACTTCGCGCCAGGCAGGTGAAGGTCGGCGTGTCGCGCAGGGTGTAGCGACTGGCCTCGGTCCCACGCAGCTCCATCACCAGATCCAGGAAGTCCCCCGGCTGGTCCGTCTCGAAGGCCACCACAAACTCCTGATCGTCCAGGCCGAAGGAGTAGGTGGTGTTGAGCTTGACCGAGCGGTATTTGGTTCCGACCTCGATGTGCTCGTCCATCATGCCCTGGCGCGCCGCCGGGCTCATGCGGTACCAGTCGCGGTTCTTGACGAACGGATAGACGAACAGGTACCTGGACTTTCCGGGCACGATGCGCGTCCGGTCGGCCGGATGGTCCGGGTCCAGCTTGTCCACGTAGATCGAGCGCTTGGTCATGGCCAGATAGGAGTAGGCGGGCGCGAGATACGTCCCGAGCCCGGTCGTGAGCAGCCTGGTCGTCATCCGCTGGAACAGGTCCAGCTCAGTGGCGATGCGCCAGAGCATGAGGTCCGCGTCCGCACGGATCCCCACCAGGGTGTAGGGAAGGATGATCATCTGCGAGGCGAACTCCTCCACCGCAGCCTTGAAGTCCTTCTTCCCCACCTCCCGCTCATGCTGGGGCAGGCGCCGCCATGCGGGGTCCAACCGGTAGAAGGCGAAATTGACGTATTGCCGCGGCATCTCGGGCG
>METI01000235.1 GCA_001771285.1 candidate division NC10 bacterium RIFCSPLOWO2_12_FULL_66_18
CGAGGCCACGGCCACCAAGCGCCACGAGGGGACCGGCCTCGGCCTGGCCCTGACCAAACGCCTGGTGGAGATGCACGGAGGCCGGATCTGGGCCGAATCCGAGGGCGAAGGCCGGGGGAGCACCTTCACGGTCGTCCTGCCATTTGAAAGACCGGGGGAGCCCCCCGACGCGTCAGACGCCGGCCCATCCCAATGATATCCCTCTTGGTGCTGTCGGGGATCGTCGGCACGACGCTCATCTCGCGGCTGCTGCTCTCCGCCAGAGGCGGACGAGAGGCGGGGGTCGAGGGGGGCCTCAAGGCGCTCCGGGTCGTGGCCATGGTGGTGGTCCCGATCGGGGCGCTGATGATCATCTCGTCGGGGGTGCGGATGATCGGCGCCGGCCAGGTGGGCGTGGCGCTGCTCTTCGGCAAGGTCCAGCAGGTGGCCCTGCATGAGGGCATCAACCTGGTGAATCCGCTCTACGACGTGGTGGAGATGAACACGCGGGTCCAGAAGCATCAGGCCCGCTACGATGCGGCCAGCAAGGACCTCCAGGCGGTGCACGTGGAGATGGTCCTCAACTACCGTCTCCTGCCGGACAAGGCCACCGAGGTCTACCAGCGCATCGGCCCGAATTATGCCAGCACGATCATTGACCCGGCTGCCCAGGAGGTCCTGAAGGCCAACACGGCGCTCCATGTGGCGACGGAGATCCTCCAGAAGCGTCCCCTGATCAAGGCCGATGTCCAGAGGGACCTGACGACGTGGCTGGCCAAGTACGGGATCGAGATGAAAGAGGCGTCGCTGGCCAACATCCGCTTCGATCCCGCCTACGAGAAGGCCATCGAGGCCAAGCAGATCGAAGAGCAGAAGGCGGAGCAGAAGCGGTACGAGCTGATCCAGGCCCAGCGCCAGGCCGAGATCGCCGCGGCCCAGGCCAAGGGCCAGGGCGACGCCGCGCGCGAGAAGGCCAAGGGCGACTCCGAGGCCATCCGGATCCGCGGCTCGGCCGAGGCGGAGTACAACCAGAAGGTGGCCGCGTCCCTGACGCAGACCCTGATCCAGCAGCGCTACCTGGAGAAATGGGACGGGAAGCTCCCACAGTTCTCGGCCGGCGGGTCCACGCCCGGCATGCTCTTCAACCTTCCCATGCCGCCCGCGGGTAGACCCTGACCCCGCACAAGGCGGGGCGCGCCGGAATTTCAAATGGAAAATCCGCCTTTGGCGGATTGTCCGTTTTCAATTGGGTTCTCCAGGTCCACGCCATGCCCGCCTCCGCCCCGCACATCCTCATCATTCGCCCCTGGGCGGAGGCTCTTGTCGATGGCGGGTGCGCGTATGCCCGGCACCGGAGCCACTGCGGCGGGGAGCACGCCCCGGGCGAGGACCGACCGCCGGACGCGCAGGGCGCTTCCCTGGAGCGAGGGACGTTCGCGACGAGGGTGAAGGACGCGGGTGGCTGGCACCGGCCACCCGTCCAACGCGCCGGGTCGCTCCACGGTGGGGGTCGCGCAGCCCACCGCCAGAAGCCGAGCATGGGTAAGTTTACTTTGTCAAGAACGTCATTAGGGGCAGGCGCTCGACGTAGGCCACCACGCCGCCATCGGCTTGCTCTTCGACCTGCGTCACGGTATGGGCTTTCATTCCGAGCGCCTTCCTGATAAACGTTGCCAGGCGCATCGGGTCTCGACCTCCTTCCTCGTGGTTGCCAGCCATGAGGAGGAGAGCCGAGTTCTCCGGTGCGCTTCTACTTTTCCAGGCTTACACGCTCAGACAGTTTCGGGATAGCAGCCGAAATACATGACCTTCTTTTCGAAAGGAGTCAGCCCATGAGAAGTAAGAGGTGGCTCGCTGACTGTGGGATCATGCCCATGCAGCACATGCGCGTGCGACTGTCGGTGACGCTCTGTACCCTCTGGCTCGGACTCTTCTTCCTGGCATCACCGGCGTCGGACGTCTGGGCGGCTGCATCCGATGACGCCTTTGTCGCGGGATATGCGACCGCCGTGCTGGAGCGGGACTTCAATGTGCGTGCCCCTTCCCTGCGCGTAAAGGAGGGCCTCATCACCGTGACAGCAGAGGACCTCGCCGGCGCCGATCGCGAGGAGGTTCTGCGCAGGCTCTCGAGCATCCGGGGTGTCCTCCGAGTCGTGGTCCGGAACGCCGAGACAGAGTCAGCGGACACGGTATCCGAAATCGCCCTGCAACCCCCGGCCGCCGATCGGGGCCCGGGCGAAGTCGGGCCCACGTCGGGCCCCTTGCCGGTCGGCTGGCTTCCTGAGGGCCACCTCTTCCGCCCACTCCTCGCCGATCCGCGGTGGCCCCATTTTTCTGCCAGCTACAATTATCACATCAACGACAAGACCGTACGAAGTGTTGGGGCAGTCAGCTTCGGGGAAACCATCCCCCTGTACAGGACGGACGCGCCGATCGCGGGACAGGTGGAGCTTGGCCTCCAGGCGGGGGTATTTGCGATTTTTGATCTCGAGACCAAGTCCAGAGACCTCCTCAATGCCGATTATTTTGTGGCCGCCCTGGCCGCCTACCGGATGGGGGGTGTCTCGGCGCTCGCGCGCCTCTTTCACCAGAGCTCGCACCTGGGGGACGAGTATCTTTTGCGGACCCGGGTCGAGCGCGTCAACCTCAGCTACGAGGGTGTGGATCTCAAACTGTCGTACGATTTTCCTTATGGGTTCCGCCTGTACGGCGGTGGCAGGGTGCTGTTCGATCAAGAGCCGTCAGACCTGAAGCCGTGGGCCACCCAAGGAGGCGTGGAGTTCAGGAGCCCACAGACCTTCTGGGGGGGTCGGATCAGACCGGTCGCCGCCCTCGATGTCCAGAACCATCAGGAGAATGATTGGCGAGCAGACCTGTCGGTGCGAGCCGGCATGCAGTTCGAGAGCCTGCGGGTGCTGGGTCGGAATCTCCAGTTGCTGGTGCGCTATTTCAATGGGTATTCTCCCGACGGGCAGTTCTACAAGCAGAAGATCGAGTATATCGGCCTCGGGGTGCATTTCAATTTCTGAGCACGTGGACGCTGGCGGCCCCCCCGCGCTCGACTCGCACGTGCTGATGTATCGGAGGAGAGGTGACGTCCCCGCCCTCGCCTTTTTATTTCTCATTCGTGACTCAAACCACTCTTGGCTATGGCGACGTCAAGCCTTTGGGGTGGACAAGGCTGGTTGCGGCGGTACAGGTTTTTATCGGCGTGCTCCTGGTTACCCTTATCCTCGCGCGCGCCGTCTCGGACGTTGCATTATATGTCAAATTGTTTATCCTCCCGGATCAAGATGGTGCAGCACACTCAGCGTAGCGGGGCGAGGATGGCGCGGGTGAGGGCGGTGGTGCGGGAGTGGCCGCCCAGGTCGGGGGTGAGATGGCGGTCCTCCTTGAATTATTAAGATGGGGACGTTCTTGACTCACTATACCTGCTTCGTCGCCCCTGGGCGTAGGCTCGTGTCGATGGCGGGTGCGCCTCTGCCCGGCACCGGAGCCACCTCGGCGGGGAGCACGCCCCGGGCGAGGACCGACCGCCGGAGGCGCAGTGCGCTCCCCCGGAGCGAGGGACGTTCTCGACGAGGTTGAATAACTCTGATGGCTGGCCCCGGCCATCCGTCCAACCCGCCGGGCCGACGTGGGCACGGCCTGGCTGGCGGGGCGCCATCCGAGTCGCTCCGCAGCAGGGGTCGCGCAGGCCGCCGCCAGACGCCGCGCATGGGTAAGTTTCCTTGGTCAAGAACGTCCCCCATCACGTCCCCCATCACGCGGCCACCTTATCCTCCCCAAACCACTGCCTCCTGTTGCAGGATTCCGCTTGACAATCGTTCTTGAATCGAGGCAGGCTCCGGTCGCGCTGCCGGCGGCTTGCCCGAGGAGCTGACCCCCGGGGGGCGAGGGGCGGCACCCCCCAAAGCAAGTTCTTATCGCCCGGTAGACAGTGGCTGAGCTCCCGCGCGAAAAGATGCAAAGGGAGGGAACCGTAATGTGGAGATGGCTGTCGGTGGCATTGGTTGTGGCAGAAACGTTATGGGCTCTGTCGGGGTGTGCGACTCTGGAAGAGACCCGTAAGAACGCCACCGAGAAACCCCAACTAGTTGTCTGGTGGAACAAGGGCTGGTACCGTGAAGAAGACGCGGTCATGCAGAAGATCGCAAAGGAGTTCGAGGGCCAGTACGAAGTCGAGGTAGATCTGACCTTCACCGCCCAGGAGGACCTGTCTAGGAAGATCACTGCGGGCCTCATCGCCCGCCGTGTGCCCGATGTCGCCTTTAGTTTCTTCAACGACTGGCTGGTGGTCCCCAAGTACGGCTGGGACGACAAGCTGGCGGACGTGTCCGACGTGATCAATGAGCTGAAGCCCCGATACAATGAGAAGATGCTGCAGGCGGGTTACGTGTTCAATAATACGACCAAGAAGCGGTCGTACTACGGCATCCCCATTGAAGCCCAGACGATGCACATCCATTACTGGCGAGACCTGCTGAAAGAGGCCGGGATGGAAGATGACCCGACGAAAATCCCCATGAAATGGGACGAGTACTGGGTCTACTGGAAGAAGGTCCAGGATGCCCTGCGGAAGAAGGATCCGGCGAAGTATGGCAAGCTCTACGGGATCGGCATGACCATGTCCACCCGGGCCAGCGACACGCTCCACAACTTCGAAATGGCCCTCCTGTCCTTTGGGGGTGAGCTGATTGATCCGAACGGGAAGGTCGTTGCTGACCAGCCAAAGAACCGTGAGGCGATCATCAAGACGTTGAAATGGTTCGGGGAGTTGTTCACCTCCGGCTATGTCCCGCCAGATGCCACGAACTGGACAGATGCTGACAACAACGCCGCCTTCCACAATAAGCGGGTGGTGATGACGCCGAACCCGTCGCAGAGCATCCCGGCGGCCCAGTTCTTCAACAAGGACGATCCGAATAAGAACAACTACTTCCACAACATGGCGACGATCGAGTGGCCGAACGGCCCGGACGGGAAGAAGGCGCGGTACCTGAGTGCCGTGAAGACGGTGGTTATTCCAAAGGACAGCACCAACCAGAAACTGGCCAAGGAGTTCATGAAGTTCGTCCTGGAGCCGAAACGGTTCCTGGATTACATCAGGGCCGCCAATGGCCGCTGGTTCCCGGCCTTCACCGACATCTCCAAGGACCCCTTCTGGCGATCAGGTCACCGAGGCCCAAAGGGCGAGAAGGATCTGCACATCCCGGTGGCCACCACCATCTTCCTGGATCGCGAGAATAAGGTCTTCGAACACTGGAAGCACCCGGCCAACTCCCAGGTCTACGACGAGAACGTGTGGGGGAAGGCCATGGCGCGCATCGCCATTGACAAGTGGACGCCCGAGAAAGCGGCCGACGAGGCCATCGACCAGATGAAGACGATTTTCGCACAGTACCGATAACGAGGGAGGGACTGGCACCAAACGAAGGGGGGACTGAACGTCCCTCTCATTTCTTGCACCTTGAGTGGGAGATGGGGATGTTCTTGACTAACTATACCTGCTCCGTTACCGCTGGTCGGAGGCTCTTGGCGATGGCAGGTGTGCAGATGGGCAGCACCGGAGCCACCTCGGCGGGGAGCACGCCCCGGGCGAGGACCGACCGCCGGACGCGCAGTGCGCTCCCCCGGAGCGAGGGAC